>NZ_JABXKH010000045.1 GCF_017115105.1 Nostoc sp. NMS2
GAATTAAATCTTACCCTACCTCGGATGGTGTCACTTTGTTTCCAACAAAGATTGCTGATCAGGCAAGTCCTCTTGTCAATAGGCTTTGAGACGCGCTAACCCTGACGATTAATGGTACTATAAATAAGTACAGACAAAGCCGAAAATGCTGGTCGTACACTAAACCTAGACAATCTAGAATATGGGGTTCCACTCAAGAATAGACATTTTTGTGTCGTCTCCGTGAATGGGTAAAATTCTAGCGGTACTAAGGTAGAACATACTTTTTGTACTTGTTCAACTGTGCGGTGGGGCATCCCGTGCAGTCTAAACAAAGCTCAGTTAATGTCCAACGGGATACCGGGAGTCGCTGAGAAGCCTGTACTGTACTCAGTCAGTGTAGGAGTATGTCACTGTATTCACCCTGCTGTTCTGCCAAATGCCCTAACCACCACAGAGTCATTGCTTTGCCTTTGACATTACCAATGCGTTCAAATATTTCCAAAGACTGATTGAAAAGTGCGATCGCTTCATCCACTTCCCCTTTGTTGGCGTAGATATATCCCAGATTGTTCAACGTCGCCGCTTTGTCTTGGACATTACCAATGCGTTCAAATATTTCCAAAGACTGATTGAAAAGTGCGATCGCTTGATCCACTTCCCCTTTGTTAGCGTAGATAAGTCCCAGTTTGTTCAACGTCGCCGCTTTGCCTTGGACATTACCAAGGCGTTCATTTATTTCCAAAGATTGATTGAAAAGTGCGATCGCTTCATGCACATCCCCTTTGTTAGCGTAGATTATTCCCAAATAGTTCAACGTCACCGCTTTGCTTTGGACATCACCAATGCGTTCACTTATTTCCAAAGACTGATTGTAGAGGGCGATCGCTTCATCCACATCCCCTTTGTTGGCGTAGATCATTCCCAGATTGTGCAACGTCACCGCTTTGGTTTGGACATTACCAATGCGTTCATTTATTTCTAAAGACTGATTGTAGAGTGCGATCGCTTCATCTACTTCCCCTTTGTTGGCGTAGATCATTCCCAGATTGTTCAACGTCACCGCTTTACCTTGGACATTACCAATGCGTTCTTTTATTTCCAAAGACTGATTGTAGAGTGCGATCGCTTCATCCACATCCCCTTTATCGGCGTACATCCGTCCCAGTTCATGCAACGTCGCCGCTTTGCCTTGGACATTTCCAATGCGTTCATTTATTTCCAAAGACTCCTTATAGAGTTTGATCGCTTGATCGACTTCCCCTTTGTCGGCGTACATCCGTCCCAGTTCATGCAACGTTGCCATTTTGTCTTGGACATTTCCAATGCGTTCTTTGATTTTCAGAGACTCTTTGTAGAGTTTGATCGCTTGATCGACTTCCCCTTTCTTGGCGTAGATACCTGCCAGTTGGTGCAACGTCGCTGCTTTACCTTTGACATAACCAATGCGTTTAGTTATTTCCAAAGACTGATTGTAGAGTGCGATCGCTTGATCCACTTCTCCTTTGTTGGCGTAGATACTTGCCAAACAGCTTAAAGTTGCCGCTTTGCCTTCGACATGACTAATGCGTTCTTTTATTTCCAAAGACTGATTGTAGAGTGCGAGTGCTTGATTAACTTCCCCTTTCTTAGCGTAGATAAGTCCCAGATTGTGCAACGTCGCCGCTTTGCCTTCGACACCACCAATGCCTTCTTCTATTTCCAAAGACTGATTGTAGAGTGCAATCGCTTGCTCCACTTCTCCTTTATTGGCGTAGATAAGTCCCAGATTGTGCAACGTCGCCGCTTTGGTTTGAACATTACCAATGCATTCAGTTATTTCTAAAGATTGATTGTAGAGTGCGATCGCTTCATTCACATTCCCTTTATCGGCGTAGATACCTGCCAGACAGTGCAACGTCACCGCTTTGCCTTCGACATCACCAATGCGTTCAGTTATTTCTAAAGACTGATTGCAGAGTGCAATCGCTTCATCGACTTCCCCTTTGTTACCATAGATACCTGCTAAGTTAGCAATAATTGCAGCTTTTTGTGTTTCGTCTGTTTCCAAACAAAATTCAAGCGCTTGCTGATAATACTGCTGTGCTTGTTCAACTTCACCGAGTTTTGCTTGAGAGCGAGCTATTTCATGTAAAACGCGGTAGTCTGGAGTGAGTTCTAAGGTAGATTTGCACAGTTGCACTGATTCCCGAAATCGGCTTTGATTGTTCCAGCTATTTGCTAAAGAGAAGGCTATTTTCCCCGCAATTTCTCCATCCTTCCCCAGCAACACCAACCGATGAATTTCTAAACTTTGTGCTTCCGTAGCAGTTTCCGCCTCTTCCCACCACAGGCGATATAAAATTTGTGCAGCTTGTTTATACAACTCTTCACCCTTGGGGTTTTCTGGAAACTCTAGCAACGGTGACAAAATCCGGGGAACACGATACAACCTCTCTGTGTTGTTGGTGAGGGTAACTTCCAACAAACCCAAAATTTCAGCGCGTTGAATATGACTTTCCCAACTTGAGATATCCTCACAAATCGGGTCAATAGCAGCTAGAGGAACAGGTAACTCATACACCAACAACTTCCCCAGCATAAGACGCAAAGCTGGAGTTTGCTGCTTCAGCAATACCTGTGCCAAAATATCCTCACGAAATTCCTTTTCCTTATCTGCCATCTTTTGCAGAATCATCTCAACTCCCCTCTCGGCTTCTGGCGACTTCGGGGAATTTTGCAAAATCTTATCTAACCATTCCAACAGCCGAGGATTTCCATCTGCTGCTTTTTTGGCACGTTCGGGCAAATCTGGCTGAAATTGCCAACTGCCATTAAACGAATCCAGACGATTATACTTTTTAATTAAATCTGCCCCACCCAAAGCACCCAGAGGTTCGCGGTACAGACGTTTATCCAGTTCCGACAATGTGAAATTGTAGCGACAGGTAATAATTACCTTGTGGGGAAGTTGGGAACTTTGCATCGCCTTCAGCAACGCCAGCAGTACCTCCACAACTTGTGGTTGCAAGACATAAACCCCATTGCGTAAATCCAAATTAGCCTCAAAGTCATCCAGCACAAAGGCAAAGCGCTGTTCTTTGGTATTCAGTCCTTCAGTGAAAAACTTGGTGAGGCGCTGCATCAACGGTAACTTGCCATTGAGTATTTCATGCCCCCGTTCCGAGGTACATTGTTCCGCAAGGGTTTTGAGCAGTTTGTCCTCATCCAGTTGCCGAAAGTTCACCAGCCTGTGATAGCCAACCATCCTTTCCAGAAGTCGCGCCGTCACAGTACTCTTACCCACACCCCCCAGTCCGTGAATTAGTACCCCTAATGAAGTGCGAATAGCTTTGAGACAACGTTGCAAAGTCCGCCGTCTGCCAACAAACTCAGAGGGTTTCGCCACCCGCACCTGTTGGGTATCGGGATCTAAAAACTGTTGGTATGCAGGTTCCGGCGCAGAGGGTGGCAAATCTCCCAACAGTTCCACCAACGCACCGGGACATTCTCCCTGGACATATAACCGCAACAAATGCCAGTCACCCACTTTCTGTTTAAACAACTGCTGGTAAGTGCTAGCGAGTGCTTGTGCTAATTGATATCCGGCTGCCAATTTCCCGTAGAGGTGCGCGGCGGCGGCTGTAGCAGTCCGATCTTCCACAGGCCGCCCCCAACTTAAAACTGCCCTCGCCCCCTGTGCAATAAGCGCCTCAGCCATAGAAGGGACAGCCCCTTTATCTGGTGCTTGTCCAGTCCGACACCCAGATAAAAACACCAATTTGGGAAAGCGAAACCGGAAGACTTCCGCCAGTTCTGCGGCTGTGGTTTCGTGGCGATCGCCGATTTCCGTCTCAGTGATAAAGTAAGGCGTGTAAGGTGCTTCATCTTTAATTGAGGCGTGTCCTGTGAGGTGAAACACATCAAAGTCATCAAGATAGCGACTCCACACCTTACCCAACTCGCTAACGCAACCGCTTTCTTCCACCCGCAAATCTACAGCAAAATCTCGCGTATCAGCCAGAATTCTCGCCTCTTCCTGTTCAAACTCTAACTTTGGTTCCACATCTTCCGGGTCGGTTGCCATAAACAATACTCGCAATTGTCGTGCTTCCACAGAAAACGCTTCTGTTTCTTTCTCAATCCAGCGCAGAGGTAACACCACTGGATTAACCCGCTTCACCAAAAAATCCTGACCATCATGCAGCACTTCCCAAGGTAGATGTGCCAGTTTTTGCTCAGTATCAATGGCAATTACCAACCCCTCACCGCGACAGTTAGCAATTCCCCGACTCAACCAGCGTCCATCCCCATCCAACCAAAAAAATAACTGCTTCCCGATTCCTGGTAAATTGGGCAGCAGTTTATAGTAATCTCGTTCTCCTTGCTTGAGGAAATCAGCGATTTCTGCTAATTTCAGGCGACGTGATTCATAGTGCTTTATTTGAGGTAGCCAATACCTGAGTTCAACTGTTTCCTGCGTACTTTCCCGAAGTTGAATGCGGATAGTTTGCACTTTATTTGCTAAGAGATTTGAGGATTTCCGTGATTTCCTCTATAGTAGCTTCTTCGAGTAAAATCCTGTTTCCAGTATCAGGGTCAAGAATTTCCACATCAAATTGCTTTCCTGGATGGGATTTATGCCATTCTTGATACCATTTGCGGATTTGTTCAGCTAAAGCAGCAGCACCACCCACAATCCCGATAATAGTAGCGATCGCCGCTAGAGTTCCCTCTCTTTGCGTCGGAACTTCATAGCTTCCCGATATTCCAGGAATTTCTAGCAATGCTTCGGCTGCTGTTGGTGCGTCTTCGCCTTCGATTCCGATTTGAATTTCTGCCATAAGGTTATCTGGGAATTTATACAGTATTTTTATCTCACGCAAAGGCGCAAAGAAGAAAGGATTTCTAAATTATTTATTTTGTGTTACCTAATTATCTTGGGACGTAGCGAATTATCTTTAGAAAACCTCCGCGTACCTTTGCGTTGAAAAAAAGTTACGATTTGAAACGGTATTAGCAATGTAGAAGCATCATTATCAATTACTTTATGGTATGGACTCCTCTACATGCAAAAATCCATCGCACAATGCGATCGCGCCACTTATTTGAGCGCAACCAGCGGTTATTAATCGCTGTTTCCGGCGGACAAGATTCTCTGTGTTTAATAAAATTACTTTTAGATTTACAATCCAAATGGGGATGGGATTTAGGTATTGCTCACTGCGATCATCGCTGGCGTTCTGACTCCCAAGCTAATGCTCATCACGTTGAAAACTTAGCTAAAACTTGGGGTATATCTTTTTATTTAGAAACAGCGATCGCTCCTATAAATAGTGAAGCTGTTGCACGGGATTGGCGCTATCAAGCTTTAAGTGCGATCGCTCAGTCAAACAATTATCAGTATATAGTTACCGGACACACCGCTAGCGATCGCGCAGAAACTCTCCTCTACAATTTAATTCGTGGTACTGGTGCCGATGGTTTACAAGCCCTGACTTGGCAACGCACCCTAATTACAGGCATTATGCTAGTGCGTCCACTTTTAGAAATTACTCGCACCCAAACAGAGCAATTTTGTCAAGAATTTAAATTACCAATTTGGGAAGATTCCACAAATCAAGATTTGCAATACGCCCGTAACCGTATCCGCCAAGAGTTGATACCATATTTGCGAGAAAATTTCAACCCCCAAGTAGAATCAGCCTTAGCCCAAACAGCAGAACTTCTCCAAGCCGAAGTGGAATATTTGGAAAAAGCCGCACAGGAGTTGCGGGAAGAGGCGATAAGTGGGGGAGATGAGGGAGAAATATCTTCCTCATCCTCCTCATCTCCCTTTGCTTTCCCCTTGAGGTTAAATCGTCGGGTATTGCAGAAAGCGCCATTGGCGTTGCAACGTCGGGCGATGCGTCAGGTATTGCAGCAAATATTGACTCACGCACCTGGTTTTGAACACATTGAGAAATTAACGGCTTTAATTACAGCGCCAAACCGTTCGCAAACCGATCCATTTCCTGGTGGTGCGATCGCTCAAGTAGAAGGCGATTGGATCTGTTTTAAATAGTTATTTAAAGGCTTTTTGTTATCAGGTACGATGCACATTATTAGTTTTAGAATATTAAGAGAATATGCAGAAAACCATGCAGATTGTCAGGAAGCATTAAGCAATTGGTATAAGGTTGCCACTAAAGCGAAATGGCCAAATTTAATTGAAGTACAGCAGGTTTTTCCTAAAGCTGAAGCTGTTGGTAATTTTACAGTTTTCAATATTAAAGGAAATAAATATCGCTTAATTGCTAGTATAGATTATGAAGGGCAGTTAATTTATATTAAGTATATCCTCACCCATGCGGAGTACGATAAGGAGAACTGGAAAGATGACCCTTACTTTTAATCCAGATAAATACAAGGAATTATTAACAGTTTATCTTCCTAAGCTGATAAAAAGTGAAGCTGAAAATGAGCAAGCTTTAGGGATAGTGGAAGATTTAATGCACCGAGAACGCACCCCCGAAGAAGAAGAACTTTATCAGTTATTAATTACTTTAATTGAGAAATTTGAACAAGAATATTATCAGCCAAACCAGCAGAATAATCCTATATCTATGTTGTTATTTATTTTAGAAGAATCTGAGAGAAGTAGAGATGATTTAGTAGCGATTTTAGGAACAGAAGATTTGGTTGATAATATTTTAAATGGACAAGAAAAAATAAATACAGAAGAAGCGCGTAAGCTGGGAGAGTTTTTTCATGTAGAATCTAGTTTATTTATGGAATAATAACTAAATTCGTAGTTGGGCTTTAGCTAGGCTAAAGCCCCAGAAATTGTTAAGATGCTAATAATTCTGGCTGAGGCATTAAACCTTGGAGAGTATGACGCAACTGAGCGATCGCTTGGACTTGATAATCACCAGTTTCCTGGAATTTATCCAAAGATTCTCCAATTCCTTGCAGCTTTTGCCGTAAGCCATCAAGAGAATCCTGAATTGGTTGTAGTGCTTCTTGATAAAGATTGACTCGACCACAATATTCAGCAGATGTTCTTCGCAGGGACAGCAAATTTTCTTCGATCGCTTTCAGTTCTTGGCGCTTTTCATCCAAATCGTGAGTTTGATTGTCAATCATTCCCTGATTTAGCTCAATACCAGAACGGATTTGATCAATTTCACGTTCTAGCTTTTGGATTTCCTGCGAATATTGTTGTCGCTGGGTTTCAATTTGTAACAGAACCGGTTCTAAATTAACTTTATTACCCTCTTCTTCCTCAACAACAGTATGTCCCTGTCGCCGTAGCAATACAGCCTGGTGTTGCTTGAGAAACTTCTGATGCTGTAACATATTGCGGCGTTGCCCCACCAAACTGGAGTTTAGCATCTGATAGAGGTCTTTTTCATCCGTTAATTCCAGTTCCAAATTGATGTGATCTTGGTCAGATGCTTGGCTTAATTTATTTTGCAGCCCTTCTATAGCTTCTTCTTTATATTTCAGTTCTTGTTCTTGATCGTGAACAAAGCTAGCATCTATTTCCAGCTTATGCTGCAAGTCTTGGACTATCTTTTGTAGTTCTTCTAAAGACATTTTATCCAAAGCTTCCACATTAGCTTGCTGGCCGAGAACTACATCACCAGATGTTGCAGCTAAAGAGTGAATTTGTTGATATAACTCTTCGGCGTTTCGTAACTGCTCTTTGATTATCCGCGCATACTCTTGCTTGCTGGTCAGGTCAGCTGTATTTATCTGCAATTGGGCTGTTTGCTGAACTAGAGTATTTTGTGCTTCTTGCAATGCATTTTGGCGATCGCTAAATGTTTGTGACAACCGCTCCACTTCTTCTTGCTGTTGTGCGATCGCAGTTTTTTCTGCTTCTAGTTTTTGCCAGTGCGGGTTTAGAGTCCCCTGCTGCTTTTCCACCAATTCAAAAGCCAGATGCAGGTGTTCTCTGACTGTTTCTGTGGGAGCTACGCGACTAGATAAGCGATCGAGTAACTCACTCATTACCCGACTTTGCTCTTCATCTAAAACTGTCCCCTGCTTAAAATCCGCAAGATGTTCTTCTAGACGGCGCTGCTCACCCCGCAAATGTTCCCAAGCGCCTTCCAATTCTAGGCGGTTGCGTTCAACTTCTGTTTGTAACCGTTCAATTTCCTGGCGGGATGTATCAACTTCTTGTTTTTGCTGCTCCAGTTGTTGCAACTCCGCTTCCATGTTTTGCAACTGTTCTGAGCGGACTTCCATGTCCATTTCACGGCGATTCAACTCTTGCGCCTGAAACGTTAACGACTGTTTCCACTGATCGATTTCATCTTCCTTGAGCTTAAATTTCTCCAATTGGCGGGAAAAATTCTGCAAAATATTGACTAGTGGCCGTCCTGCTTCTTGAATTCGCTGCACTTGACGATTCGGATTCAGTTCAACCAGTACCAAAGCGCCATCATTTAATTTGCTTGCGTCCTCAGCAGCAATCACTTCTTCCGACACAGTACTCCAATTCTGGTCAGTTCGCTGACAAGCTAGCAGTTTCAATTCGGTTTTGCCACCGCCACTGAGTAAACCACCTTTCTGTTTTTGTACTTCTGCTAAATACAGCACACCGTTAGTCCTTTATTGATGCACTTAAAGTTCATGTTTTGGGATATACCTTAAATAATTCTGTTAACTTGTCTCACTGAACCCAGGTTTAGGAGAACAAGACAGACAAAACTATAGACGCAATATGTTACGCCTTGATATTTATAAAAGCGAGTTTGTCGCGCCTTTATATTTTGTACTGATGACAGTGATGATGACTTCCGTGTTAACACTAGCTTTGTCCAAGTGTATTACGAAAAATTAAGCTTTATAGCTGAATCTATTCCCTAATGCCAACAAGGAGAAGGGTAAAAATCTTGCCAATACTCCATAATCAATACTGAATTCAGAATTCAGAATTCAGCAATACTTCTTTTTAGGTAAATGCAGGGAAATTTAAGTGAAATTGATATTTGCAGTATCCTGCAATTGATTGAGTTGGGACAGCGAACAGGACAACTATGGGTGAGAGCTACTAGCTCTCACCATAACAACAAGCAAAGTGGAGAGGGAGCAAGTATTTATCGCCCCAAGCAACAGTCTTGGTTCGTTTTTTTCCTCAATGGTCAAATAATCTATTGCCGAGAAGGTGAGAGTAATTTATCCAGAATTAACGATTATTTACGTCATTATCGAGTCGAGATGCGACTCACCGACAAACAAATTGCCTCTCTACCATCAACCGACTCACCAGAGTATGCCTATCTGTGGGCACTTTTGGAGCGGAATATTATCAACCCCAAGATAGCTGGTAGTATCATTCATGGCTTGGTGCATGAAACTCTGTTTGATCTGCTGAGTTTACACCAAGGAAACTTCATTTTTCATCAAGGTGCGGCACTTGCCCCACAATTAAACACTTTCGAGATTGCTCCATTTGTTACAAAAATTACGAAGCAGGTGCAAGAGTGGAAGGAACTCTATCCACACATTCAGTCTCCCGAACAATTGCCAGTGCTATCTGACAAAGTTCAGCTACAATCCTCGCTACCAGAAGCAACCGTAGAGAAATTACAACATTGGGCTGATGGTAAAACATCCTTGCGTCAACTAGCTCGCTATCTCAACCGAGACATTTTGACAGTTGCTAAGGCAATATATCCTTACGTGCAACAGAGTTGGCTACAACTTGTATATTCAGTCACAACTCAACCAGATACCCACAATGACAACTGGGAATTGAAGGGAAAACACAGAGGGCGGATAGTATGTATTGACGATGCGATCGCCATCGGTGAGACTATAAATTCCATCTTACAAGCACAAGGTTATGAAGCGATCGTTCTCACCAATCCCTTAGAGGCACTGAGTCTGGTTTTTCAACTCAAACCAGATTTAATTTTCTGCGATATCGCCATGTTGGAATTGGAAGGGTACGAGGTTTGCGCTATGCTGCGACATTCCACAGCATTTCGGCTCACACCGATTATCATGCTTACTGGTAAAGATGGATTTATTGATCGAGTCAAAGCTAGTATGGTCGGGGCAACAGATTATTTAACAAAACCATTTACAGACACTGAATTACTCATGATCGTAGAAAAATATCTCAACAACCAATGAAAATTGGGCATTGGGCATTGGCCAAACAGGGCATGAAGAAGAGACAAGGGAGACAAGGAAGAGGGGGGAGACAAGGAAGAGACTATTCAATAATTCCCCCTTGTCTCCCTTGTCCTCCTTGTCTCCCTGCTCCCTGCTCCCTCATCCCCCTCATCCATGAAGCATATAAACAGATAGAAGATTTGTTGATCTACTAAAAGATGAGTAAAAAGATGTTATCACAGAGTCAGCTAACTCAGTGAAACGTCAATCTCAGGGAAAATAGTGAAGACATAAAATTAATTTATACAGTTAATCATTGCGGAGGAATCAGGGAATGTTCCAAACAGGAACGTCTACATCAGGAGGTAAATAGACATTTATGAGTACAGTTCTGATTGTGGAAGACAGTATCGCGCAAAGGGAGATGATTACAGACCTCCTGAAAGCAACTGGCCTAACAGTTACTCATGCCAGTGACGGATTAGAAGCATTGGAGGCAATTCAAATAGCACCTCCCGATTTAGTGGTGTTGGATATTGTCATGCCCCGGATGAACGGCTACGAAGTTTGTCGGCGGTTAAAATCCGATCCAAAAACCCAAAATGTCCCTGTGGTTATGTGTTCTTCCAAAGGCGAAGAATTCGATCGCTACTGGGGCATGAAACAGGGTGCAGATGCCTACATAGCCAAACCGTTTCAACCAACCGAGTTGGTAGGAACAGTCAAACAACTGCTGCGAGGATAAGGATAAAAGCAATATGGTCAGCAAACCGGACTTTTTAAGTGGTAGCGGTCAAGACCACTTCCGACCAGAATTACAAGTAGAAAGTCCTGAAGGTGAGTTACATTTGAGATTTTACATTCCCTCGCATCAGGAGTTTGCACTACAAGCAACTGGCATTCGGGAGGTAATTGAACTAAGTCCTGATAGAATCACCCCGATTCCTAATGCTTCTCCTTTACTTTTGGGTACTCTAAATTTACGAGGTCGAGTTATTTGGGTGGCTGATTTGGGTCAATTTCTAGGGGAAGCAAGTGCATTAAACACGGATAGAGCGGAAATTTCGGTGATTGCCATCGAAGAGCAAGAGACAATAGTGGGTTTAGCAGTAGAGGAAATCGGTGGTATGGACTGGTTAGATGTCCAGAATCTCATGCCACCAACTAGTGTTCCAGATACTATGGTTCCCTTTCTACGTGGAGAGTGGCTATTAAGTGCTAAAAATAATCAGTGTCTACGACTGCTCGATCAAATGGCAATTGTACGGAGTGCTAGGTGGGCAGGATGAAATTGGAGGAGGAAATGGCAGCAAGTATTGATAATTACGAGCCAACGTATCAACAGGCGATGACCGCCTATGTTCAAAGAAATTATGAGGTTGCCGCCACTTTAGTTGATCGAGTGGTGCAAAATCTACCAAATGACCCCAACACTCATTTATTAAGGGGTCACATCTACTATGTTTTGCAGCAGTACGATGTCGCAAAAGAAGAATATCAACAGGTATTAAGCTTGACTAACGATCAAGAAATTATTGTTTTTGCCAATAATGGAATTGAGAATATCAATCAATATTTACAGTCATTTGGTGGACAGATTGATACATCAGAAAGTCAAGAGCAAATAAATTCCTCAGAGATGTCTAATCCACTGGCATATAGCGAACCAGAATTAGAAGATTTGGGCGCTAGTGAGGAGTTTGACAGTAATAACCTTGATTTGAACTTTTTTGGAGAGCATCAACAAACTGTGGATGGGGTTGAAGAACTATCTTCAAATAGTCCATTTGATATCCCCACAGAAGATAGTATTGGAACAAGAAAAATATCAGATTCTTCTATAGCTTTTGGTGATGACCCTTTTGCTTTGGATGAAGAATCAGAGGAACAAGATTTAAATAGTAGTAGTTATGAGGAAAAAACAGAATTAGAATTGCCTGCTTTTTGGCAGGAAGATATTTCAGAAGAGAGCCATGAAGAATCATTAGTAAATAGTCATTTTTCAGAGAATGAGATAAATCCCGATCGCGAAAATTCAGCTATTAACAATAATAACTCTTCATCTTCTAATTCCCCAACCAGTAGTAGCGAAAATAATTTCTCTGATTTGTTGAGTGAGCCAAAGTCTCCAGAGCTTAAGATTGGGAATTTAGAATATAAAAACTCTAATTTTGGAGACGAGACTTTATTTATTGTTGTTGAAGAAGAACCTAAAAATAGTTCAAAAACTACAAATAACAACAGTAAATATGATTTACCTGAAACCGAATCATCCGATTGGTTGAAGTCACAAAAGTTGGAAACAGAACAAGAGTTTCAACCAGAATTATCTGATAATTATTCATCTTTTAAGAGCGATATACCTCTGGAAGAAAAGCAGATGAAATCAGGTGAAATCATCAACAAAAATAGCTTTGATGATGAAAACTTTGATATGGAAGCATTTGAGTCTGCCTTTGGCTCAGATGGTTTAAGTTCTTATGAAGACTCAAACAATATACTGAATGGAGAAAATTCTAAGAGCAATATTGACTTTTTAGATGACTTTGAGGAATTTGACGATTTAGGAAACATTCCAGGGTTTGACCTGATCGAAGAAAATTCTAACTTTGGTAATGCAGCAATGTATTCTGCTCCAGCAGAAACTAGTAGCAGTGGACGCTCTCAAGGCACGGATACTTCTGGAAGCAATGCAGCCGATCGCGAAGAGGAACTATTCTCGATGACTGGTTCCCATGAAGGAGTTCCAGTCTTTAGCCAAACAGATGTTTCAAAACTAGAACCTAACGTTAGCGTCGAGCAAGGCTGGTTAGCACCATTAGAGAATGCCTCCATAGAACGGAAACAATGGTTAATTGCTGGAAGTGTGGGCATTGTCTCAGCGCTGGTTGTAGCCACAGTTAGCTTTGTGGCCACCACGTTTTCGCCAGCCCAACAACGTGAATCAGTCCGAAACACAGGTTGGGCAATGTCCCTAGCTGCTGGGATTGCAGGTTTTACCACCGCAGGCTTCATGGGGAATTTTGCACTCAAACAAATTCGGCGCACAACTAACGATCTGCAAGCTCAGTTTGAAGCTGTACGCCAAGGAAATTTGAATGCTCAAGCTACAGTGTTTTCCGAAGATGAATTGGGGCATTTAGCCACTGGCTTTAATGAAATGGCGCGGGTAATTTTCACAACTACAAGTGAAGCCCAACGGAAAGCCGATGAACAAGAGGAAGCCAAGGAAAACCTGCAACGTCAGGTGATTCGTCTCTTGGATGATGTGGAAGGTGCTGCTAGAGGCGATTTAACAGTCCAAGCTGAAGTGACAGCCGACGTACTAGGAGCCGTAGCCGACGCTTTTAACTTGACAATTCAAAACCTGAGAGATATTGTGCAACAGGTAAAAGTGGCAGCGAAGGATGTAACAAAAGGTGCAACCAACTCTGAAACTTTTGCTAGAGCCTTATCTAGTGATGCTTTGCGCCAAGCAGAAGAGTTAGCAGTAACGCTGAATTCTGTACAGGTAATGACCGACTCGATTCAGCGAGTCGCAGAGGCGGCACGAGAAGCCGAAACCGTTGCTCGTGATGCTAGCACGATCGCTCTCAAAGGTGGCGAAGCAGTAGAAAATACCGTCGCAGGGATTTTAGAAATTCGAGAAACCGTTGCCGAAACCACTCGCAAAGTGAAGCGGTTGGCGGAATCTTCTCAAGAAATTTCTAAAATTGTGGCGTTGATTTCGCAGATTGCTTCCAGAACCAACTTGTTAGCACTCAATGCTAGTATTGAGGCCGCAAGAGCGGGAGAAGCTGGACGCGGGTTTGCGATCGTAGCAGACGAAGTGCGCCAGTTAGCAGATAAATCTGCTAAATCCCTGAAGGAAATTGAACAAATTGTGATGCAAATCCAAAGCGAAACAGGCTCTGTAATGACCGCGATGGAAGAAGGCACACAACAAGTAATTAAAGGGACAAAATTGGCAGAAGAAGCCAAGCGATCGCTCGAAAACATTATTCAAGTGGCGAATCGCATCGATATTCTTGTGCGCTCTATTACCAGCGACACTGTGGAACAAACTGAAACCTCCCGCGCCGTCGCTCACGTAATGCAATCAGTAGAACTGACCGCCCAAGAAACTTCCCAGGAAGCACAGCGAGTTTCAGGTGCCCTACAACACTTAGTAGGTGTATCCCGTGACTTGATCGCCTCCGTTGAACGTTTCCGAGTGGAAACGATGGAAACCAGATAAATTGTCATTTGTCCTTTGTCTTTTCTTATTTGCTAATGACCAATGACCAATGACTAATAACTAATGACTAATGACTCTTGACTAAAAAACTATGCTGCCGGAACAACAACAGAGGATTTTGGGTTACTTTATCGAAGAAGCCAGGGATCACCTGAATACCATTGAGCAGGGGTTACTGAATCTAGAAGGTACCCTGAACGACCCGGAAATGATCAGTGAAGTCTTCCGGGCTGCTCACTCCATCAAAGGAGGAGCGGCGATGCTTGGATTGACTAGCATCCAGCATACCTCCCACCGTCTGGAAGATTGTTTCAAAGTTCTTAAAGATAATCCGGTTCAGATTGACCAAAAATTAGAGTCTTTATTTCTTGGTGTATCTGATACCCTGAAATCGCTGTTAGAGCATTTGAGCGGGCCCTATGGTCTTTCTGAAGATGCAGCTAATACTTTGATGTCAGAAACAGAGCCAGTCTTTCAATGGCTGTATCAACATCTAGAACTACTTGTAGAACAAGGAAAGAGTGGAGTAGTCAGCAATTCTGACGCAACAGAACTCCACACAACCTCTGTAGAGAATGTCTCCACACTTACAGAACTTTTCCTGCGGCGAGATATTCCTAGCTTGGCAGAAGACACCCATCAGGAATCTCCAGAAATATCTGTCTCAGTAGCACCTCAGCAGGTACATTTGCCAGTCACCGCTAAAGAACATAATAATTGGGGCGAGTTTCAAGCCCAAGTGCTGCAAACACTGCGGGAAATGTTGCAATTGTTTAAGCAAACCACAACACCCTCAACTCGGCAAAACCTTCAACAATCCTGTTACCAGTTAGTCCAACTTGGTGAGACTTGGAATTTGTCCAAGTGGTGTGGTTTGTGTCAAGCAGCAGCCAGTGCGATCGGCAATCCTGAAAATACTTATCTGACTTTAGCTAAAATTGTCATTACCGAAATCAAGCAAGCTCAAGAATTAGTCCTGCAAGGTAGGGAAACCGAAATTGCAATTAGTCAGCAACTAGAAGCACTTTTGAGCTTGGCAGAAATTGAGTTGTTAGAAGTTACCCCTGATTTGTTTGATGAACAGTCTGCGGCTTTGACAGAATCATTAACTACGTCAGAGCCAATTTTATCTGGCAACACCGAGCAGTTAGACCTAGCCCAAACAACCGACGAACTTCATCTAGATAAAGATACTAGCGATCGCCCCTATATTCAACAAGGGACAGCACTCAACGCTGCAACTCACACTAGTTTTTCTTTCACCACACATGACGAAGCACATCCAATCAGTAACAATCTTGACCCCAATGGGCCAGAGGTAGGAATAGCTGAGTTAAATACCCTTGCCGATTTATTTGAAGGTGAAACTCCTGAACTAGATGAAACTTGGCATCAAGAAGAAACCTTAGATATTGTTGCCACTGATGATTTTGGAATTGATTTCAGCAGTACTGATGCTGAGGATGCTCATAGCGATTTATCTGATTTACTCTCCTTGGATCAAGTAGCAACTACAGCCACGACGGAAGATTTATCCCTGTTATTTGGCGATAATTTCCTAGAAAAAGAGAATTCAGAACCGCAACATCAACAAATATCTGCTACGACTCCAGAGTTAAGTTCTATTAACGTACTTGATATAAATTTAGACTCTTCTTCCGAAGATTTACAAGAATTTATTGATATTCCTAGTGAGACAAACCAGCTTGCTGATGTCAACCAAAACGATGTAGTTGAAGATTTATTGACACTGGCACTAGATGATGATAATGAAATATTGCCTACAGACGAAGTGACTCAATCAGAAACTGAGACATTCGCCAGTGTGGAATTATCGACCAATCAACCAAATAGTTTTGATAACTTATTATCAGAAACTAAAAATGCAAATTGGGTAGAAGAAATTACCCCTAGTGATTATATAGAATTACCCCAGGAAACAGACTTATCTTCAGACAATCTGTTTGCTGAAATGGAAGAAGAGATACTATTGCCTACAAGCGAATCAGACATCGGTGATTTGTTTGATATATCTACGGTAACAACACCTGAATTTTCTCAATCAGAAAATGATCTGAGTAGCTTCTGGAATCAGGAAAGTATAGAGGAACAAGAAGAATTTAATTCCTTAATTGAGCAGAATGTGGAAAGGGCGTTAGAGGAGAGTTTGTTTGCTACGACTGATGATATCTTTGCTGACAGTCAGCAGTCTATACCTTCTGCTAGAGACAGTTTGGGCTTGGAAGAATTGGATATCAATTTCCAGCCCGAAGAGCAGCTAGATTTGATATTCTCATCAGATTCTGGAAATGATTTATTTGATGAATTAGCACAGAGTGACTCAACTATTTCTCCGGTAATCAGCAATACCTCCACGCCGGAAACGCCTTTGTTTGCACAGCATCTAGGGGAAGAAATTCTCAGTCCGCAACAACCAGATTTAGATTTTGCTCCAGAATTTACTCATCAGCCCCCAGAAATATCTGCTGAACTTGATTCATTCGGCTCTTTCGATGAAAATCCACAACTGCTGTTTGAAGATGTAGCTACATCCACCTATATTCAGATGGAAACCACAGAGAATACTGTGGATGAACTATCTCTGACAGAAACTTTAGATTCAGTCCCAGCACAGCCAGATGAGTTGTTCGGCTCTTTCGATGAAAATCCGCAACTGCTGTTTGAAGATGTAGCTACATCCACCTATATTCAGATGGAAACCACAGAGAATACTGTGGATGAACTATCTCTGACAGAAACTTTAGATTCAGTCCCAGCACAGCCAGATGAGTTGTTCGGCTCTTTCGATGAAAATCCGCAACTGCTGTTGGAAGATGTAGCTACATCAACCTATATTCAGATGGAAACCACAGAGAATACTGTGGATGAACTATCTCTTATAGAAACTTTAGATTCAGTCCCAGCACAGCCAGATGAGTTGTTCGGCTCTTTCGATGAAAATCCGCAACTGCTGTTGGAAGATGTAGCTACATCAACCTATATTCAGATGGAAACCACAGAGAATACTGTGGATGAACTATCTCTTACAGAAACTTTAGATTCAGTCCCAGCACAGCCAGATGATTTGTTCGACTCTTTCGATGAAAATCCGCAACTGCTGTTGGAAGATGTAGCTACATCAACCTATATTCAGATGGAAACCACAGAGAATACTGTGGATGAACTATCTCTTACAGAAACTTCTTTAGATATTAGTTTTGGTGAAACTTCAGATTCAGCCCAAACAAACTTAGAAATTTTAGTAACTGAGGAGAAAAATAATTTAGAAACTGCTTTTGAATTCCCAGAAAACACAGATTTGGAGGATACAGGACTGGGTTTTGAAAATGATTTATTGTTTACAGAAACTGTTCTATTAGAAGCAACCAACCAAGAAGAATTAGAAGAAAACGCGGCAACAATTGATTCGCAAGATGTCAATGACTTTACACAAACGATTATTCAGGAAGATGTAGAAACCGATTTATATGATTTAGGAGAGACATCTGAATCTGTAACAGTGTCAGAGGAAGAAAATGCTATTGTTGCCTCAAGTGAAGAAGTGGTAACGACAGAAACCGTTGAAGTAGTTGCTCCAGAAGATGATTTTGCGGACTTGGAAGCATTACTAGGAGAAGAAATAGCACTTAACCCCAAAGCTACCTCAATACCAGATGTAGATTTTGCAGCCCTAGAAGAATTGCTCGGTACAGATAACAATAGCGATGTCTACGACGGGCTACGTCAACGCCAGCCCTTCAATACTCAACCAGTCTTGGCGAAAAATGACGTTCCATCACCAGGTATAGATGAATTTGGTGACTTGGAGAAGTTGCTGGCAGAAGCGGATCAAAAAATATCCCATTCACCAGCAGCAAAATCGAACACCAGCAAACCTCCCCGTCCCTCTACTCGCCGGGCTGCAAGATTTGAAGAAACGATGAAGGTTCCAGTTAAGCAACTGGACGATATGAGTAATTTAGTCGGGGAGTTGGTGGTAAATCGCAATACCTTAGAGCAAGATCATGAACGGCTAAGACAGTCATTAGATAACTTGCTGATTCAGGTACAACAACTCTCGGATGTGGGCGCAAGGATGCAAGAGTTGTACGAGCGATCGCTCCTAGAAGCCTCTCTATTAGCTGGACGCAAAAAGAAAGACTCCAGCTTACAAGCGCCTGATTCCAATGCCGACAGGGGTTTTAGCGAGTTAGAAATGGATCGTTTTACTCCCTTCCATACACTCTCACAGCAGATGATTGAGCGCATTGTGCGAGTCCGTGAGTCGGCTAGTGACATTGATTTTGTCACCGAAGAAACCGAGCGAGTCGCAAGGCAGTTCCGCCAAGTAACCACCCAGCTACAAGAGGGATTAACAAGAGCGCGGATGGTTCCTTTTGCCCAAACTATCGATCGCTGGCGGCGAGGAGTGCGCGACAACGCCATCAAGTGTGGCAAACAAGTAGAGTTGGTAATCGAAGGTGGCGATACCTTAATTGACAAGATGATTTTGGATCATCTGACCGATCCGTTAACTCACATGCTGAATAATGCGATCGCTCACGGTATTGAAACGCCAGAAGAACGACAAGGTGCTGGTAAACCACCTGTGGGAATCATTACTATCCGTGCCTTCCACCAAGGCAACCAAACGATTATTTCTGTAGGCGATGATGGCGCAGGTATCGATTCCGCAAAGGTTAAGGCTAAGGCGGTGAAGATTGGCATGATTACAGAAGCGCAAGCAAAAGCCATGTCTCGCCTAGAAGTCTACGATCTGCTGTTCCAGTCTGGTTTTACAATCAAAGACCAAGCAGATGAAATTTCTGGTCGTGGTGTAGGTATGGACGTAGTGCGTTCCGAGATTAGCGAAATTCGGGGGACAGTGAACACCGATTCTGCGATCGGCAAGGGAACCACCTTCACTATTCGTCTACCACTGACTTTGAGTATTTGTAAAGCTCTTTGCTGCGTCTCCGATCGATCTAGAATTGCTTTCCCGATGGACGGTGTAGAAGATACGCTGGATATCCCAGTGAAAAATATTCAGCACGATGCCAATGGACAATCATTTATTTCCTGGCGCGATACGGTGTTGCCATTCCGACCTCTGAAGGAACTTTTAACCTTCAATCGGCAAATCAGTCGCGGTAATGTCTATGGCGGTACGCGAGATGATGATATGGTTTCTGTGGTTGTGGTGCGATCGGCAAATACCATGATTGCTCTACAGATTGACCTGGTGTTAAGCGAACAAGAAATTGTAATTAAGCAATTTGAAGGGCCAGCACCTAAACCCATTGGTGTAGCTGGTGCTACTGTCTTGGGTGATGGTCGAATTATGCCTATTGCTGACGTGCTAGAAATCATTGACATCTTCCAAGGACGGATTTCTACACAAATAGGTGGCAATTCTTGGCAGCAGAAAGGGGTTCCCGCAGATACATCTCCTGCGAAGATTGATCCGACAGTGTTGATCGTGGATGACTCCATTACAGTCCGAGAATTGCTATCCCTGACATTTAACAAAGCAGGTTATCGCGTAGAACAGGCGCGTGACGGACAGGAAGCTTGGGATAAACTCCGCTCCGGTCTGCCTTGCGATATCGTATTTTGCGACATCGAAATGCCCCGTTGCGATGGTCTGGAATTACTCTCTCGCATTCAGAAAGACTCTAACCTCAACCACCTACCGATCGCTATGCTCACCTCGCGGGGTGCAGATAAGCACAGACAAATTGCCGCTCAACTCGGTGCTAGTGGCTACTTTACCAAGCCCTATCTCGAAGAAGCTCTCCTCGAAGCTGCGGCGCGGATGTTAAAAGGGGAAAAACTTGTTAGCACTACGAGTAATGTTTAAGTAGGTTGGCGCAATTAAAGCTAACTGGCAAGGGCTGTCATTGGTCATTTGTCATTGGTCATTTGTTCAATGCCCCATCTTATATCTTGCACCAAGCGACTGGAAGTCGCGGCTACACAGGCAAAACCCGCCTGCGCGGGTTGAAAACATTGATTTTGCGTTAGTCCGCGCAGGCGGACTTCGTTTGTATAGCCGCGATTTCTAATCGCTAGGGCTAGGTGCAAGATGTGAGCCATGCCCCATGCCAACTTCCAATAAAAAATAATTACTCAGTTTGAATAAATAATCGAAATATACTATACGTGCATTTTTTTTGGCAAAACCAAACTAAGATAAAAATCTTTCCAAATTTCTGTGCTTTGGTTCCTACCACTTTTTGAGGAGAATCCCAAAATAGCTGAAAATATTGCCTAAATGGCAACATTGCTCTGCTGAGTTTAGGTACTGTCAGTGTTAAGTTGATCCATTCTGGATTCTACACTCAGACTTGTCTATCGGTTCCGTGAAGTTTGTATAAAGTACTATACTTAATCTGGTTTTAGTACTAAATCTCAAATTTGCACTGTCATTTGCTTAACTTTATATATACGGAAGGAACAAATGTGGTATACCTAATGATTTGTCTATACCAAAATCTACGTTAGAAAGAGAACAGATTAAACATCTAAAAGAGATACTATAACGATGTAAAACTAAGTTATAGCTTTAAATAACACTGAATTTAACTGCACGTTGTCAGTAAAAACGAAATATGAAGCTTTTCTGTACTTGACTAGTGCTAGATTTAAGTTACTCTTAAAGCGGAATGCTTTATGTAAGAATCTACCCTGACAGAAGTGTATAAAGATATAGTTAAATTTAGAAATTCTGTCCGAGATTTTTAATTTGCAAACTGAATAGTTTGATACGGCGCTCAAAATCCCGATCTACTACCCTAAACAAGGTAGTCAATTAAGACTCAATATTATCTGTCTGGTAATTGTATTGAATAGTCTACAATACCAGTGGATGAGAAAATCTAAAGAAAATATAAAAGAAACTCAAATGACTGTGGTGTCTGGAGGACAAAAGTGTTTCTGAGACTAGCACATCAACATCGACAATTCGTCCAAGACTTGGTAATGAACCTGCAAGCCTTGGCGGTCGTATTAGAGCGGCGCGGGTATCCTGCTTCTTGTTATACCTGTGGCGACCAAATGAATAGTGCATCATTTATGGTTAGCTTGGGTGATAACCACCTGATTCGGTTTTTGGTGTCCGATTACGGGATTACTTGGACAGAAATGCGGGATGACCGCGAATTAATGAAGCTAGAAGGCGCAGAGGCAATTAGCCAACTGGACGATCTAGCTGATCTTGTCAAGCAATCTATGCAAACCGATACAGACTCTAAAATTCTTGCCAAGAAATATTAAGGTTCCAAAGGTCGATCGCTTTCTTAGAAATCGATTATCGGTAATTGGTAATGGTGGCTTAGTTAGCGATCGCTCTTACCTGTTCTCTATGATCATTAAGTTATTGGCTCGTAGCTAGCCCCTACGTATTTTTTTGTATCTACCAAAGCCTCACAAGCCGAATTTTGAGCCTTTAGCTGAAAGTTAAAAACTGCTAATCACAATCAACATAATCTAGTAATTACTAATTCCTAATCAAAAGACAGGTTAAAAAAACCTACAACTATCAGGCAAGCAACCCGGGAGCATCCCAATTTTGCTAAAAGACACAGGATTGGTACAAAAACCCTGTACAAACCTCTTTCCTTGGCGTACTTGGCGTACTTGGTGAACCAGCGCTGTAGGCGGGTTTCCCACCGTAAGCGACTGGTGAACCCGAAGGGCGGTTCGTTATTTCATTATTGGCCTAAGCCAAAATCCCGTATAAAAATAAACTTGCACATTTGGGATGCTCCCAGCAACCCTGTATTGTCTGGAGTTTAAATCGTATCCGCTCAATAAATCGGGGCGAACTACCAGTTCAGGAACGAGTTTACGTCATTTGAGCCTTGTCACTGAGCGATTTACTCCGGATTATTGAGCGGTTACTTTAAATCTACTTACCATAACGCAATTATGAAAAACTCCACCCACGAGGGAATGAAGTTTTTGAGCATGGGGAAGAATTACCAATGCTTCATGCCCTGTTTGGCCTAAGCGGCGGGGCGACTATCCCTCTCTATCCACAAGGGGATGGAGTTTCCCGCCGCTTTCTATGAATTTTTAATGAATTTTCTGGCTGACACATTAGCCACAAGCTGAAAAAGCATCCTTTGGCAGAGGTGGGGAACGATCAACACCTAAAGTCCATTGCCAATCAAAATAAAGGATGCCCAGTAGTACGGGTGACTAAAATCACTAACTGCGGCCACGGGTACATTGTGACTTTTTGCCTTCCAGTTTCCATTAATTAATGAGACTTGAGCTTGTCGTAAGGTTTCAGCTTTAGTCAACTTATTGGTGGAAAGTATACCATAAAAAGCACTCATAAGTGCTTGTGTACCACCATCATCCACAGACCACAGCGAGGCGATCGCGGCTCTTGCGCCAGTTTGTTGCATCTGATAGCCAAAGCCCAAAATTTCCTCCCCATTACCTAACTTACCTCCCAAGCCGGTTTCACAGGCGCTCAACACTATCAAATCTACATGGGGAAGCGACCAAGTGGCAACATTTCTCAAGTTAACGCGATCGCCATTCCCGAATAAAATAAACGAATCTTCTGGTTTACCGACCACAAAGGCTGCATGAGTCGCTAAATGGACAATTGTATAATCATCCATTTGGGGTACAGCGACTTTGGGGCTAAAAGCAGCGTCTAAAAGCTTCGTAGTTTCAGGAAACGTAGAGGCTAAGTTTTCCACTTCCTGCGTTGCAAAGGGCAAACCAGTAAAAGCAACCTGTCGATTCCCAACTTTAATTTGATAATTACCTTTAGTAAAAGCACCAGCTAAAACCCGCAAAGTAGATTCTTGTGGAGTATTTAAGTTAGTCAGACTGGCAGATGTAATGTGATTTACACCCAAACGCTGCACTAACCATTGTTTGCCATCATATAAAGCAGTTATAGGAATATAGCGTAACTGCTCATCTGGAGCGTAAATCAGAGTTTGTGTACCTGATTGCTTCAGGTCTTTTTCTATAGGTTTAATTAGCCAGTCATACAATTGACGTGCAGGTGCTTTGATATTTCGGCTGGGATTGATTAAAGCTTGGCGGAAAGCAGCAATTGTTTGATAGAGGTTTTCGCGTTTTACAGCAACGGTGCGATGAATTGGTGGGGATTCAGGAGTGACTAATACCAATTCCAAGCTATCTTTTAAAATCAGTGGGTAGAGGATTGCAGATTTTTGAGGCAATCTCGCCAAATTATCCCGAAGTTCGTTGAGATTCTCCAAATCCAAATTTTGCCGCCTAGCTGTACGGCTAATTTGGTTTATCTGTGTTTTCACTGAAGGACTATTGATAAATTCGTTAAATTTATCCAAAAGTTGCTGTTGATTTAAGACTAATCGCTCGATGCGTTGTTTCTGTTCGAGCGATCGCTCCTTGGGAGAAATTTTCCGTAGTGTTGTCAGTTCTTTACCCAACACAACAGCACTATCCAAAGTTTGATCCAACTTTTGTTTAATTGGTTTTTCTGTAGCGGCTATATTAATACCTTTGACAGTCCGTTGATTACCTGGCACAGTCTGGAGATATTCTTCTAGTTCTTCAACTTTGAGCAAATCCATTGTCCTTTGGGCTTCAGCAACACGTTCTTGTTTGAGCAATCGTTCACCCAAAATGCGATATGTCTGGCTAACAGTTATGCTGTAAGCATCTGGTTGTAGCGCACTCAGTGCTGATGGATTCAAGCGAGCTTTTTCACGATTAATTAAGCAATGCTTGTAGAAAAAAATTGCTAACTCTGGTTGATTTTGGATATCAAATAAGTAACCTATGTTACTGTAGGTTTTGCCAAGTCGAACAAGATCCCCAAGTTCTCTATTAATTAATAGGGCTTGCTGATAGGATTGAAGTGCTTCAGGATACTTTCTTTGACTTTGGTAGATTCTGCCGATGTTATTGAATGTTACCGCTTCCCAAGAGCGCTCTCCATATTCTCTAGTAATGGCTAATGCTTTTTGTAATCTCTGCAACGCTTCTTGCGATTGACCTTGGCGAGATTCTTTGATAGCTTCTTTATTGAGCCTTTCAATGTCTAAAAGCTGATTATTCTGGGGTAAAGCTTGAGCTTTTTCTCCAGAGTTGTATTTCAACCTTATATTTGTGCTTACCTGGTTATTGTCTGGATACACCATCCCAAAACCTAGTAAACTAAGTAGAGTTAAAGTAATAAGACTAACATACCGGAGATTAGGCTGCATAACAAAACACTCCCCATACTCGGAAGTGTAAATATTAAATCAATAAGTTATGGAACGCAATTAATTTTTATGCTATTCCATCTTTGAAAAATTTATAGGTGTTTAAAAAATGAAAATGTCACAAGAAAAACCCAGCCAACCAAAATTACCACCCACCACTGCCCTTGACAATCCATCAAGTCATGAATTTGGGAATTGGTTTGAATATCCTGTGAGAGTGCAACCCCACCACACTGACTATGCAGGTGTTGTCTGGCACGGTTCTTATGTAGCTTGGATGGAAGAAGCGCGGATTGAATGCTTGCGATCTATAGGGATTGAATTTGCTGATTTAGTCGCTATAGGTTGCGATTTACTAGTTGTAGAAATGTCGTTGCGTTATCATCGTTCAATTCAATTGGGTATGGCAGTGGTAGTAAAAACGCGCATGGCTGAGGTAACTGGTGTCCGAATTAATTGGGATTATGCCATTGTCTCAACCGATGGACAACAATTGTATGTTACTGCCAAGGTGACTTTAGTCGCTTTAGACAGCGAAAGAGGCAAGATTATGCGTCAGTTGCCGCCGAGTTTTAAGGATGCATTAGCCAAGATTTCAGCATTAAATAATGATTGACCAAAAAAATAATTCTGAATTTTGCATTCACAATTCATTTTTCACTTGCCGATTTGGATCTGCGAGAGAGTTTGAGCAAACTGCGTTATATGATTCCAAATATCTTGCGGAGTAACGCCAAAACCGATGTTTAATAAAACAAGGATTGCCGCTATAGTTAATGCACTACTAACGGTTGCCTTTAGCAACTTCCATAATATTATGAAGACAATCCAAGCTACAATCAACGTAGCAATCATAATATATAAATTCCTTAACAGTAGCCGTTATCTGAGAACCCGTTTATTCAGAAAAGATAAACTTTGATCTGAGTAACAATTACTAGTGCTAAAGCTATTAGACCTAATTTTGAATAGATACTAAAGCTCAGATTTTTTGTGTAACTGTGCCAATGCCATAGTACCTGAAAATGAGACAAAAATGCAGAGCAAAGGCAAGTTATTTGGCAATTTGGCAGAATTACTGGAAAGGCTTTTTGAAAGCTTTTGTATCAATAATCACAAGATACAAGAGTTAGATTATTTGAGGAGAGTGGGATCGCATTTATTAGGGTTGCAGAGAAAGTGCGATAGCGAAGCGCTGACTTGTCAGTTCGCCTTTTGGTTGTTTTGGGATTTAGGCGATCGCGCTCGAAGTACAAATTATCATTGCGTTTTGGTGATTTTGGGGAGAATGCGATGTCTGACGACAAGCCTTACGGCTACGGAATTATTAGCGTTTGAGTTGGAGTGCGATCGCTAAATTTCAGATTTATTTAGGTTTTTAAGATAGCTTAAGTCCTACTATCAGCCTATTTTATCCAATAGTGCTTCATTGATGACCGTTTGGTAGCCGACCCCTCGTTTTTCTGCCTCTTCTTTTGCCCAGGCTATGATTTAGGATGAAATCTGATAGAAATTGGCTCATACTTTTCTTCTTCACCCTTAGCAGGTCGTTCACGCTTTCTGAGTGTAACCCCAAACTGATCCGCGATCGCATCTCTGAATTTTTGGTTTTCTTCTGATGTAACTCGTCTTGCCCTCTCAAAAGGAAACTCAGGTTCCTGACTCATATTGTTGACACTCCCTTTCTGTCGCTTTTCTTGCACTAATTATCGCAGATGGATTTAACCGTTAGCCTTCAGCATTAGACTGAAGGCTAAATAAGAATTGGTCAAAAGCCAGAAAATCTGCCTTTTGGGTATCTGAATTAAAGGTTTTTATCGCAAAGAAATTATCCGCGATTGAGTTTCTAACTTTTCAGTCGCTATTAAAACTTCTTGTCTTGCCCATTTATCTGCTGCCAAAATGTCATCTAAAGAGGGATTTGCACGATGATCGTTTTGATGGCGATCGCACACCCATTCGATACACCGAGGAATATCTAAAAAGCGAATTTTTTCATCTAAAAATAAAGCTACAGCTTGCTCATTAGCGGCATTTAACACAGCAGGCATCGAACCACCAGCTTTACCCACTGCATAAGCCAACTGCATACAAGGATACTTTTGGTGATCTGGTTCTCGGAAGGTTAAATTTCCAGCTTTGACTAAATCTAGTCGTTCCCAGTCGGTATAGATGCGATCGGGCCAAGATAGGGCATACAGCAAAGGTAAGCGCATATCCGGCCAACCGAGTTGAGCTAAAACGGAAGTATCTTGCAGTTCAATCAGCGAGTGAATAATGCTCTGGGGATGAATGACAATTTCGATATTGTCATAATCCAACCCAAACAGGAAGTGAGCCTCAATTACTTCCAGTCCTTTATTCATCAAAGTAGCAGAGTCTACTGTGATTTTCCGCCCCATCGACCAATTAGGATGCTTAAGAGCGTCAGCAACGGTTACATCTGCTAACTTTTCTACATCCCAGTCTCGGAAAGCCCCACCAGATGCGGTGAGCAAGATTTTCCGCAAGCCAGCTTTTGGCACACCTTGGAGACATTGAAAGATTGCCGAATGTTCGGAATCGGCTGGGAGTAATTTTACACCATGTTTTTCGACTAGGGGTAGAACCACAGGGGCCCCAGCAATCAGGGTTTCTTTGTTCGCTAAGGCAATATCTTTACCAGCTTCAATGGCTGCGATCGTGGGTAGCAAACCAGCACAACCAACGATCCCAGTGACAACAGTTTGAGCATCGCCGTAGCGAGCTACTTCTATCACTCCAGCCTCGCCTGCTAGTAGAATCGGTTGGGGATCGAGGTCAATGATAGCTTCTTTGAGCGCTGGTAATTTATCTTCTGAGCAAATTGCTGCTATTTTCGGTCGAAACTGCCGAATTTGAGCAGCCAACATCTCTACATTGTTCCCAGATGCCAATCCCACAATCCGAAACTGATCTGGGTACTGAGTGACAATATCTAAAGTCTGAGTACCAATAGAACCAGTGGAACCAACAAGAGTAATCGCTTTCACAATTGCTTAAGGATTTACAGACAACTCCCACTATAAATTGCTGGGGACTCTTTCATAACAGCAATCACTATAATCGATACACTGAGGGCAAAAGAGGGAGTGGGGAGCAGGGGAGCAGGGGAGCAGGGGAGCAGGGGAGCAGGGAGCAGGGAGCAGGGAGCAGGGAGCAGGGAGCAGGGGGACAAGGGGGAATTATTGAACAAGTCTCTCCCCCTCTCCCTTGTCTCCCCCCTCTTCCTTGTCTCCCTTGTCTCTTCTTCATGCCCAATGACCAATGACAAATGACAAATGACAAATTTTCATATAACTAGACAAAAATTGTACTTATAAATACTATATTTTAAAAGATAAACTTTTAGAGAATTGGCAAAAGTAACCAAATCGGAAATAATTTCAATTAATTGCTAATCTGTGCAGTTTGTTAATTATGTTGGTGGAGGATTTAATATGCAAAATGTTACTCATAAATTGCTGTGTTACAGCCATAGGTAAAAGGATGCAGAAAGGAGTTTGGTGAAGCACTCAACCCTATGGTCAAAGTTCAGATAGTTATAAAAAAAGTTTTATGGAAAAATGATTTCCTGTTTCCAGCAGCAATATGGGTTGCCAGTCGAATCTTCATTTGGAGTGCTATGTTGCTGGTTGCGCCAAAACTACCGTTACCAGCAGAAGAATTTTTGCCTCATTTTGGCTGGGGGGTTTTTGATGCCTGGGATAGTATGCATTATCGAGCGATCGCAACTTCTGGATATGAATTTGTGAATGATGGTAAGCAACATAATCTTGCCTTCTTTCCCCTGTATCCCTTAAGCATCTGGGTTTTGATGAAACTGGGCTTGCCGTTTGAATTAGCAGGGACGTTAGTCAATAACTTGGCATTTTTCGCAGCGCTTTACTGTTTGTATTTTTGGGTTAAGGAGCATTATGGCATCAATGCAGCGCACTGGACTACTGCTGTAGTTTCTTTATATCCATCTTCCATGTTTACGGGGGTGGTTTACACAGAGGGGCTGTATTTGTTTTTGAGTACATCGGCTTTGCGGGCTTTCGATCAAAAGCAGTATGGCTGGACTGGGCTGTGGGGGGCGATGGCGACAGCAACACGTCCTACAGGTATGGCACTAATTCCAGCATTAGCGATCGCAGCGTGGAAAGAACGCCGACCACCCATTGCCTATATCGCTGCTTT
Source organism: Nostoc sp. NMS2 (assembly GCF_017115105.1). Lineage (GTDB taxonomy): Bacteria > Cyanobacteriota > Cyanobacteriia > Cyanobacteriales > Nostocaceae > Nostoc. The sequence continues at coordinate 28,732 of NZ_JABXKH010000045.1, forward strand.
TGTTACCGCCATTGGCATACTTCTATTCAGTTTGTATTGTGCGATTTATTTTGGCAACCCTTTAGCTTTTATCGAAGCACAACGAGGATGGCGACCAACTCTGGGATTTGATTGGCACGGTTGGTTAAATATGCTCATGCAAATTGCAGTTGGCACACAAAACTGGCAATATGGTTGGGTGCAAAACTCCTCTGGTGGGATTCAAGATCCCTGGTATCTTGTGTTGTTGGGCGCGATCGTTGCCAGTAGCTATCTTTTATGGCGCTTCCGTCAACATTTGAATTCTGTGAGATTATTCTACAGCTTTTATGCTTTAGTCTTATCTCTGTTGCTCCTAGCAAGCGAACAGTGGATCAATAACTTGCTCAACTTGTTCATGGTCTTGGGTGGTGGCTATGTGTTATGGCGCTTACGCACACAACTGACCGCAGTTACCGTTATTTATGGCTTTTGCGGTATTGGTTTGCTGCTAGCTTCTGGAGGCACTATCTCCTTGAGCCGTCTCGCTTATGGTATTGTGCCTTTGAATATAGCCATTGGTGTGCTGCTATCTCGCCATCCTCGTCAGGGATATTTAATCTTGGGCGCTTTTGTGACACTACTAGCCAAAATAGCTGTAGGATTTGCCCAAGAGCATTGGGTTGGTTAGAGGTTTGATTCTTTATTGGTGAGAAGTTGAATTTAAATTTCCTAATTAATGTATCCAATCAAAGGAAGATAGCCCTAGCTGCATTATTTATCGGTGTAGGTGCCATATCTTTTGGCTCTATTTTCGTGAAATTGAGCGAAACTCAACTCAGCCCCAATGCCACTGTATTTAATCGCTTGTGGCTTGCTAGTGTGTTCTTCTTGGTATGGAATGGATACAAGGCAATACGTCAGCGACTTTCCTTAGACAAACCTGAAGAACAGCAATTTTACACCAGCCAGGATCTCTGGCTACTGGGAAGCGCTGGAATTTTTTGGGCTGGCACTTTAGTCTCTTTGGCTTGGTCACTGACTGAAACTAGCGTCGCAATCTCTAGTGTTTTACATAATCTCGCCCCTATATTTACTAGTTTAGGGGTCTGGCTGTTATATCGTAAGAGTTTTGATAGCCAATTCCTAATTGGGATGGTCATCGCCCTTGGGGGAGCGATCGCTATAGAATTTGAGGAGTTGCAAATTGCCACAGATGAAGTTCAAGGGGGTTTTGCTGCGATCGTTTCTGCAATTTTCTTGAGTGGATACCTGCTAATCGTAGAAAAATTACGAACTAAATTTAATCCAACCACGATCCAGTTGTGGATCAGTGCGATTAGTGCCCTAGTCATCTTCCCCATACTTTTGTTCACTCAAGATCAGCTTTTCCCCTCTACAGTCAGTGGGTGGCTTTGGGTAATTTCCCTAGCGCTGATTTGCCAAGTTTTAGGTCATGGGCTTTTGACCTATTGTCTTGCCAAATTTTCCTCAGTGGTTGTCTCATTGGTGCATCTTTTAGAGCCAGTATTTAGCGGCATTTTCGCTCTGATCATATTTTCGGAAAAATTAACTTTCTCAAATTGGTTAGGTTTCGCTGTAGTTTTAATGGGTTTATACTTAGCCGTATCTAGCCAAGGTGTTGTTAATTTCCCGCTCCAGGAATCAGTCACAACTATAGTTAACACTTTCGTTAAAAGTATGACGAGCAAACTGTCATTACTAAAGCAACAATTCTCCGAAACACCAGCTTTCTTAGGAACTGCATCATTATTATTTGCCCTAATTCCCATATCTTTAGCACCATCTCTGACTAAATTATGTCAACAAGAAATTGGTGCAAATGCTGTAGTATTTCATCGCAGTTGGATTGCCACAATTGTCTTTGCGCTGTGGAATTTACTTGAGGCTTTCCGTAGCCAACAGTCTGACAATGAACCTATAGAAAATGAGCCTTTTACGAGTCAAGAAGTGTGGCTATTGTTGGCTATGGGAACCTCTGCTGGAACCTACCTTCTTTTGTGGGCTTGGTCGCTGAGTCAAACTAGTGTTGCCAATGTTGCTTTACTATCTAATTTGAACTCCTTATTTGTTGCTTTGGCTGGGTATGTGTTATTCGGTCGGCGCTTCGATAACAGATTCGTGATTGGACTGATTGTAGCCTTGGGGGGAGCGATCGCATTTGAACTCAATAAAGTGCAATTTGCAACTGATCAAATACTGGGTGATACCTTAGCATTGCTAACTGCGGTTTTCATGGCTACGTGTATGCTGCTAATAGAACGACTCAGAACCCGGTTTAGCACCGCAACTATCATGCTGTGGCGCTGTGGAGTGACAACGATGTTTCTACTACCCGTACTCCCATTCCTCGAAGATCGGCTATTACCCTATTCCTGGACGGGTTGGTTTTTCATCATTTTCCAAGCCCTCTTCTGCCAAGTATTGGGTCAGGGACTTTTAGCTTATAGCCTCAGCAGAATCTCTTCAAGCGTCGTCGCCGTCACACTTCTCCTTGAACCAGTCCTGGCTTCCATTTTTGCTTGGTTTATTTTTTCAGAACAGGTAGGTTTATTTGACTGGGCGACTTTCGCCGTAGTTTTAGTGGGTATCTATCTAGCCCAATCTAGTCAATCCCCTGTTGAAGTTACAAACGAAGGATCGTAGTATGGGGCAAACATAATAGAGCCTCCTCTTGATTTAATATTTCGACACTGCCAACTTAGACTGGTACAATTTATAACGAAAACTTTCGATAAGACATTATTAAAACTAGTGAAACGTCAGTTAAATAAGCTGTTAAACTCTTTCCCATCCCTAGTTTCTGGATACTTCACTATTGGCACTATATTAGCAGTGGTGATTCGATTAGTTTGTGTTCCGAATAAATCAGTAGATTATAAATATTTTTTAGAGCCTTGGTATGATTTTATTGCATCTCATGGCGGCTTCAGCGCTCTAAAATATAGTTTTGCTGATTACACACCATCCTACCTCTACTGGATTTTAATCTCCGCCACCCTGCTGTCTGGATTGCCGAAAATCTTTGCAATCAAGCTTTTTGCAATGAGTGTTGATTTTCTTTGTGCTTTTTTAACTTACAAAATTGTCAGACTAAAATACCCAGAGGGTAGGAAACCCATATTTGCTTTTTTGGCAGTGATCTTGAGTCCCACTGTTATATATAATAGTGCCCTTTGGGGTCAATGTGACAGCATCTATACAACCGGATTAATTGCCTGTACTTACTTTTTATGCATTAAAAAAGAAATTCCAGCCTTACTTAGTTTTGGCGTTGCACTTTCTTTTAAATTGCAAGCTATGTTTTTAGCACCTTTATTATTGATTCTCTTGCTCAAAAAAAGAATCCATTGGTATTATTTACCATTAATTCCAGCAGTATATATAGTTGCAGTTTTGCCACCTTGGTTAATGGGAAGACCGATATTAGAATTGCTATTAGTATACTTTAACCAAGCTAATAAATATAAAGAATTGGCTAAAGGCGCACCTAATCTTTATCAATGGATTCCTAATAATTTATATAATATTGTTGTCCCTATAGCTTTAACATTAACTATATTTGCAATATTTCTATTGGCATATATTGTTTATAAAAGTAGACTAAAAATTACTCAAGACAGACTGATACACTTAGCGACCATATCAGTTTTATTTATGCCATATATACTGCCCAAAATGCACGAAAGATATTTTTATCCTGCCGATATCTTTTCGATTATCTTTGCCTTTTACTTTCCCCGATATCTTTGGGTAGCTATCGTTGTGCAAATGGCATCATTTTTTGGCTATTTGGGAACTCCCATATTTATCCAGCTATTTTCAATACCTCTAGGTTTTGCACTTTGGTTTGTTGTACAAAAGTGTGATGTGATTTATCCGAAATTACAAGCTGAATTTTCCTCGAATATCAATAAAAATTTGTAGTGAAGTTCAGGAGACAGGAGGAGTAAGGACGCTTTGTATCGCACTTCGTGCCGCTACGCTAAAGCACCATGCGTCTCAATACAATTCTTTTTATAAGAAGAATTCAGAACTCAGGAGTGTTTTATATATACTAGTGGACTTTAAATCCACAACTAGAAGTTTCTTTGTAATATAATACTTCTTTCCTCCTGCCTTTCTTTGTAAATAAGATTTAAGTAATAGAATGACTGCAAAAAATGAATAATATCAGAGTAATTATCGGCATTAGTACTTTAATTTTATTTATCTCCAGCAGCTTACGACATGAGTTATTTAATTCATCTGGGGATTTAGCATTTTTTGACCAAGGAATTTACTTAATTAGTCAGGGACAGCCGCCAGTTTCTTCTGTACTTGGTTTTCACGTTTTAGCCGATCATGCTGCTTGGATTTTATATCCTTTGGCTTTACTGTACAAAATTTATCCTAGTGTTTATTGGCTATTTGCAGTCCAGTCTGTTGCTTTAGCATTGGGTGCTTTACCTACATATTTTCTGGCGCTACAAGCAGGTTTAAAAGAAAATTTGGCAGTCGCAATAGTTGCTATATATCTAATGTATCCGGTGGTTTATAATAGCAATTTATGCGATTTTCACCCAGATACGATCGCTGTCCCTGCACTATTGATGGCAATTTTCGCTGCTAGATCGAGAAAAATAGTTTGGTTTTGCCTCAGTATTCTTTTGGTATTAGGTTGTAAAGCTGTATTATCCCTGACTGTAGTGGCTATGGGGATTTGGTTACTCTTGTTTGAAAAGCGCCGTTTATCCGGTGCGATCGCTATTATTGGCGGTACAATGTGGTTTTTAATTGCTAACTGCATTATTATCCCTTTCTTTGGTAGCGAAGCAGCTTTACTTACCCGTCATCTTTATCGCTATAGCTATTTAGGAAACTCATTTTCCGAAATGGTAAAAATCTTATTATTCCAACCGGAAATCATTTTTAACAACATTTTTTCAATTATAAATTTAGAATATTTAGTTTTTTTATTATCACCGATTATTTGGGCTTTAAGACCACAATATCTCATACCTTTAATAGGTATAATTCCTTGTGTATTACTAAATTTGCTTGCCGATCATCCCTCGCAAAAAAATCTAGTTTTGCATTATTCTTTACCAGCAATTCCATTTCTTATTTTAGTTGGAATTAGTAGCCTGGCAGCAAGTAAAGCATCGATAAAACAAAGACAAGCAATTGTTTTATGGTCTTTAGTTTGGTTTTTTGCTTTAGGCAAAGTTGGGTTCTTTAGCTCAAAATATCTCCATAATATGGATAATTGGTCAGCCACAAAAGAGGCGATCGCTCTAGTTAAAACTAAAGATAGTGTTTTAACTACAGATATAATTACTCCACATTTAACCCATAGAGAGTTGATTAGTTTTAAATATAATCCTTCTCAAGATATTGCTGAATTGAATAAGTTTCATTATATCTTACTCAATGTCCGCCACCCAGGTTGGGCTGCCACTTCAGAATCTCTTTCTAACTTAGTGGATATTTTGAAAACTCAGTCAAAATATAACTTGCAATATCAACAAGACAATGTATATCTTTTTGAAAAAACTATTAGCTAATATCATATAGCTTTTTCTAATCAGATGAGGTAAGTCATAGCCCCCTATCGAAGAGCGGGGAGGGGGTTGGGGGTGGGGTTTTTGTACCTCACTCAACTGGGAACCGCTATATCATGTATTACTTAATTGATGGTGAAATCAGAGTAAAATTATCAGCAGTCCCTAAAACAAGATATTCAGATAAATTTGTCTGCTGTAAAGTCGTATTATCTAATAATAAATAAGATTTATTATAAAAATGTTCTTTTAAAGCAGCAACAGAAGCAGAAATTACTTTGCAATCGCTATAAAAATCTAAACTAGGACGATTATAAGCAAATGAGCTATAGATTGTTGTTCCTGGTAAGACGTGTTGGCGAATTAATGCTGCTACTGGCTTGACTGGAAAAGCTTCCTTTAATTCCCAAATCCAAGATTGGGAACTTACCAAGAGGGTTAAAACTAAATACATCCCTGTAAATAATACAAGAATAAAGTTGCGATCGCGCTGTTTAACTAGCCATGCTGCAATGCCCATACTTGTTACCAAAACAATGCTCATGACTATCAAAATAAGCTGTTTCTTAATAAAAAAGTAAACACAACCTCCTAAACCAGCAATAGAAATAATAGCCAAAAATATTGTCCATCGCACTCGAAAATGACGATTCTGCCAAACTTCGCTCAAATTTGCACCAATTGCTAAGGCTAAAAATGGATATACAGGCATGACATACCACGGAAGCTTAGTTCTCATAAAAGAAATAGTTCCTAAGTAAATAATTGTGCCCAAAAGAACTAGAGAACCCCAAGTTTCATAACGTTTTTTCCAAGCTAGATAAAGCCCTCCAGGTAAAAATAACAACCAGGGAAAACCATATTTGACTAATTCCAATAAATAGTACCAAACAGGCCCGTTATTACCTTCAACAGTTTGTGTAAGGCGGTCAAAGGCTTGTGCTTGAAAATGCACTTCTAAAAATGTATTACCATAATGTTGCCATTGAGCAATATACCAAGCGATCGCAGGGGTATTTCCTAACAAAATTCCCACCCATAAATAGGGACTTTTCAACAAATATAATTGCCGATCTGCAAGCAAAAACAAACAGGCGATCGCCCCGAATAACAAAACTATCATCCCCTTAGTGAGAATAATTAACCCCAGACAAAATCCCACACCTAGAGCATATTTTCGGTTCTGACGTGCCTTCAAAAGACAAAATAATAACAGCAAGAAAAAAGAAATAGTCATCCCATCTAACATTGCCAGTCGTCCATGACGCACCACAGGCAACATTGTCAAGTACACTAAAGCAGCAAATAGAGCAGGTAAATTTTGTTTAAAAGCCAAACGCCCCACCAAATAAAGCAAAGGCACACCCAAGGCAGTTAAAACCGCACCAGGTAAGCGTATGGTAAACTCTTGCACTCCTCCTAGTTGGTAGCACCAAGCAATTAACCATTGCATCAAAGGCGGTTTTAATAAAAATGGTTCTCCCTGAAGGGTGGGATAAAGCCAGTTACCAGTCCGGTAAATTTCTCTAGCAACTAGAGCGTAAGTACCTTCATCCCAGTCTCGTAAAGGGGAGTTTCCTAAAAATATTAGCCAGAGAACTAGAGATATTACTAGTAAGCTAAATAACCATTGTTTTTCTGTGAAAATTATAGTTCTTTTTGTAAATAGGTTTACAATATTTGTGCGATACATTTAGGGCTGATTAGGGTAGTGAATAATATTGCTAATTATGTATCTAAAAGACTCACGATGAATACTTTTTTGATGGCATGAGGAAAAAACTGAATTAGCTTGATTATCTTGGTTGGGTAATTGGCGTGAGTACCTTAATTTTGTTTGGATGCAGCAGCTTAATTCCAGCGATGTCATTCCTGTTATTGGCTGTAATTTCTACTCTCGCCGCAGGTAGGGGATGGCTACAAAATAGACGGGGGATTATCCTGTGGTCATTGGTGGCGTTTTTAAGTCTGGCAAAATTTACTTATTTTGGAGACAAGTATTTAGTATATATAGACACTCTACAAGCTATACAAGAAGCGATCGCTCAGATTCAAACTCAAGCAAGTGTTTACACCACAGCACAGATTTGTCCACATTTAAGCAACCGAAAATTGATTACATATACAAACGCCGATTCCCCACCTGGTGATTTAAATGTTTTTAATTATGTATTACTGAATGTCCGTCATCCTGGCTGGTCAAGTAGCCAGGAGTTTGCTGCTAGCTTAGTCGATCAACTTAAAAATAATCAAAAATTTCAGTTGAAATATCAACGTGGTGATGTGTATTTGTTTGTCAAAGTCGCTTGATCATTGGAGTAATAATTCTCGTTGCTGGTGATAGAAATTCGATATACCCAAATAGCAACTATAACTCCTCAATTGTTACTAAACCGCCCTCAGTAAACTGTATGACAAGTTCATGCTCATCAAGTAAAGCAGTTCCTACTCTAAATCTTTTTCTAAACTAGAGTTAGCGTACTCAATCAACCAGAAAATATTTCCTGGATATGGATGATGCTGTCGATACTCGCGTCCTAAAGGTTGGACAATGGCAATATCTGGTTCTGGTTCCGAGTCGTTGGGTAGAGTAATTGGTTTAGCTTGACGAATTTTGGCGCGTCCAGCCAATAACTTTGCTAGATAGTCACTGGCTTCACCACTACTATAAGCGTGAGGTTCCCCTTCTAGAGACATTTCGACAATTTCTCCTTTAAGTAGTTCTACTTTGCGATCGCTCAAAATGCCAGCATCAATCATGCGGTGATATTCATCAATCGTCCACTTCGCAACAATCATAGTCATGACGATTGATTCCTCCCAATAATTCTTAATATTTTCCCATTTTAAAGGCACTTCAGGTGTAATTCAGATTGAAGAAGAATTCAGAAGTCAGAATCAAGACGCTCGATTACTCGCTAACGCTGCGCTATCCGCCAGTCATACAGAATACCCAACTGAATTCTGACTCCTGACTCCTGAATTCTGTTCGATAACTCGATTGATTGAAGATAAAGACATGCCAGAAAGCATGTGATAAAATTGATACACAGGCTGAGGTATAGCATTTCCTAGTCTAGTGAGGTACAGTAACAACAATGAGTAAACCAATTAC
>NZ_JABXKH010000015.1 GCF_017115105.1 Nostoc sp. NMS2
CTAGAGTGGCAAAGCTAGCTAGAGCAGAAACTTAAACCTAGTAAATTCGTTATTATTGAAAATTTTAGTTTACCTATTTACGCCTATTTCAATCATTAAAAATCTACTCTAGCAAGTTTTACCACTCTAGATATTGAGAAGGTCAGCGCCATCGAGGAAATAACCAACAGTTAAAGCCTGACTACACAGAACACCCACCCAGAACAACCCACCACACTCGTAGAGTTTTTCCGTCAATCCCCCTTAGTTGGAATCGCCGAAGAACTCGACTTTAACCGATAGAAAAATGATATTTTATATAATATCACCCCTGTTGAAAATGAAACATTACAAAGAAAACATTCTGAAATTATGACTAAAGTAGAATTTACCATTCCTGTTCATTCTATTAATAATGCCATTAGAGAAGAAGCAGAAACTAAAGCCAAAGAAGCTTATGTGATGACTCTACTTAAATATGGAGAAATTAGCAGTGGTAAGGCTAGTCAATTACTAGGAATTCCTAGACTAGACGTAATAGATTTAATGTCTAAGCATGAAATATCCCTATTTGACGATAGTATGACTTTAGAGGAATTTCAGCAAGAAGTTAATCAAGCAAAAGTGAAATTACAAGGCAATAATCTATGATTGTTGTCTCAGATACAACCCCATTAAGTGAACTTTCTAAAGTTGGTAAATTAGACTTGCTTCAGGCTGTTTTTGGTAGAGTAATAATTCCTCAACAAGTCTATGCAGAATTAACAACGGGGGATCATCCCGCAGTTTTAGCTGTAAAATCAGCCTTATGGCTAGAAGTTCTTTCTATAAGTAATAACCAACTCATTGAACAATTACAATTAGAAACCGACTTGGATTTAGGAGAATGTTCGGCAATTATTTTGGCAGAAGAATTAAAAGCAGATCAACTTTTAATTGATGAAAAAGCTGGGAGAAAAGTTGCTATTAGTAGAGGCTTGCCAATTATTGGTTTAGTTGGAGTGATTATCTTAGCAAAAGAGCAAGGATTGATTGATAATGTCAAGAATATTTTAGATGATTTAATGAGTAAAGGAACAAGAATCAGCCCAAAAATTTATGATTATGCTCTGATTACAGCAAGAGAAATTTAAAACAATCTGACAATGAACCTATCCCCAAGTGACTGGCTAGAAAATATCATCTAGTTACCAGACCGATAAGCCTGACGGCATGGCTACGCTTACCGCCTACAGTAGGACATGAGCTAATGGAGACGCTAGCGCGAACGGCGATCGCATATACGCACTCATCACCATTCATCCCGCAACCACTCTAACCCAATCCTCAAAGCTGCCTCTGCCGTGTAATAAACTAGAGTGGTAAAACTTGCTAGAGTAGATTTTTAATGATTGAAATAGGCGTAAATAGGTAAACTAAAATTTTCAATAATAACGAATTTACTAGGTTTAAGTTTCTGCTCTAGCTAGCTTTGCCACTCTAGGTAATAAATCTTTTGTTCCCCGAATATCCCACCCGTGCGGCTAATGATGCGAAACTGCCAGCAATGCCCTGGCGTGTAAAAAACCATTAGGATACTGCTGTTCACACAGAGTACCGTATAAACTTTCACTTGGGACATTGACTGCTGTTGTAGGTGTGATGATGTATTTTAATTGTCTGGGATTTCTCACTTAATCAACCCCAAATGCCGATGGAATGCTTCAACAGCGTTCGCCACACCATCTTCACCCCTGATTTTCTCACCCAACTCTTGTGCTTTCTTCCGCATCACCTCATCGCCCAGTACGATTTCAATCGCTGCTGCTAAAGTTTTATCTGACAGTTTCTTGTACGGTATCGGCGCAGGGCTGACTCCCAACCGAGTTAGCTTTTCACCCCAAACTGGCTGATCTGCAAAAAAGGGTACAGTAATTGATGGTGTCCCCGCACGTAACACTGCTGCCGTTGTACTAGCTCCTCCGTGATGTACTACTGCTGGCACTTGAGGAAATAACCAATCATGCGGAACTTCCTTGATCACAAACACTCGTAGCGAATCTTTTATATTCACTGTTCTTCCAACGTCGCCCCAGCCTGACAATATAATCCCGCCTTGATGTGTTTTCTTTAAGGCTTCCACGATATAGTGTGTGAGATATTCTGGATTGGGCATTGTCATGCTCCCAAATCCAAAACACAAAGGTAATTGCTTTCGTCCCAAAAAATCCTCTAGTTCCAGAGGTGGCTCATATTCGGAGGCTTGGTCAATAAACCAAAAACCAGTTACATAGACCCATGCAGGCCAGTCACGGGGTCTTGGGATGACGTGCGAACTAAATCCATACAGTACAGGGATTCGTGATACATTTGCCGGAGTCTTCTGTCTGAAGCGTCTGCCGAAATATGGTAGAGACGGCAATTTCAATGTTTCTGTTCTGAAGTGATTGAGCAGTTGACGATATCTTTGCCAGTGCAAAAACTCTACTAGTAAGTAGCTGCCATAATTGATCGCTTTCTTTAGCGGGTTTTTAGTTGTTTGAGCAAATCTCAAAAACCCAAACATCCCTGTGGGAGTCAACGGTAGAACTGATGCAAAAAAGCAAGGTACGCCTAATTTCTCTGCGATATGATATCCCCAGTTGGATAGCGGGGTATAGATAATCACCTCACTTCCCTGACACGCTTGCCAACCTGATTCCAACTGTTGAAGTAAAAGCTTATCTCGTTCTTCTTTTTTCAACTTTTCTCCCGCAATCAATCGCTGCCCTTGTTTGGATTGCAGAAACTCTTCCATATTGCCAGCGATCGGCGCAAACTTTAAATCGAACTGCCTCACAAAAGATGCAAAGTTTTCGTGTGTTGCGACTGTTACCTGATGCCCCGCACGTTTTAACCCAATAGCCAAAGCACAGTATGGTTGCAAGCCTCCTCTTGAACCTACTGTTAGGATCGTAATCTTCAGTTTTCGGCTTGCTGCTATAGGTAGACTTTGGCTCAAATGCTTTTTCCTGCTGAAAACTCCAGTATCCAAAAATTGTACTAATTTCTTGTACCTCTGGGCAATAAACCAATACAGTTTAGATCAGCCTGTTTTTCCTCTCCCTGTTCCCTTACCTTCACAGAGGAACTTTCTTAGCTGAACCACATTGAGCCAATTGCGTAGGCGCAGCCCGTCGTAGACATCGCTTAATACTCTATAAGCTTTAAATTAAACGTTTTCTTGACCAACAATTTCACCAGATTCAGCACTTTAAAACATTCATCAAACTGACGAGAGTTAGCAATTCCCCATATAAATTCACAAGTTAGTCTTCATCTAAGCGTGAGTGCTTTAATGGTTGGGCTTTCTGATAATGTGCATACCTAAAATTTTTAAAGTATTGTTGTTATGGCTCATAGAGAGTGATGTCAACTCTTGATCCAACAGATAAAAGCTACCCATAATACTAACCCAATTGTACAGTCCGTTTTTTGGTCTTTTAAGCGTTATTGTCGCACTCCTTCGATTATTTGCTCCTTTAAGTATTAGAATACCACCAAAATTAAAACTACCCGATGCAATTAATTTGCTGCTATTTACACTAGCCATGATATTGGCAAAGGTGTAGCCTAAAAACTTGAGGCTTCCTGCAATACTGGCAGAATTATTGATATTACCATTAGTTCCTTTACTCAGAGTGACTGTAGCGCCGTTGAAAGCTAAAATGCCAAAATTGAAATTGCTTGTAGCTTGAAATCCGCTCTCGTTCAGGCTGATGCCTAACGCAGTGAATTGTTTTCCTAAGAGAGTAACATCGCCTAAACCAAAAACCTTTTTATTGGTTAAATCAAGTTTAAAACTAGGAACATTGAGCTTTATAATATTGCCGAGGTTAAGAGCTACATTATTAATTGAAACATTTTGAGTGTTAAATGATAATGTGCCACTACCCAAAGATTGATTAAAAGCAATAATATTTGCCGTTCCTGTTGCGCTTTTATTCTTCAAATTAACTGTGAGGTTCGGAATAGTCAAAGTCAAGAAGCCTGCTAAACTCAGCCGAATATTCATCAAATTGACGGTATTTTGAGTAACATCAAACATAATGCCTGCTAGAGTATTCCCAAAAACTGAAATTGTTCCTAAACCACTACCGCTACCAGATTTCATATCGATACTCAGGGCATCAACATCAATACTCAACAGATTCCCTAAACTCAGGTCAAAGTTTTTAAAAGTAGTATTGGTTGGCGTAATTTTAAATTCAACATTCGCAATTTCGTTGTCAAGAATTTCTAGATAACCATCTCCCTGAAGATACTGCTCACTAGGCGTTACCTTTAAAGATAAATCTAAACTATCGTCATCCGTTCCTTTAATTCTCAGAAATCCTAAATCAATTTCCAGAACTTTTAAGGAACCAGAGATATTATTAAAAGTTTTATCTCCTTGAAGGATTAAGATTGCCTCATGACCCCAAGCATTAAGTTTGCCATTAATTTCTAACCCTTCTGATATTGCTTGAGCCGCAATTACTGTCGGGAAAGGAACATACTTAATTAAAGGATTAATTTTTCCGTCTCCATCCCCATCAATTGATTCGATCTTTAAGTTCACTAAGCCTTCTAAAAGCCCTAGTGCTTTGTTAATTAAATCCGTTGAATAACCTACTTGTTTCCTAAGAAAGGAAGCGACTGGCCCACGCCACAAATCTATTAAGCTAATTGCTTGCTTGGAATTTAAAATTAAAGCTAATCTTTCAGGATCATTAGTGTCCATCAGAAAAGCTACCTCAAGGTCTATTTTTTCCCATTTCAAATCACCAATGAAGCCAAAGTTATCAAAGTAAGGAGGTAAATACGTTCCGCCTCCTTGAAACCTGATATTGCGAAGTTCAGTTCCCACCAATCCATAGGGATTAAACCAAGATTTTTCACCTTGTTGACAAAAGTATGCTGTTAAAGATTCGGGTTCTAGAGAGAGACTACCAGAGAGAAATAACTTAGGTTCTTTTTCTTGCGTGGGATCGTAGCCTTGAAGAATTAAATTTCCAGTTAATCCAAAGTTTGGCTCTAAATCAGCACCAATATTTAACCCGATGAGCAAGTTTTTAAAAATCGCCTTAAATTGTTGCTGGGAAAATAGCTGAATCTCGTTTGCAATATTACCTGTTAAGCTAACCTGTCCTGCCGGATTAAAGTTAATTATCGCTCCTAAGCACCCAATTCCTAAGCTTCGATGAATAAAACTGCTCAAATTTGTCTGGAGATTATTGAAATCAATATTTCCAATAAAGTTGAATCCTCTGCTTAAGTTAATACAACCTAATTTTGAATGTATAAAAGAATGCCCAGTATCAGTAATAATTAGCTCTGGTTTGCTTAATTTTAAATCGTTGATAATAGGAAATTTACTAGCTATGTTGCTAAAAATAAAATCTTCATTTAATTTAAATTTTAATGTAGTTTGCTTGCCAAAAAATAATTCAATACCTTGGTTATTTAGTAATCCTTTAAAGCGGAATTCGACTTCTTGAGAAGTTTTATGAATTTTATATTTTGGTGAAGATATTGTAATTTCAGGTTTGCCAAATACTTCAAAAATTATTTTATCGAGTGCCACATTTATATATGAAACTGTACTATGAATGCTAAAAATTTTGTCTAAATTTAGCTGCAAATCATGGTCAAAATCTAAATAATTTCCTGAACTTGAGGAGACTAAGTTTACATCTTCTGACAGTCCAAGTTTTAATTTGATAGCGTTAGGTAAGCTGATTCCTGGTAAATCAATGCTATTAGTCATAAGTGAATTGACGTGAATGTTTTTAACATATTCTTTACCCATATCCAAGCAATTTTATCAACATTGGCGATCGCGATTGCTACCTGCTGCAACCACGCCTCGTTAATTGGGACTGCCACCGACAACCAACGGTTTGCTGGCTGTAGCTAGGGTTGTCCATCTGACTATGAGCGTAATTCTTGGCACATACCGTAGCCATCCAGCTTTGGCATCATTACAGAAAGAACTATCAAATCAGGGGTCAACAAGCGAAAAGCTGACAAAGCTTCTTCACCATCACTAGCTGTAACTACACTGTAGCCAATCATTTCTAGACGCGTCTGTAAAATCCGGCGAATGCTGGCTTCGTCATCAACTACTAAGATTGTGCCTTTCTCACCTGATAAGTTTCTCAACGCTGTTCCTAATGAGCGAGAACTCTTAACCCTTCATTATCTGCTTATTAGGAGTCAAAAGCGCAAAACAGTATTGACGTACAGTCATGAGTCAAGAAGCGATCGCTTAATACTTGCATCTCTGCAACAGATTATGCTAGGGCATCTGCCCGAAAAAGAGATTTATATCCAATTAATAAATTCTTCAGCAAGAGACTCGTATTTTCCATAAATTTGGTGTACCTTGTTAATTCCGTGCAAATTATTTATACCTAACTTCTCCCAAATTTACCCATCCAAATTTTAAGCCAATGAAAACTTCTAATGATACAGATACGAAGAAGATCATCAAAAAATCCGACAAGCTTACCTTGAAACAGATGAAGTTAATCGAAGACGCTGAAGACCAACTTCTTCTTGAAGCTAATACTGTCAAATATACAGCCCCTGTAGTTGAGGAGAAACCTGTAATTACTCCAGAGCCTAGAGTTCCTGACTATATTCCATTGCTTGATAATCCTCCGGTACAATCTGTGGGTAATTCCGGCTGGCAAGTGTCTGATGTCTGGCGGGATATTCGGGTAGATGATTTTTGTGGGTGATACTCCTGATGAACATAGGCAAAAAAGAATACGTTGCTCCTACGGTGTACGTACTGTCACAAACAGGAGTTGCTCTTTGGTAAAGAAGCCTACTAAATAATCAACGATAGCATTAAAGTTGAGTGCGTAGACGCTTAGGCGGCAAGGCGATAGACATTGCAATAGCTCAATGGGTAAACGAAAGAGAAAACATCAGAAGACATCCTTCCCTTGGATAGTAGAAGAAGAAAATCTGTTTATTACAAAGACTGGTAACGAAATAGTTACAGATGCTGGATGGGAGAAAATTTCATTTAAAGAAGCGAGAAAACTATTTAGTCCCGAAACTTTTCAAGAATGGTACGAACTGTTCCTAGAAAATACAGATATAGCGTTTCTCAATCTAGTGAGGTACGTTTTTAAAGCTACTTGTTTTGATATAAAAGGTTCGTGTGTACTTCAGTAGCCTGGGAAACGCGATATCTCGGAAATACTTTCAGAATCTAACGTAGTTTCAAGCGTGCCATTCGGCTCAGATGGTTTGTTCGCAGTTGATCATCCACGGTGTCCCAAACTGATCGGTCAACATGCCTTCACCGCGATGACCAGAACGTTTGCGCGATCGCCATCTTCACCTTGCCGTTTTCTGCTAGAGCGTGAAAAAGCCGTTCTGCCTCAGCGATTTCAGGAACGCTAATTTGTACGTAGAAACCTTGCGGGGTTTCAAAGTATCCTGGTGGGCAGTCAGATCCCATCAGGAGGCGATCATCTAGTTCAAGGCAAGCGTGCATGATTTTGTCTTGCCATTGCGGTGAGACATTTTCGGCGGAAGGTGCTTCTTTGTGTGTCATCATCATAGTCATCTTGCCACCCAGACATTGTTCATAGAACTTGAACGCTGCCTCACAGTTGCCGTTGAACATCAGGTAAGAATTGAGTTTCATTGATTTCTCCTTTTGTAATCGATTCTGCGTTTTGATGAGCGGATCGTTCGCATATAAACATCATTTGCGCGGTTGTTGATGACGTTACTCTTGCTGCTGCGTTTCAAGTTGAGCGCGAATGCGGTCTGACTGCTCCCTTAAGGCGGGTGTCAGGACTTCACCAAAATCCTCTGCCTCGAATACGGGACGAATCTCAATCTCGGAGTCTCCTGGCATAGGGTTAGGGCAGCGCTTTACCCAAGCAACTGCCTCGGACATTGAGTTCACCTGCCACAGCCAGTACCCTGCCACTAGCTCCGGCGCTGGAGTGAAAGGTCCCTGGGTGACGGTGCGATCGGTTCCTGAAAAGTGAACTCGCACCCCTTTTGAGCTAGGATGAAACCCCTCAGCGGCGAGCAAGATACCTGCCTTGGCTAATTCTTCGTTGTACTGCCCCATTTCAGTTAAAAGCTGTTCGCTCGGCATGACCCCAGTTTCAGAGTCTTGGGTTGCTTTGACAAAGACCATGACTTTCATTGTGAAATCTCCTGTTGAATGGTTTTGAGTTAGATTGCGAGGGGTTGGGTGTGCTGATTAGCGCAAAGCGCAACTCCGAAGGAACCGCTAATCAGCAGCGACACGCTTGAGTTCATCAATCTCGATCTTCTTCATTTGCAGCATGGTAGTGGTCACTTTTTGAGAGGTTGCCGCGTCGGGGTGGTTGAGTAACTCAATCAGAATGCGAGGAATAATTTGCCAGGAGATGCCGTATTTGTCTTTGAGCCAGCCGCATTGCTGTGCGGTTTCATCCCCACCGGCAGACAATTTTTGCCAGTAATCGTCCACGTCCGCCTGGGTATCGCAAAAGATTTGGAAGGAAATCGCCTCGTTAAATTTGAAGGTCGGACCACCGTTGAGTGCTGTGAACGGCTGACCATCAAGTTCAAAGCTAACAGTCATGACGGCTCCGGCTGGTTTTCCGTGAATTTCCTGTCCAGCGTCTCCATATCGACTGACGTGGACAATTTTGGAATTGCGAAAAATCGACGTATAAAACTGAGCGGCGGCTTCGGCTTGATCATCAAACCATAAACAGGGAGTGATTTTGGAATTGTTTTGCATGAGGGTTCTCCTTGAGTTCAAGCGGTTAAGGACGGTCAAAAGAGGCAGGGGGGCAGGGAGCAGGGAGCAGGGGGGAGGATTGGAAGGAGCTTGCACTCCCACCAATCAAGAACGCCCTGGAAGGGCGGGGCTTGATACCCATGTTCCGCTCCGCTTCACGGCAACTCTTGGAGACGCTGCGCGAACGGGACAGGGATTGCTCCCCCTGCTCCCTGCCCCCTGCCCCTCCGCCTCTTCGGTCAGGGCTGTGCTGGTAGTCCCGCAACTTCGATGACAGGACGGATTTCGACGGTGCCGACTTTTGCACCTGGGATGCGGGTGGCGATCGCAATGGCTTCATCCAAATCCTGAGCATTAACGAGGAAGAATCCACCCAATTGTTCGCGGGTTTCGGCAAATGGTCCATCGGTCACGAGTGATTTGCCATCACGGACTTGGACACTGGTTGCGGTTGCAACAGGATGGAGTGGAGCCGTCGCTAGAAATTGTCCTTGAGTATGCAAGTGCTGGGCGAGTTGGGCAGATTCCCCATAGCAATGCTCCCGCTCAGTGTCGCTCATGGCGTTTTCGTCCATATAAATCAGCAGCAAATATTTCATTCGGTTGCCTCCTTTGTGATTAAGTCGAACGGGAATTGTCCAAATCGACACCTGAGTGCAAAAATTTTGTCTAGTACAATTGAACTTATCTGCCTTTATCAGTCAGTCGAACGGCAATTGCTCCAATCGACACCTTGCCCAAAATTCTTTATGTCTTTTTATAAAAGGTATGGCTTCAATCCCAAAAATAGATGTGGCTCAAGCAATTGCTGCCCTTTATCGAACTGAATGGGGGCGCATTGTCGCTATTCTGATTCGGCTGGTCGGAGATTTTGATGTAGCTGAAGAAGCTGCACAGGCAGCATTTACAGCGGCAGTGAATCAGTGGGAAAGCGACGGTATTCCTGATCGTCCCCGTGCCTGGATTATCCGAACTGCCCGGTACAAGGCGATCGATCGCCTCCGACGACGCACGAAACTGACCGAAAAACTGGAGTGGTATGCGGCATCTGGCTTAATTCCATCCACTGAAGAACCAACCTATGACAGTGATGAAATTGGAGACGATCGCCTGCGATTAATCTTTACCTGCTGTCACCCGGCACTGGCAACGGAAACTCAAGTAGCGTTGACCCTCCGAATGTTGGGTGGACTGGAAACCGACGAAATTGCCCGCGCCTTTCTTATACCGACTCCAACAATGGCACAGCGGTTAGTTCGTGCTAAACGCAAAATTCGAGACGCAGGCATTCCTTACAAAGTACCTGAGACGACTGATCTCGCTCCCCGGATAGAGGCAGTCCTGACAGTCATTTATCTCATCTTCAACGAAGGCTATGCTGCAACCAAAGGAGATGCGCTCGTGCGGGCTGACCTCTGCATCAAAGCGATTCGCTTGGGGCAACTGGTGCGGCAATTGCTGGCACCCCAACCCCCATCTGAAGTCACAGCACTGGTGGCGCTGATGTTATTGCACGATTCGCGGCGCAATGGGCGTCTAGATGAGGCAGGCGATTTGATTTTACTAGAAGATCAGGATCGCAGTCGTTGGAACCATCTACAGATTGCTGAGGCGTTACCTCTGGTAGAGGAAGCGTTGCTCTTTGGAACCGGAGTGTATGCCCTGCAAGCGGCGATCGCCGCCCTCCATTGTCAGGCAACCCGCGCCGAAGAAACAGACTGGGCCCAGATCGTGCGGCTCTATGAGGTGTTGGAACACTTGCAGCCCTCACCCATTGTTACCTTGAACCGAGCAGTAGCGATCGCAATGGCAGACAGTCCTCAAGCCGCATTTGGACTGATTGATCGCCTTGCTCCAGAACTGGACAGCTATCATCTCTTTCATGCCACCCGTGCAGATTTATTCCGGCGTATTGGAGCATTAGAGGAAGCGACCCAGAGCTATACACGGGCACTAGAATTAGTGACAAATGACAGTGAGCGTCGTTTTCTGGAACGTCGGTTGCGCGAAGTTAAACCTAACATTCAGTCCGGCTAAGGGTTTACAACAGTTTAAAGCGCCAGGCATTCATGATGCCGTGGAAAAAGAAATGAAAAATCTTCTAACAGGGTGAACTTGTAACTTAACAAAAGGCAAAAGAAGACAAGTCGGCTTAGTACTAAAGTACTGTTATAATCCAATCGTTTCATCAAGTTGTGTTAGGGTGCAGCAAATCACCAATCGGCTCTCTGGCACATCCACATCCACCTCAACTGATAGAGGATTCCGACATGGATAAAAATCCCAGCATTCTCTCGCACGTTTCGATTGGTACTAATGATTTTAAACGAGCGATCGCCATTTGTCGTAGTGCGGTTCCTGCGGCGGCGGAGCGTCTCCAAGAGTTGCCATCGCTCTGTGAATATAGGTTTTGAAAGCATAACGTATTTAAAGTATTATTTTATACTTAAAATACTGAGATATGTCACTGTAACCATAAGTTTGCCGCTTTTGAAAGCATAACCTTGCCACAGGACAAGCGCAAAGGCTTAATTTAACGTTCCGCGATGCCTACGGCGGCAAGCTACGCAGTCAAAGCATTTGGTTTTGAAACCAAAAAGTTGCCGAAAGTCTAAAAATAAAGCATAAACGTGCCGAAAGTTCAGGGATTATGCACCCTCAAATACTTGAATTAGCAAGATTGTCTCTTAAAAACCCCAAAAATTCAAGCTGTCGTAAGTCCATTTGAAAGCATAAACGTGACACCCCGGCAAACTTATGGTTACAGTCACACTTTTTTATTCTTCTACAGCTGGAGAAAAGGTATTAATCGGAGTTAATGTCGGATAAAAGATAAGGGTAGCTCATTCTGCGTCAGCTTCTTTGATCTTTAAGAAGGCTCTAGCCTTAGCCATTCTGACAATATGCTCTAAATATTGATACCCCTGCCATTGCTGCTCTTCTGTTGCGGTTAAACCTACCGTCCGATTTTTTTCTACCAGAGTGTTAATTTGAGCTTGCAGGGATTCAGAGGGACGCAGGGCAATAATGGCTTCAGCAGTGGGTAGGCTTGCCAGAAATTCTACGACTTCAGCCATACCTGAAAATCCTGACTGAGCGATCGCATTCAGTTCTCGTAACCCCAACTCTAGGATTTGAGGCAGTTTGTCTGCAAAGGGTTGAAGCTGATTGACAACTTCATCAGGTAAGTCAAATGTAACTTGCATAGACGTTTGCTTTTACTACAAGGATACACTTTCTGGATTTTAGCTGACAGAATATTCCACAATTAAATCAATCGGATACCGCGTACCTTTGGTCGGCGTAGCCATCGCAATTGTAATTAATCGTTTGGTTCTAAAAGCTTGCCCAGAGCTTCAACGGACTGCCGCCAGCCGCTTTCCATGCCGCTGGCAACCATGCCGTCACGGTCTGACTGGCTCATTGCTGTGCTATGGGTACGAATCTCAGTTGTATGTTCGTCAATTGCGACAAACTCAGCTTTTTCCAGCATGACATGCCCACGTTCCGGCATCCCCAAGAATTCAAATGTCTGCACGATTCGTTTATCTAGAGCGACTTCATGAAAACAGCCAGTAAACTCATACTCGTTACCATCTTCTGATTGTTCAGCAATGTGCCAACTGCCGCCGTCTTGACAATCGAAGTGATACACTTTCATTGGATTACCGCGACACCACCAACTAGCAAACAGTTCCTCTTTGGTATATGCTTCAAATACCTTTTCCAACGAAGCCTTGATTGTGACAGTACCGAAGATATTTTGTGAATTTTCTGGAACTGTTACTGTCAGATTTGCCATACTACCCTCCTGCTACTTTGTTATCGATCTTCTAGTAGTTTTTCCAGAGCATCAAAGCGGGCACTCCAGATTTTTTCATACTCGCCCAGATATGCTGCGGCTACTTTGAGAGTTTTCGGCTGAATCTGAATAACTTTCTCCTTACCACTTCGACGCTTGGTAATCAGTCCGGCTTTCTCCAACACACTGATGTGCTTTGCGATCGCTGCAAAAGACATCGCATAGGGTTGTGCTAATTCGCCGATAGTATGTTCTGCTGTTGATACCCGCTTCAGAATGTCTCGCCGCGTCACATCAGCCAAAGCAGCAAAAATTTTATCAAGGGCTACATTTGATTCAACCATATAGTTGAATGATATCCAAAGATACAGATCGTGTCAAGTGACAACGCGGCCAACTTTTACCTTCTGTCTTGGGCAAATTCTACCTGAAGTCACATACAATTTTGGGTGTTACTTCCACTGTGCTTCCAGGCGATCGCGCAAGATTATGGTGAATAACCCTGAACTAAATAACTTACCTCCGATTAAACTCATTGCTCTTGACGCTGAAACGGCATCACTCTCTGGGCGCACGGCTAGTACAAGACCACCAACCGATATTCGGTGGGTAAAAGTTCTGGAATTTTTACGCAGCAACAATCTCGCACCCAACAGCCGCAAGCTTTACGAACGCGAACTGAAGCGGTTTTTGGCGTGGAGTGAGCTGCACTATCATGAGCTACGCCCACGTCACCTTGCACTATATAAAGAGTACCTGCGGGATGAACTGCGGACTGATGTTGGTAAACCACTTTCAAAAAGCAGCATTAATGCCTCAATTGCGGCACTCAAAAGCTTTTTCAAATGGATGTGTTACACGTATCCTGAAATTATTTCTACCTTACCCACACTGGGGATAAAACTAGAAAAAGTGCCACTGCCACCAGCCCAAAGTTTGACCCCTGAAGAAATGGAGCGGGTTTGGTCAGCTTTGGAATTGCTCCAAGAAACAAAGCAACGAGATACAGCACTCGTTCACATCCTTAGTCATGGACTCCGGGCTGGGGAAGTTGTGCAGCTAAATGTTGGCTCATTTGATGGCAAGCTGCTATTTTTACCAGACACCAAAACCAATGAACCACGCTTAGTTCCACTGCGAAAAGAGAGCCGGGAAATTTTAGCAGAGTATTTGCAATTGCGCGAACAGCAAGGAGAGGTGTTAAACAGCGACTCCCCACTGATGATTTCACACCATGCTTCATACAAAGGTGAACGCTTGAGTTATCACGGTATTTACTTTGCTGTGGAAAAAATCGGTGAAATAGCTCACATTGAGGACTTACATCCTCACTCCTTTCGTCATACTTATGCTACTGACTTATTGCTATTGGGAGTTGACCCCAGCCATGCACGAAAATTAACAGGGCATCAAAGCGAGAAAGCGTTTCGGCGGTATACGCTTCGCAGCGAGCAAGAAGCTGCGATCGCTGCTTACTATCGCGCGATTGGCGAAGAAGTGGAGTAAGGTATGCCAAAGCCACTTGATCCCAAATGCCAGCTATGCTCCAAATTACCAACAACTCAAGCAAAACTACTACATGGGCCACAAGGGGATGGGTGTTGGAATCCAAAAGTCTGCCACAATCGCCGCTCATTTTATCGCCACCGGAGTGAAAGTCATTCAGCAGAAATTGATGCGATGGGCTACGCCCGACCGGAGGTCATCGCAGTCGAACCACCAGCAACATATTTTGCAGTGCTGTATTTGTATAAAGAATCAGGGGATAAGCCATTGCACGCTATGTCGGCAGAACTCTGGCTGGGTCAAAAACCAATTTGCCGCCTGGAACCAATTCACTGTTTTGGGCTAACGGCTGGCAAGATCCGTGCCTATACAGATCAGGTGTTGCAGGCTTTTGCATCTCAATATAGTGTTTCACTATATCAATATAAGGATATGTTTGAGATTGCCTCAAGCTACTGCCCAGTACGACCCTGCCCGTTGCATCCAGAATCCTAGAGATGACCGAATAATTCGTAATTCGTAATTCGTAATTCGTAATTCGTAATTAATTAGGAGTTAATTAATAATTAAATCATTGAGGGTACAAGCCCCTAACTTCAGTTATGAAGAAAGAGAAAACGCGTAGCAACTTTATTCAAGCCCCCGGATTTATCCGTAAGGCAATAATTACGAATTACGAATTAGAAATTACGAATTATTATGACCACATACCGCCAATTAACAATCTGGGATGTGCTTGATGAGTTGTCCGAATCTCCACCAACTTCTTCCCTTGATGCAGTATGGCAGTGCTTGGATACAGAACTGCATGATTTACCTATTGAAACCCAATTATCAACCGCAGGTATTGCCTTCAGTCAAATTGCGGATATTCTCAAGTCTCGTGCCGAAGTGCTGTTGCAAGATACCCGCGATCTCAATAACCCAAAGGGGCCAATTGTTAGCACCGATCTCTTTGCTGGTTTAGTGCGGACAACAATGCACCTAGATTTAGATGATTTGATTGAACCACAAACACCACAAACCTTTAAACCACACGGCCCACACCAATTTTCATCTCCTAACCAGGAGGGTGATTCTGTAGTAGCACCTGTTGAAAAAGCGAATGTTTTGGCAATGCTCGATGAGGTGACAACTTTAGAAGATGTCCGCAATTTGGCATCAGATGAGGATGTCCAAAAATGGCAGAGCGCAATCGCTAACTACCTGATAAATGTCAAAGATGAGATTTCTTTAGTTAAACTGCAATGTGTGTTGCAAATGCCGATGGTAGAAGTATGGTTGGGATTATTGCTGGGTGGGTTTACACTAGAACAGCGTGGTGATTTTTATCACAATCAAAATGTCTGGGTGAAAACCTCTCTAACTTCGGCCATCTTCAACGGCATTGTACAGCATTCATAAGTCGGAAGTTGGAGGTAATTCACTTCCCAATACTACTTGGTTAAAAATTGGGTTTGAGCAAAAGGAGTAGAAAGCTCAATCTATAAGGTCATTAGTTCTTCAAAGCTAAACTCTTATCGAAGCATTGACAACAAGATGACCTGAGAAAAAGTTTCCACAAATTCCACCACAACTGTTTGCAATTCACTTATGAGCCAGTATATTTACAGTAGTCTCACAGATGATGAAGAACTTAATTTTTCTGAGGAAGCAGAGGTTTTCGTTTTTCCCACTTCTTTCGCCCAGCAGCGATTGTGGTTTCTCGATCAGTTAGCACCGGGGAATCCATTTTACAACGTGTCAACAGCACTTCACCTGACAGGTTCCCTTAACTTCACCGCCTTAAAGCAGACATTCAACGAAATTGTACGTCGTCACGAAACGTTACGTACTAGGTTTGTTATGGTAGAGCAGCAACCAGTACAGGCGATTTCACCTAGCTTAACCATACCTCTTCCCTTAATAGACCTACGCAATTTCGACAGCCCAGAACGCAGCACACGAATGCAGCAAATCGTAACCCAAGAGGCTCAACATCCTTTCAATCTCACCACTGGGCCATTACTGCGAGTAAAGCTGCTGCAACTGGATGAAGCAGAATATCTGCTGCTGCTAAATATACATCACATAGTTGCCGATGGCTGGTCAATTGGAGTGCTAATTAAAGAATTGGGGGTATTATACAAAGCCTTGGCAGGGGATAAGCGATGTCTGACAACTACCGACTCCGTATCTAGGCTCCTACCAGAACTACCCATTCAATATGCAGATTTCGCTCAATGGCAACGGGAGTGGCTACAAGGAGTGGCAGCAAACGGCACCTCACCCCTACAAAGCCAGTTAGTTTATTGGCAAAAGCAATTAAACGGGATTTCGGTATTGAATCTCCCTACCGACCGACTAAGATCAGCAGTTCCTAGCTACAGGGGTGCAAAACAATTTTTAGAGCTACCACACTCCTTAACTCAAGCGCTAGAGGCACTAAGTTACCAAGAAGGCGTTACCTTGTTCATGACAATGCTGGCAGCGTTTCAGACTTTGCTCTATCGCTACACGCAGCAAGAGGATATTGCAGTTGGTTCACCTATTGCTAATCGCAATCGTAGCGAACTAGAAGGATTAATTGGTTTTTTTGTCAATAGCTTGGTGTTACGTACAGATTTCTCAGGCAAGGTGACGTTTCGAGAATTGTTGAATCGAGTGCGAGAGATAACTTTAGAAGCATACAGTCATCAGGACTTGCCTTTTGAAAAGTTGGTGGAGGAACTTCACCCAGAGCGAGATTTGAGCTATCATCCTTTTTTTCAGGTTGTATTTAGCCTACAAAACACTCCTATCGAAACTCTAGAGTTATCTGGGTTAACGCTTTCGCTATTTGAATTCGATAGCAAAACTGCAAAACTTGATTTAGAATTCCATTTGTGGCAAGACTTGGAAAGTTTGAAAGGACAAATGGTTTATAGCACCGATTTATTTGATGACAAGTCTATTACGCGAATGCTGGGACATTTCCAAACGCTGCTAGAAAGCATTGTTGCCAATCCAGAACAGCGGATTTCAGATTTGTCTTTGCTTACTGGGCAAGAACGACAAGAGTTATTAATTGATTGGAATGACACTAAACGAGACTATCCAGAGAACAAGTGTTTTCATCAGTTATTTGAAGCACAAGTGCAGGAAACTCCCGATGCGATTGCGTTAAACGCACGCTCCGCGAACGCACTAGTCTTTGACGATGAACAACTCAGCTACAAAGAGTTGAATATACGCAGCAACCAACTTGCACATTATCTGAAAAAATTGGGGGTAGTCCCTGACGTTTTAGTAGGTATTTGCGTAGAGCGTTCCCCAGAAGCGATCGTCGCCCTATTAGGCATTCTCAAAGCAGGTGGAGCATACCTGCCTTTAGATCCCAGCCTACCTCAAGAGCGTCTTAAGTTCATCCTAGAAGATGCACAAGTTTCAATATTGCTCACTCATTGCTCTTTAGCCCCCCTTAAAAAGGGGGATTGGGGGGATCTCTTGTCTATAGTTTACATAGATGAAGATTGGGCAACTATTACACAACACAGTCAAGAAAACCCAACTAGCTGCGTAACATTTGACAACCTAGCTTATGTTATCTACACCTCTGGCTCAACAGGAAAACCTAAAGGTGTTTTGCTTCAACATCGAGGATTGTCAAACTTAGCGGCATCTCAGATTGAGGTTTTCAACATACAACCGATTAACCGTATTCTGCAATTCGCATCATTAAGTTTTGATGCCTCAATTTTTGAGATTGTCATGGCACTGCAAACAGGAGCAACTCTTTATTTAGCAAACAAAGAATCCCTTCTACCCGGACAACCTTTGCTCAATTTATTGCGCGAAAAAGCTATTACTCACGTCACCCTTCCGCCAGCAGTATTAGCAGTCCTACCTACAGAATCACTGCCGGCATTGCAAACTATTATCTGTGCAGGCGAATCCTGTACCGATGACATTGTAAAACGTTGGTGGAACTCTCAGCGTCGGTTTTTTAATGCTTACGGCCCTACTGAAGCAACAGTTTGGTCAACCGTTGCAGAGATTAGTACTATGAGTGAAAAGCCGCCCATTGGTCGCCCTATTGCTAATACTCAAATTTATATATTAGATAAGTATTTACAACCTTTACCAATTGGAATTATTGGCGAATTATACATAAGTGGTGAGGGATTGGCACAAGGCTATCTTAATCGCCCTGAATTAACTATTGAAAAGTTTATTCCCAATCCTTTTAGTGATAAAAAGGGAGCGCGACTTTACAAGACAGGTGATTTAGCTCGGTATCGAACGGATGGTAATATTGAATTTTTAGGACGCATCGATAATCAAGTAAAAATTCGTGGATTCCGCATTGAGTTGTTAGAAATTGAGACAGTCCTGAGTCAGCATCAGAGTGTGCAAAAAGCAGTAGTAATTGTTAAAGAAAACGTATCTGGTGATAAGTACTTGGTGGCTTATATTGTTCCCAATATAGAGACGCAAAATTTTACGTCTCTACTACGTAAATTCTTAAAAGAAAAATTGCCAGAATACATGATCCCAAAAGCTTTTGTCATCCTGGATTCTCTGCCGCTAACAGTTAATGGCAAAGTAGATCGTTATGTGCTAACAGCACTCAACACTCCAACTAGCCACTCAATGGATAAAGCATTTATCGCTCCTCGGACTGCAACCGAGTCAACCTTAGCAAAAATTTGGGCTGAAGTGCTTAATATTGAAGGTGTGGGTATTTACGATAACTTCTTCGACTTGGGAGGAAATTCGCTGTTAACCGTACAGCTTATGAAGCAAATATACAAGCACTTTGAGCGCGAATTGCCGCTATCTAGCTTATTTTTAAATCCAACAATTGAAAGTTTAGCAACTGCTCTATCTTCAAAAGCAGATTCTCTCCCGTGGTCGCCCTTAGTTCCGATTCAACCTGCTGGTTCAAGCCCAGCTTTATTCTGCGTGCATCCAATTTTTGGTGTTGTTTTCCCTTATTACGAATTAGCTCAGAATTTGGGAAAAAATCAACCATTTTATGGGCTACAACCCATTGGACTTGACGGAAAAAGTTCTCCATTAACTCGCATTGAGGATATGGCTACCCACTACATTGAAGCATTGCGTACAGTGCAGCCTAAAGGCCCTTATTTTTTAGGAGGTTGGTCTTTTGGAGGTTGGGTTGCTTTTGAAATGGCTCAACAACTCCAAAACTCTGGGGAAGAAGTGGCTTTACTTGCTGTGCTTGACACTTTAGCACCAATTCCAGGCAATATACCTTCTTTGGGTAGTGGTTTCAAGTTTATGCTGACGACAGTGGCGCGATATATATGGCCCTTTTTCCTCGATTATTTTTATCTAATTATTGCGATCGCTAAGAATCGAATTAATAGTTTAACTTCTGGGTTGACTAATTTTAATATAATTGTACAAAATTCTGTTTGGGAGTCGCTAACGCGAACGCTCCAAACAAATCTGTTCTCTCACTTCATCCTAAAAGAGGATGCCACAGTCAACATTATACCGGAAGAATCCAAGTTAAGACTTTTAAGCGAGTTAGCAATTCGCCCAATGCTTCGTGTTTTTTATGCCAATAGCCAAGCAGTCCTTAACTACGTTCCGCAAGCCTACCCTAAACGAATTAATCTTTTCAGAACAAAGGTTGAATCAAGCATTGCCAAGGAAGATCCGAGTCTGGGTTGGGATCAGCTAACTGTAGGAGGAACGGAAATTCATCATATTCCTGGCAATCACCTAACTATGCTAAGAAAACCCCATATCCAAATTCTCGCCGCACAGCTAAGAGCTTGTATTGAGAAAGCACAGAATTTAAAATAAGGATCAATATGTCTTCTGAAGAAGTCTTCGTTTTTCCAGCATCTTTTGCTCAACAACGGCTATGGTTTCTCGACCAGTTGATCCCCGATAATGGTATCTACAATGTGCCGACAGTAATTCGTTTGACCGGTTCGCTGAAATTAGCCGCACTAGAACAGACTTTTAACGAAATCGTGAGTCGCCATGAAACCTTACGCACAACTTTTATTGTGTCGGATGGGCAACCCCTACAGGCTATTGCACCCAGCTTAACAATACCTCTTTCTGTATTAGACCTCCAGCAATTGGCAGATCATGAACAAGAGGTTAAAGCAAAGTCCATTATTACCGCAGAGATAGAACATCCCTTCGATTTATCCTCCGGGCCATTGCTGCGAGTAATACTCCTCGTCCTTTCTGAGACAGAACATATTCTATTACTGAATATGCACCACATTATCTGCGACGATTGGTCTATGGGGGTACTGATTCGGGAACTGGGAACGCTGTACGCAGCTTTTGCACAAAACCAGCCTTCTCCTCTATTAGAAGTGCCTCTTCAGTACGCCGATTTTGCTCACTGGCAGCGCGAGTGGTTGCAAGGAGAAGTGCTTCAAACCCAGTTAGCTTACTGGCGGGAGCAACTAAACGGTATTTCCATACTGCATCTACCTACTGACAAACCAAGACCAGCTATACAAAGCTATCAAGGAGCAACACAATTTCTAGAGTTACCGCTCAAGCTAATTGATGCACTAGAAAAGCTGTCACAGCAAGAAGGTGTCACCTTATTTATGACATTGGTCGGAGCATTTCAAACATTACTTTACTGCTACACACACCAAGAAGATATCGCGCTAGGTTCACCAATCGCTAACCGCAACCGCAGTGAAATAGAAGGGATAATTGGTTTTTTCGTCAATAGTTTGGTGCTACGTAGCAACTTATCTGGAAACCCTACTTTTCGAGAACTACTAGGCAGAGTACGCGAAGTAACTTTAGAAGCATATAGCCACCAAGATTTGCCGTTTGAAAAATTAGTTGAAGAACTACATCCAGAGCGAAACTTGAGCCACCATCCTTTATTTCAAGTGGTATTTGGTTTCCAGAATGCGCCAATGTCCGCGCTAGAACTGCCTGGATTAGTACCCAGCTTTATGAATATTGATTTGAAAAAAACACGTTTTGATTTAGAACTGCATCTGTGGAAGTGTTCCGAGGATTTTAGGAGCTTATGGGGCGGAAAGTGTGAGTATTATGAAGGTCTTCGAGGTGTAATCGTTTACAACACAGATTTATTTGATAAAGCTACTATTAGCCGGATGGTGGAACATTTTAAAACTCTGTTGTCAGCTATTGTTGTAAATCCAGAAGAACGAATTGCAAATTTACAGTTATTAAGTGAAGCGGAGTTGCATCAGGTATTGGTGGAATGGAATAATACCCAAGCAGATTATCCTCAATATAAGTCTATCCATCAATTGTTTGAAGAAAAGGTACAGCAGTATCCTGATTCTATAGCAGTCAACTTTGCTAACAAACAACTTACTTATCAAGAGTTGAATACTTGTAGCAATAAACTAGCGCACCACTTACAAAAAATCGGAGTAGGTACAGAAGTTTTAGTTGGCATTTGTATTTCACAGTCTATAGAAATGATAATCGGGTTATTGGGAATTATTAAAGCAGGGGGAGCGTATGTTCCATTAGACCCCAGCTATCCCGAAGAACGCCTAAATTTTATGCTTGAAGATGCACAAGTTTCAGTGTTGCTGACACAAGAAAACTTGCTCAAGCATTTTAAAGGTTTTTCAAAACTAATTATTTCTATAGATAAAGACTGGGAAATTATTACCCAAGAAAAGCAAGACAATCCCAAAAGCGATTTAAATAGTGATAATTTAGCATATATTATTTACACCTCTGGTTCTACAGGAAAACCCAAGGGAGTTGCTGTACCTCACAAAGCTGTAAATCGGTTAGTGTACAATACGAACTATATAAAGTTTTCACCATCTGATAAAATCGCCCAAGCCTCAAACACCTCTTTTGATGCTGCGACATTCGAGATTTGGGGAGCGCTACTTAACGGCGCTCAACTTGTAGGGATTAGTAAAGATGTAACCATTTCGCCTCATGAATTGGCATTACAACTACGAGAAAAAGGTATCAACATTCTATTTTTGACCACCGCCTTATTTCAACAGATTGTTAGAGATGTCCCGCAAGCTTTTGCGACCTTGAAATATTTACTGTTTGGTGGCGAAACTGTTGATAAGAGATGGATTAAGAAGATTCTCCAATCTGGTGCGCCAAAGCACTTAATTCATGTTTATGGCCCTACAGAAAATACAACATTTTCCTCTTATTACTGCGTAGAAGAGTTACCATCAGCCACATCTTTACCTATTGGCATCCCCATTGCAAACACGCAAATTTATATATTAGATGCCCATTTACAACCTGTGCCTATTGGCATTACTGGCGAATTATATATGGGTGGGGAAGGATTGGCGCGAGAATATCTCAATCGAACTGAATTAACTGCTAAAAACTTTATTACTCATTCTTTTAGTAAAAAACCAAAAACACGTCTTTATAAAACAGGTGATTTAGCCCGCTATTTACCAGATGGCAATATTGAATTTTTAGGTCGCGTTGACAATCAAGTAAAAATTCGTGGCTTCCGCATTGAGTTGTCAGAAATTGAAGCGGTGTTGAGTCAACATCCAGCAGTGAAAGAAACTATAGTTATTGCTGGTGAGGACGTACCTGATGATAAGTACTTGGTAGCTTATATTGTTCCTAATCAGGAACAGATACCGACGCAAGACGTACAAAGCTTTGCTTCCTTACTTCGCCAATTCCTCAAAGAAAAGTTACCAGAATACATGATGCCAAGAGCTTATGTGATCCTGGAATCTCTACCTCTAACACCTAATGGCAAAGTGGATCGGCGTGCTTTACCTATGCCTGATACAATTTCTTTCAATAATCAAGATTATGTGCCACCGCGATCGCAAGTTGAAGAATTACTTGCCCAAATCTGGGCTAAAGTCTTGGGAAAAGAGCAAGTAGGCGTTCACGACAATTTCTTTGAATTGGGCGGTCATTCTCTCCTAGCGACTCAGCTAACTTCCCGTATTCGTGACACCTTCCAAATAGATTTGCCTGTACGCAATTTGTTTGAAGCACCAACCGTTGAACAACTTGCTAGGTATATTGACACAATGTGTTGGACAGCAAAAGGTTTAGATAAAGGTGGAACTACGAGTCAAGAGCGAGAAGACGTAGAATTTTAAAGAGAAACACTTGAGTTTGAGCAGTCAGCGGAAAATGTGCTGATTGCTTCGGCAAACTGTTGGTTTTGTTCCATCAATGCCATGTGTCCACCTGGTTTTAGGGTGACTCTTTGAGAGTAAGGCAATTCTGCTTTCATGCGATCGCTCGCCACGGGTTTAGTTGCTATATCTGAATCACCACAAACAACCAACACAGGTACGTTAATAGTTGCAAGTGTGTCTGTTTCATCAAAGTTGAACATTGCCAGTGTGCCACGAGCCAGAACACCAGGCGAACCCAATGCTGATAATAAACCTGCAAAACTTAGTTGACCCCGTGTTTCAGTACCCGTAAATCCAGATAGTTCGACGGTGATGTACAGCGAACCATTGAAATACGAGAGCCAAGTCATCAACCAAAAAATTGGCCACAACACGATAGTCAGGTACAACACAGGTTCGAGTAACGGTTTCTGCAATTTGCGTACCAAATTGCTAAAGATACAAGTTTTAACCGGATTGGTGTAAGTAGTATCTACAAGAATTAAGCCAGCCACCCGACTCCCTAATTGCTCTGGAAACAGGCGACAGAATGTTAAATTAATCATTCCACCCATGCTGTGGCCTACTAGGATAACACGTTTATCCCCGGCGATACTCCCTTTGGCTGAGGCTGTCACCAACGCAACCACAGCTTCTAAGTCACGGGCATATTTTTCTATAGAGTGATCGTTGTTTTTCGGTTTAGAGGATTTTCCTAACCCTGGTAAATCCCAAACTATTACTCGAAAGCGATCGCTCAGTTGTCGTTTGGCATAATACCATACAGTACTGTTTGGCCCCCAACCGTGTGACAAGATAATCGGTTGACCATCTTCAGGTCCAAAAAACTCTACTTGCAGTACACTACCATCCGGTCGTGGCAAACGTTGCACAGTTTTGCTACGCATAAACTTAGGTTCATCGGCTCCAGGACGGCGCAGCAGTGGCAAACTGATAAAACGACCGCCAAAAGTCCAGAGAACCATTACTAGCCCAGCCACTAAGTAAAATGTTCCTACAAGTTCTCCTTCGTACCACTCATAGAGAATGTAGCTCCCCCCGCCAATTACCGCAATCGACAGCAGTTGAACCAGCCATATAAGCAGAAAATTATGAGGCATGAATATCATGAGCCTAAACCTTGCGATACCTTGTTCACTGCGTTGTCTTTTAGCTTCATACCATAGTTATAATCATCCAAGTTTCATTCCCAGGAATGATTTATACAGTCTTAGAAGTGTGATAAAAATGCTGGGTTAGGTTATAAGCAGTGCAGCTTGGCAAAAAGAACTATCCAGTTGAGAAATGTTAAAAAGCTGATGACACAAGAATATTCCTCCAGCATAGCTGCCTACTAACTTCTAATAAATAACAATACTTGCGAAGGGGTTTAATTTTGAATACGGTTGAGTTTTTAACTTATCTTCGCAGCTTAGATATTCAAGTTTTTATTGATGGTGAAAAGTTTCGCGCTAACGCCCCTGATGGAATTCTTACACCAGAATTGCGTGCAAAAATTCAAGAGCGGAAAGCAGAAATTATTGAATTTTTAGAAGCATCTAATCGCACTAATAACCACAGTTTTAAACCTCTCGTACCTATTTCGCGCTCAGGAAATATTCCTCTCTCCTTTGCTCAACAACGACTGTGGTTTCTTGACCAATTAATCCCTAATAATCCTTTCTATAACATTCCACTAGCACTACATTTAACAGGTTCGCTGAAATTAGCCGCGCTAGAGCAAACTTTTAACGAAATCGTGCAACGACATGAAGCTTTACGCACCACTATTGTCGTACAGACAGGGCAACCAATTCAGGTAATTAATCCTACCCTAACAATACCTTTATCAATAATAGATTTACGGCAACTGCCACAAGCCGAACGAGAAATACAAGCACGACAACTCACTACGCAAGAAGCTCAACGTCCTTTCAATTTATCAACTGATTCATTGCTGCAAGTAAAACTGTTGTGGTTGGATGATACACAGTACATCCTGCTGCTAACTATGCACCACATTGTCTCTGATGGTTGGTCTATTGGGGTGCTGATTCAAGAGATAGCAGCACTCTACACAGCCTTTGCCAGCAATCAGCCTTCTCCTCTACCGAAACTTACAATCCAATATGCAGACTTTGCATACTGGCAACGCCAATGGTTGCAAGGGGAAGTATTAAAAAAGCAACTGAGTTACTGGCAGAAGCAATTAGACGGCATTTCTATGCTAAACCTGCCAACCGATAGACCAAGACTAGCTGTTCAAAATTATCAGGGTGCAAGGCAACCTCTGCAATTATCAAAAAGTTTGAGCAAAGCACTTTTAGCTCTCGGACAACAAGAAGGGGTAACTTTATTCATAACCCTACTAGCAGCATTCCAAGCTTTACTTTCCCGCTACACACAACAAGAAGATATTGCTATTGGTTCACCTATTGCCAATCGCAATCGTAGTGAAATTGAGGGATTAATTGGCTTTTTTGTCAATAGCTTAGTACTGCGTACCGATCTATCAGGAAACCCAACTTTTCGGAAACTATTGAGTCGAGTTAAAGAGGTAGCTTTAGGAGCATACAGCCATCAAGATTTACCTTTTGAAAAACTTGTAGAAGAACTGCATCCAGAGCGTAATTTGAATCAAAATCCGCTATTTCAAGTTGTTTTTGCGCTCCAAAATGCGCCGATGACAGCCTTAGAGTTACCTAGTTTAACTTTAAGTCCGCTACCATTTGAAACAGAAACAACGCGCTTTGATTTGGAGTTCCACTTGTGGGAGCCAAATACTCAAAATGGGTTATGGGCAGATAGCTCAGAAGGAATTAGTGGTTTTGTAATTTATAGCACTGATTTATTCGATGACGCTACTATCACCAGGATGCTAGGACACTTCCAAATATTACTGGAGGGTATAGTTGCAAATCCAGAAGAGCGAATTGCACATTTACCACTTTTAAGCGAATCTGAGCTATATCAATTGTTAGTTGAATGGAACAATCCCCAGGCAAAATATCCTCAAGATAAGTGTATCCATCAGTTAATTGAGAGCGTAGCAGAGCAGAATGGTGAGGCAACTGCACTAGTATTTGGCGATGAGCAACTTAGCTACAAAGAGTTAAATATACGCAGTAATAAACTTGCACATTATCTCAAAAAATTAGGAGTTAAAAGCGAAGTTTTAGTAGGACTTTGTGTAGAACGCTCTTTTAATATGATAATCGGGATGTTGGGCATACTGAAAGCAGGTGGAGCTTATGTAGCTTTAGATCCAAGCTATCCATCTGAACGTTTAAACTTTATGCTTGAAGATGCTCAAGTCTCAGTTTTATTAACTCACGAGCGATGGCTTGAACGTCTGAAAAACTATAATTCGCAAATAATCTCTTTAGATAAGGATTGGGAGATTCTTTCTCAACAGATTGAAGATAATCTTACTAGTAAAGTTACAGTAGATCACCTCGCTTATGTCATTTATACCTCTGGGTCAACTGGAAAACCTAAAGGGGTTAAAATTGAACATAGAGGATTGTTAAATTTAGTATTTTGGCATCAAAAAGCGTTTGCAGTTTCACCCATTGAACGAGCAACGCAGATTTCTGGAGTTGCTTTTGACGCTTGCAGTTGGGAAATTTGGCCTTATCTGACTACTGGGGCAAGCATTTATTTTGTAGATGATGAAACCAGGCGATCGCCTGACTATCTCCGAGATTGGCTAGTATCAAAAGCGATAACAATTTGTTTTATACCAACACCTTTAGCAGAGAAAGTTTTATTATTAGATTTTCCTCAGAACGCAGCTTTACGAATATTGCTCACAGGTGGAGACAAACTAAATCAATATCCTTTAGCTTCTCACTGTTTCCAAGTATTTAACAATTACGGGCCAACTGAGAATACAATTGTAACAACTTCTGGTCATATTTCTGTTAAGAATAAAGGTAATTTAGCACCTGCAATTGGTCATGCGATCGCCAATACAAAAATTTACATATTAGATAAACATTTACAACCAGTACCTATTGGCGTTTCGGGAGAGTTATACATAAGTGGTGATGGGTTAGCACGAGGTTATTTAAACCATCCTGACTTAACTGCTGAATCTTTCATCTATCATTCTTTTACTAATAAGTTAAAAGCGCGACTTTATAAAACAGGTGATTTAGTTCGCTATCGAGTAGATGGCAACATTGAATTTTTAGGTCGCCTTGATGATCAGGTAAAAATTCGTGGCTATCGTATTGAGTTGGGAGAAATTGAAGCGGTACTGAGTCAGCATCCAGCAGTGCAGCAAACTGTAGTAATAACTAGTGAGGATGAACAGGAAAAGCGCCTAGTAGCTTATGTAATAGCAAAAACTGAATACAGTAACGAACAGGAGAATTTGGAATTAATGCAATTGCAGAATGAGCAGGTTTTGCAATGGCAGATGCTGTATAACGAAACTTATAATCAATCTACTGATTCAGATCCTACATTCAATTTTGTCGGCTGGAATAGTAGTTACACAAATCAGCCTATTCCAGCAGAGCAGATGCGTGAGTGGGTGGATAACCAAGTCGAGCAGATTTTGGCTTTGCAACCCAAACGAGTGTTAGAAATTGGTTGTGGAACTGGCTTGATTCTATTTAGAATTGCACCTCACTGCACTAAATATTGGGGAACAGACTTTTCCTCCGTTTCACTTAACTGCATTCAGCAACAGCTACAAAAACAAGAAATGCCGCAGGTAAGACTGTATCAGCAAATGGCTACTGACTTCGAGAAAGTAGAAACAGCAGCTTTTGATGTAGTAATTCTGAACTCAGTTGTACAATATTTCCCTACTATTGATTATCTGATTAGTGTATTAGAAGGTGCTGTGCAGGCAACTGCTCCAGGTGGCTTTATCTTCATAGGGGATGTGCGTAGTTTGACACTCTTGCAAGCTTTCCATGCGTCAGTCCAACTGTATCAAGCTGAACCTTCCCTTACCTGCTTCGAGTTGCAACAACGGGTACAAAAGCAAATATTTCAAGAAACAGAGTTAGTTATTGACCCAGATTTTTTTACTGCAATCAAACAACGCTTTTCGCAAATTAATCATGTACAAATCCAACTGATGCGAGGTAAATATCACAATGAGTTAACTGAGTTTCGTTACAATGTGATTCTTCATATTAGTGCCAAAATTGTTAGTAATTCTGAAAATTATTCAGTGCTGAACTGGTCTGAAGATAATTTAACAGTCTCAGCAGTACGCCAGTTATTAATTGAGAATCAACCAGAAATATTAAGCATTATTAATATACCTAATGCGCGGCTGATGTCAGCAATTAAAACAGCAGAATGGCTATCAGACTTAGAAAGTTTTAAAACTGTAGGTCAAATACGTAAAGCTTTGCAAGAACTAGATAATTTCGGAGTAGATCCAGAATATTTCTATGCGCTCAACGTACCTTACAGTGTTGATATTACCTGGTCACATTCAAGTACTGAAGGACATTATGATGTAGTTTTTGTACGGCAAGATGAAGTAGGTAAAAGAACTATTTTTCCTCATAGCACAACTCTCTCTCGCCCCTGGCAATCTTACGGCAATAATCCCCTACAAACCAAAGCAGCGCGTAAGTTAGTGCCGCAATTGCAGAATTACATAGCACAAAAACTGCCTGAGTACATGATACCATCAGGTTTTGTAGTATTGGAGTCTTTACCTCTAACAGCTAATGGTAAAGTCAATC
Organism: Nostoc sp. NMS2; assembly: GCF_017115105.1. Lineage (GTDB taxonomy): Bacteria > Cyanobacteriota > Cyanobacteriia > Cyanobacteriales > Nostocaceae > Nostoc. The sequence continues at coordinate 28,870 of NZ_JABXKH010000015.1, forward strand.
GCCACGCCTTAAGAGCATTCCATAATGGAATCAAGCCCCAATTGCCTGAAAATTACATCGCACCTCGAACTCCTGTTGAACAAATGCTGGTGAAAATTTTTGTTGAGGTTTTGGGACTTAAGAGCGTAGGAATTTATGATAATTTCTTTGAATTGGGGGGTCATTCATTACTGGCAACTCAGCTTGTCTCTAGAGTGCGCGACACCTTACATGTGGAGTTGCCTTTGCGTAGTGTATTTGAGGCATCGACAATTGCAGATTTATCTAAGGTGGTGGAAAGCTTTAAAGAAAGCAATGCTCAAATTCAAGCCCCAGTTTTAGTACCACTATCGCGTGAAAGTCGGCGGATTAAGTTATCTTCCTTAAACGAACAGAGCAAGGGCTGAAAAATTTTGTTGTGATTTAATCGTTAGAGCTTCCTTTAATTCCAGCACGTCTTGCCAAAACTGCCCAAGATTCCTTTGCTTTAAACAAAAGAAGCACAATGGCAAGATACAACCAAAACAATACATAACTAGACCCAATACGCAATCAGCCCTTAAACAGAGATAGGCGATCGCTACAAATAGTCTCACGCTAGAGGTGATTCATCAAGTGTCTTCCTAAGATGAAATAGCATCGTTAATAAATGTTAAATGTCATAACCCAGGCTTAACTACACCAAGTAAATCCATAGATGCAGCAGTTTATTCAAACTTACTTAGGTTGTCATAGTAACTGCTTGAACATGATTACCTATTGCTTCCAGAGCAGCCAACTAGCCTAACGTTACACATAAACTCTTTGGCATGAGAGCCTTGGTTAATAAGGCAAAGCAGGAAACTAGTGAAACGGCGGCCGGACTGCGCTCAAGATTTGATCGATAAGCCCCTAATGAGACAATTGTTATGAATCAACGCATTAAGGTTGAAAAAACTGTCACGATCAACAAGCCAGCAGAAGAACTTTACCGCTTTTGGCATAACTTTGAGAACTTGCCCAGTTTTACAAAGCATATCAAAGACGTGAAAGTATATAACGACAAGCAATCGCACTGGATAACTAGCGCACCGTTAGGCAAAAGTGTTGAATGGGATGCAAATATTGTTGAAGATCGTGAAAACCAATTGATTAGTTGGACTTCAGTTGAAGGCGCAGATATTGCAAACTCTGGTTCTGTCCACTTCAAGCCAGCACTGAACGATCGCGGTACTGAGGTGAAAGTCGTCACAGAATACAATCCACCAGGTGGATTGGTCGGAGATGCGATCGCCAAACTCTTTGGTGAATCACTCGAACAGCAGCTAGGAGATGATTTACACCGCTTCAAAATGCTGATGGAAACGGGCGAGATTGCGACAACAGAAGGTCAACCAAAGGGGAAAGGTTAACAATTCAAAATTCAAAATGACGCTCGTAGACTCGCTAACAAAATTCAAAATTAAAGACATTTCAGACGGGGATTTAAACCCCGACTGAAATGGGTGCTACATGTAGATTGCAGGTTCTTAAACCCTTTAATTTACGATAAATATTTAACCCAACTCCGTAAATAGATTTCACATTTGACGAACAACTTCACTTTAGGAAACTCAAGCAATGAAAGCAGTTTGTTGGCAAGGTACAAACAAGGTTGAGGTTGAAACCGTACCCGATCCTAAAATCATTAATCCGCGTGATGCGATCGTGAAAATCACGTCAACGGCGATCTGTGGTTCTGATTTACATTTGTATAACGGTTACAACCCGGCGATGAAACCAGGCGACATCTTGGGGCATGAATTCATGGGAGAGATCGTTGAACTAGGGAGTGCTTTTAAAAATGGAAATATCCATAACAAAGGCAAAGACCTTGCCATCGGCGATCGCGTCGTTGTTCCCTTTACAATTTCCTGCGGCTCGTGTTTCTTCTGCAATCGGGATTTATGGTCGTTGTGCGATAATTCTAACCCCAACGCTTGGATGGCAGAAAAAATGATGGGTCATTCCCCATCGGGTCTTTTTGGCTACTCCCATTTGACCGGGGGTTACGCAGGAGGTCAAGCGGAATATGCCCGCGTTCCCTTTGCCGATGTCGGGTTATTCAAGATTCCCGATGGACTAGCAGATGAACAAGTCCTGTTTTTCACTGATATTTTCCCTACTGGTTATATGGCAGCCGAAAATTGTGACATCCAACCAGGGGATACGGTGGCAATTTGGGGTTGCGGCCCAGTTGGGCAATTTGCCATTAGAAGTGCCTTCATGCTGGGTGCTGGACGTGTCATTGCCATTGATCGCGTTCCCGAAAGGCTCCAGATGGCAAAAGATGGGGGAGCAGAAATTCTGAACTATGAAGAAATCGAGGTGGGTGAAGCCCTCAAAGAAATGACTGGGGGAATGGGGCCCGATTCCGTTATGGATGCGGTAGGAATGGAAGCTCACGGCATGGGTTTGGAAGGCTTCTATGACAAAGCGATGCAAGCGGTGCGACTGGAAACCGATCGCCCCAATGTATTGCGTCAAGCGATCGTTGCCTGTCGTAAAGGCGGCACGGTTTCGGTTCCCGGTGTTTACACAGGCTTTGTAGACAAGATACCAATGGGTGCTTTTATGAACAAAGGCTTAACCATGAAAACAGGACAGACGCACGTACATCGATATTTAGAAAGGCTACTCGAGCGCGTTCAAAACGGCGATATTGATCCCTCGTTTGTAATTACCCACCGTTTGCCGCTAGAGCAAGCTCCCCACGGCTACGAAATCTTCAAAGACAAGAAAGACAATTGCATCAAGATTGTCCTCAAACCAGGTCAGGCTGCATAAAATCGGCAGAAAGGCTCTGAGGCTACCTTTGAGTTTTGATGCGATCCCTCAACATCGTTTCTGGATGCGGCAAGAAAAAGATCAAGTTCCAGCATAAAAGGCTTCCAAAGAATAAAGTACTCATCCTACTAGTGGTCTGTCCCATTAATTTTGCCAGGCTGCGAGATCCCCGACAACTTCCGCGAAGTCGGGGATCTGAACACCACGAACCTCTGAAAGAGAATTTTACTTTCTACAGTTGTCCTACGCTAAAAAATAATTTATGCATACAATAATCTCCCTTTTGTGGAGTATATAATCAGACAAAAGATAGAGATGCTAACCGATTTAATTTAATTACTATTAACAAGATATAAAGAAATATTACAGAAAGGAGTCGGCTATTAGCATCCAATTATTAAAGAATGCCGTCATTCCCAAATGGTATGGTTCTAACATTGCTCTGGATCTAAAACATGCCACAGAAATTGCGGATTATTGTTTAAACAATGCCACTGCAATAGATTGCAATACTGCTTTTCCTAAGCAAGAGTTTGAGCTAATTGCTAAGGCTGGGTTATTGACTGCACCATTGGCGAAAGAATTAGGCGGATGGGGTGCAGGAATTGATGCTAATGTTACCTACGAGCTTTTAATGCTATTAAAGCAGATAGGGCATGGCAATCTGGCAGTTGGGCGAATTTATGAAGGACATATCAATGCCCTACAACTGATTCAGACTTTTGGTTCTATAGAACAAATCACAAGCTGCGCCCATGATGCCCGCGATCGCAAGAAAATATTTGGCGTTTGGAATGCTGAAGCCTCTGATGGTGTGAAGATAATTCCTTGTGAAAATGGGCGTTATCGCCTGGAAGGTTCTAAAACATTTTGTACTGGTACTGGCTATGTTGAACGTCCTTTCGTGAATGGAGTGTTGCCAGAAGGCGGTTGGCAAATGTGCATTGTGCCAATGGACGAAGTGACAACAGTTAGCGATCCCGCTTGGTGGCAACCTTCTGGGATGCGAGCTACTGCTAGTTACAAAGTGGATTTTAACGGTGTCGATTTGGAGCAGAGCTATTTAATCGGCCAGCCAGGAGACTACTATCGACAGCCTTGGTTGTCTGTTGGGGTGATTCGGTTTGCTGCTGTGCAACTAGGTGGGGCGGAAGCACTGTTTAACCTAACTCGCCAGTATCTCCAGAAGTTGGAATATACCAACGATCCATATCAGCAGGAACGGCTTGGCAGAATGGCGATCGCCATTGAAAGTGGTAATCTCTGGCTGCGGGGGGCTGCGGATCGAGTAGCAGCCTATGCGCCAGTGTTTGGTGGCGATCCCACTGTTCTCCACCCGCAAGCAAACCAACTCGTCGCCTATGCAAACATGGTCAGGACAGCAATTGAACAAATTTGCATTGATGTGATGCATTTGTGTCAACGTTCTGTTGGAACTCGCGGCTTACTACCACCAAATCCGATGGAACGAATTATCCGAGATTTGACTCTATATCTGCGTCAACCGGCTTTTGATGCGGCCTTGGCAAATGTCGGGCAATATGTCTTGCATGAAAGTAATCCGGCTTCAATGCTTTGGAATGATGAATGAATTCGGCTTGATTGCATTACCACTAGACAATCCTAATGTTTTGCCCTGGCGTTCAATTAACGAGATCGCTTGTAGTTCGGCATTGATTGTCGCTCCCCATCCTGATGATGAGACATTAGGTTGTGGGGGTGCGATCGCTCTGTTACGGTCTTTAAATTGTCATGTGCAAGTGTTAGTCATCAGTGATGGTACTCTTTCACACCCTCGTTCCCAAAAATATCCCGCAGATAGACTCCTAGCTCTGCGGGAAACGGAAACGCTATCAGCATTAAAATTACTGGGTGTAGAGGTTAATGATGTCACCTTCTGTAGAATGCAGGATGGGTCAATTTCAACACAGTATCAAACTGCAATAGCTAGTTGTCGTGCTTACATCACAGAAATCGCCCCACAAATTATCTTTTTACCCTGGCGATGTGACCCTCATGCAGACCACCGAGGTACGTGGAAGTTAATTCACACAGTGCTGGATGATTTGCCCTTATCCCCCCGATTGATTGAGTATCCGATTTGGGATTGGGACTGTGACCAACGAAAGAGTATGCCAGGATCTCTTGATGTGACAACTTGGCGGTTGAATATTAGCGCAGTGGTGGAGTTAAAACAGCAAGCGATCGCTGCTTATCGTTCCCAAACTACAGACTTAATTGATGACGATCCAGAAGGCTTTCGCCTAACTCCCGAAATGTTAGCAAACTTTACTCATCCTTGGGAAGTTTATATAGAGGAAAACCAATGAACCCGTTACAATCTAATTCCCTACCACCCAGCTACTTTGATAAACTCTACAGCGAAAATCCTGACCCGTGGAAGTTTGAGACAAGTGTTTACGAAGCTAACAAATATGCTGCCACAATCGCAGCTTTACCCAAAGAGCGCTATCGGTCTGCCTTTGAAATCGGTGGTTCCATTGGCGTTTTAACTGAAAAACTGCAAGAACGTTGTGACTCACTGCTCTCAGTTGATGTCTCAAAACTGGCGCAGGATAGAGCAAAAGAGCGCTGTCAGCATCTCTCCAATATCAAGTTCCAGATTATGCGTGTCCCAGAGCAATATCCTGATGAGATGTTTGATTTGACCCTAGTCTCAGAAGTTGGCTATTACTGGAGTTGGGAAGACCTGAAAAAATCCCAACAGTGCATTCTGGAACACCTGGAACCTGGAGGACATCTACTTTTAGTTCATTGGACACTCTATGCCCGCGATTATCCATTGAGTGGAGATGAAGTTCATGACTCGTTTTTTGAGTTGACCCCAAATAAACTGCGGCATTTAAAAGGTCAACGGGATGAAGAATATCGACTTGATTTATTCGAGCGAATCTGAGAATTGAAGAAACAGACAAGGGGAATTGTCTTCCAATCCTCTTGTCCTGTCCTCTTCGAGAAAATGAGCCTTATTTTTTGATATTTAGTTTTACCAAAAAAGGCAGTTATTGCACAATCTGACTTTTCCCGTTAAGTCTGGAAACATAGATATAGTAAGGGTTTCATCTCACAAGTCTATTTTCAATAAAAGACGTTTAATGAGAATAAAACAACGGGAAACTAGGACTTTTAGGATAGCACTCATGATCGCGATCGCTGTGATAGAAAGATAACGGGAAAAGTCAGAGAGGCACAGAGGGAACAGAGAGAAGAAAAAAATGCTTAACCCAAGCGTATTGAGTTATTGCAGAGAGTAGTTTGAGCTTACGGAAAACTGCCCTCTGCTGAGTTAAAACGATCAGTGCGATCGGCTGTTATGTGACGCGCTTAGATCAAGGTTTAAGACTCCCATTTTGTAGGCTTTTCGTAGGGTAAAGCTCTTTAGGTAGTTCCAAATCATCCGGGGTCGAATTTCCGTGGAGTTTGCTGCAACTGAGCCGTAAACTCTCAAGACGCAAGCGCAAGTCTCCAATTGCTTGTCCAATTTCCACAAATTTCCAGCGCGAAGCCCAAATTTGTTCTGACTGCTGGCGTTCTTCGACTTGTTCAAACAACTGACCAAAGGTATAAGGTTGGGTCAATTTTTGCAGAAGCCATTGGACTGAAACTCCCAGCATCTCTGCCAAGGATACGACGCTCTTACGATCTAGTTGATAGCCATTAAGAACGCACCACCACATCACTCGTAATTGGCTGCGGGCAACAAAACGAGTTTCGATCGCCCCTGCTGGCTCGACTACAAATGATTGCTGTTGCCGTCCCATTTCTATCCACTCATTGAGCTGATTTGCTAAACCAACATTGGTACGTCCAATTTGTCTGGCCGAAGTTACTACTCGTACTAGAGAACTGTGGCGAAAACGGGCATTTACCCGCACCAAAGCACGGTAAAAAGCTACATCTTCAGGAATCCGCACTGGCGGTAAGCCTCCTGCCAGTGCATACATTTCTGCTGTTACTTGTAGCGAACTGCAAACATCCAGCGATAAAACTGCAAACAAGGCGATTTTGAAACCACATTCTGGTTCTTGTCAGCTTTTGGTGATGATGAAAGGTTACGCGCTTTAAGGCAGAAGGC
>NZ_JABXKH010000164.1 GCF_017115105.1 Nostoc sp. NMS2
TCAACCCAACCTACGAATATTTTATTTTTTCGGAGTAATAAAAGAGCGTTAGGCATGGGGCATTGGAAGAATAATAACAGACGGGATTAATAGCGTCTTCTGGCAGACCGGGGTATGAACTAATTTGCATAGATTTAGAAGCTTTTTGCCGTCAAATGGTCGAAGAAGTTAGATTAATGGCAAATGAAAAGCATGATAAAGGTTAAATTCTATACATTTAAGGAATGCAGCAAAGTTTCCCCAAAGGAATTGCTTATCAAGTCGCTTCATTCACAACTTCTCGTCTGACAAACAAAGCCCGATAAACAGGTTCACCCTTTTTTTGCGTACCTATTTCCCGTTCTGTGGGGACTGGTAGCGGATTTTGGGCTAACCATTCTCCTGCACCGACTTTCTGATAAGCTGGGTTAGCGGCAAAGCGATCGCGCATTTCCACTGCGATAAATTCCATATCTGATTGCAGAAACACAACTCCACCAACTGCAAGATAACTGGCTAATTCAGCCACTAATTCTGGTTGCACTACACGGCGTTTAGCATGGCGGGTTTTAAACCAAGGATCGGGGAATTGAATTGTGACGCGCTGTAAACTTTCTGGAGGGAGGGAAGATAAAAGTGAGTCCAATGAGTTATTCACATTGCAAAATAAGTAGTGCAGGTTTGTGAAACCTAACTCAGAACGTAATTTATTCGCTTCTACCACTAGAGGTTCTCGAATTTCTAAACCGAGATAATTCCAATTGGGTTCTATTTTGGCCATATTCACCAAAAACTGTCCTTTAGCGCAGCCAATATCTAAATGTAGTGGTTGATTTGGCTTTGCATAAATTTTTTCCCAGTCAAGAGGACTTGCTGGTGTTTGATACTTTTTACCAAGTGGATTAACATGCTGGCGGACTCGGACTGCTGACAAAATTTCCTCTCCTTTACGTCAAAATATTTTGTTGATTCTAAATACTAATTGCTACGACTCTTCCTTTAATTGCGTCTTGGAAGGCTTTCTCCAAATCTGCTATTTCTCTAAGTAGAAATTATCAGCTACGCTTTCATTTATCAAACCTGATTAAGCAAAAAATCTAGTAAATAACGGTTATCAAAGTAAGACCTTATAAAGCCAATTTTAGATTGTTTTCTTAAATTTACTCTGTCATGTTTCAAGTTAGATGAATTTGCACTGAGCAACCTTTTATTTCACTGCTCTTGTTAAATAGCTAAAAGCTTCCCAAATGTAAGTTATTATATCTTTTTTGGCTAGATATTTTGGATTAGCTGCCCAGGCAAAAAAAGGCAAAATTATGCTAGAATTGTACCAAATTATGGCAATTATTCAAGAGCAATTTAGAATAATTTTGCGCTTTGCTGAGTAAAAAAGCTAAAATCTACGATTTTTGGAGATTTTTAGGTTATGACAACCTCACAGGAGAGGATTATCCCGATAGACTTGCGAACCGAAATGTCGCAGTCTTATCTGGAATACGCCATGAGCGTGATAGTGGGTCGGGCGTTGCCAGATGCCAGGGATGGTCTAAAACCTGTGCATCGTCGCATTCTCTACGCAATGCACGAGCTAGGTCTGCTCCACGATCGCCCGTTTAAGAAATGTGCCCGTGTGGTGGGGGAAGTGTTGGGTAAATATCACCCCCACGGCGACACGGCAGTATATGATGCCTTGGTGCGGATGGCACAGGATTTTTCCATGCGATCGCCCCTAGTTAACGGACATGGTAACTTTGGTTCGGTAGACAACGATCCGCCAGCCGCAATGCGGTACACAGAATGTCGCTTACAAGCTTTAACTAGCGCTGGGTTACTGCACGACATTGAATTAGAAACCGTAGACTTTGCCGATAACTTCGACGGTTCCCAGCAAGAACCGACAGTCTTACCGGCACGGATTCCCCAATTGTTGCTCAACGGTTCCTCTGGGATTGCCGTGGGCATGGCAACCAACATTCCGCCGCACAATTTGGGCGAATTAATTGATGCTTTGGTGGCTGTAATCCACAATCCCGAAATCACCGACATTGAATTAATGCAGTATGTCCACGGCCCAGACTTTCCGACTGGGGCGCAAATTTTGGGGACATCTGCCATTAGAGAAGCTTACACCACCGGGCGTGGTTCCATTACCATGCGTGGTGTCGCTAACATTGAAACCGTTGAACAACGGGGACGGCCAGATAGAGAAGCAATTATCATCACCGAATTGCCCTATCAAACCAATAAAGCGGCGCTCATTGAAAAAATCGCCGAAATGGTGAACGAAAAGCGGCTAGAGGGCATCGCAGATATCCGAGACGAGAGCGATCGCGACGGGATGCGAGTTGTCATCGAACTCAAGCGTGATGCTTATCCCCGCGTCGTTCTCAACAACCTCTACAAACAAACCCCACTGCAAGCTAACTTTGGGGCGAATATGCTGGCGTTGGTGAATAGCGAACCCCAAGTACTCACCCTCAAGCAGTTCTTAAGCGTCTTCTTAGATTTCCGCATCGAATCCATAGCCAGACGCACCCGTTACGAACTGCGGAAAGCCGAAGAACGCGATCATCTCCTGCAAGGGTTATTAATTGCCCTATCCCAGTTAGATCCAATTATTGTCTTGATTCGCCATGCGCCCGATGCGCCCACAGCCAAAGGCGAGTTAATCACAACTTACGGACTTTCGGAAGTGCAAGCAGATGCGATTTTGCAGATGCAATTGCGGCGGTTGACTGCCTTAGAAGCAGACAAAATCCGTTTGGAACACGACGAATTACAAGCGAAAATTACCGACTTGCAAGATATTTTGGCCCGCCGGGAGAGAGTGCTAGAAATCATCGAAACCGAAGTCGGACAGTTGAAAACTAGCTTCGCCACACCCCGCCGCACGGTGATTTTACCAGGGGAAGGGGAATTAGACGATCGCGATCTAATTGCCAATGAAAAAGCAATAATTTTGGTGACAGAGCAAGGCTACATCAAACGGATGCCAGTTAACACCTTTGAAGCCCAAAGCCGTGCTACCAGAGGTAAAGCCGCAGCCAAGGTGAAAGATGATGATACCATTGAGCATTTTTTGACTTGCTGCGATCACGACAGTATTTTATTCTTTAGCGAGCGTGGTGTTGTTTATTGCCTGAGAGCTTATCAAATTCCAGCGAGTTCGCGTACCAGTCGCGGGACACCAATTGTCCAAATGTTACCCATTCCCAAAGAGGAAAAAATCACCTCAATTGTACCCGTTGACGAGTTTAGCAGCGAAGAATATCTGGTCATGCTCACCAAGGGCGGGAATATCAAGAAAACCGAATTAGCAGCCTTTAGTCATATTCGCGCCAATGGTTTGATTGCTATTTCCCTAGAAGAAGGCGACCAACTGCGCTGGGTGCGACGTGCTAGAGTCGAGGACAGTGTAATCATTGGTTCTCGTAACGGGATGGCGATTAACTTCCGGTGCAACCACGAACAACTGCGTCCTTTAAGTAGGGCGACTCGTGGGGTGAAAGCCATGAAACTCAAAAATAAAGATGAACTGGTGGGTATGGATATTCTGCCCGCAGCAATTCTTGAAACTTTGGATGTTACAGAAGCCGAAATAGCCGAAACAGAAGATATCGAAACAATCGAAGCAATCGAAACAGAAGATATCGAAATTACCGAAACTACTGAAGAGTCCACAGAAGTGCCTAGCAGTGGCATTGTTGGCCCTTGGGTGTTGGTAATTACAATGGGAGGATATGGTAAGCGCGTACCCGTTGCCCAGTTCCGACTACAAAATCGTGCTGGTCAGGGTTTAATGGCAACTAAGTTCAAAAACCGCAAAACCAAAGACAAGTTGGCAACCCTACGCATTGTCAACAATGATGATGATGAAATCATGATGGTGACAAATCGCGGTATTATCATCCGTCAAGCAGTAAATGCAATTTCTATCCAATCGCGATCGGCAACTGGAGTCAGAGTGCAGCGTTTAGACGAAGATGATGCCATTACCGGAGTTGCAATAGTTCCACCTGATGCTGCCGATGCAGAAGAAGCAGAATAAAAAGCAGGGGGAGCAGGGGAGGCAGGGGGAGAGGTTAAACGCCTTGCTCCCTTACCTAATTGCCTTAGCTAGCGGCGTTTTAATGGGGCTAACCGTCGCCCCTGTCGGTGCATGGTTCCTAGCTTGGATTGCTCTAGCCCCACTGTGGGTTTTAGTTGTTACTTCTAGCTCAATCCAAAATCCAAAATCCAAAATCCAAAATGGCCTCCTCTGGGGTATTGGTTATCACGGTGTCGCCCTATCCTGGATTACGGGAATTCACCCAATGACTTGGTTGGGCGTTCCCTGGTTGCCGAGTTTGGCAATCACGCTTTTTTGTTGGGGATTTATCAGCCTCTTGGGAGGGGTATTCGTTGCTATTTGGGCGGCTGTAATGGTTTGCCTGGGCGGACAGAAACCGTGGTTACGTGTACTTATTGGTATAGCCGTATGGTGCGGTTTAGAAAGTCTGTGGAGTGCGGGGCCTTTGTGGTGGAGTTCACTCGCTTACACTCAAAGTCCGCATAATCTCGTAATTGTACATCTTGGTCAACTCTCTGGGCCTAATACTGTGACAGCAGCGATCGCTGCTGTTAATGGTTTAATTGCAGAAGGATGGACGAACCGCCAAGACGCAGAGAGCGCAGAGAGAATTTCCTTAGTGTCTTCTGCGCCTCTGCGGTTAGTTAATAAATACTTCGTAATCGCCACAGGATTATTAATTACCTTACACTTCATTGGTTTTATCTTATATAGCCGTCCCATAGCCCAACCCACAGAAGCAGCTTTGAAAGTGGGGATTGTTCAGGGTAATATCCCGAACCGACTTTTACGAAGTTCCGAAGGGTTTCGTCGCGCCCAAGAAAATTACACTAGTGGGTATCTAACTCTAGCAAATCAAGGTGTAGATGCAGTCCTCACCCCAGAAGGAGCCTTACCCATTTTCCAGCGTAACTTGTTGGGAACTGCCTTAGTCGCAGCAGTGAAGGAAAAAGGTGTGGTTGCTTGGATTGGGGCTTTTGGCGAACGAGGAGACAGTTATACAATTAGCTTATTTACTTTCAACAGTAAAGGTGAAATTGTCAGCCGCTATGATAAGTCCAAACTCGTACCTTTGGGAGAATATATTCCCTTTGAAGGAATTTTAGGCGGACTTGTTCAACGCTTGTCACCTTTGGAGGCACACCAAGTTCCTGGTTCAGCAAATCAAATATTTGACACTCCTTTTGGTCGGGCGATCGCTAGTATATGTTACGAATCTGCTTTTCCTGAACAATTCCGCCGTCAAGCTGCGGCGGGTGGGCAATTTATCCTCAGTTCTTCTAACGATGCCCATTACACTGCATCGATGCCATTTCAGCACCATGCACAGGATATAATGCGGGCAATTGAAACTGATCGATGGTCAGCACGGGCAACTAATACCGGATATTCAGCCTTTGTAGATCCTCACGGGAGAACCTTGTGGATGTCTGGATATAATACTTACGAAACTCATGCTGAAACAATTTATCGGCGACAGACACAGACTTTATATGTGCGTTGGGGTGATTGGTTAACACCTTTGTTGCTGGGATTGAGTGTCTTAGGGTGGTTTGTGCAGAGAGTAGTGTAAAGAAGTTGGAAGTCGGAAGTCGGAATGGGCTACGATAAGCAGTCCATTCTGTTCACTAGGTATTTTGTAATAAGTCTAATGACCCAGATTAAGCCTGAAGTAAAACGTACAGAAGAACTGCGCCAGTTATTGCAACAAGCCAGCTATGCTTATTACGTCTTAGATGCTCCAATTATGGAGGATGCAGTCTATGACCATCTATATCGAGAATTGCAACAACTAGAAATTCAATATCCAGAGTTGACAGCACCCGATAGTCCGACTCAGCGCGTGGGTGAGAAACCAGCAACGCAGTTTAGTTCGGTGCGGCATAATATCCCCCTGTACAGTCTGGAAAATGCATTTAATATTAATGAGTTGCAAGGGTGGGATCAGCGCTGGCGGCGACAAGTACCGAAAATAGATTCAGTGGAATATGTCACTGAATTGAAAATTGATGGTTCTGCTTTGGCTCTTACCTACCAAGATGGCATTCTAGTTAGAGGTACAACTAGGGGTGATGGAGTGATGGGTGAAGATATCACCCAAAATGTGCGGACAATTCGCTCAATTCCCTTGCGTTTGAATTTTGAAGGGTTAGAAATTCTCGAAAGGGTGGAAGTGCGAGGCGAGGCATTTTTGCCGTTGCAAGTATTTAAACAAATCAACGAGGAAAGGCAAAAAGCAGGTGAGCAATTATTCGCCAATCCCCGGAATGCCGCAGCTGGTACACTCAGACAATTAGACTCGCGCATTGTCGCTAAACGGCGGTTAGCTTTCTTTGGCTATACTCTGCACATTCCTGGTAGAGATGACACCAGTATTGCCAATACCCAATGGGAAGCGTTGGAGTTGTTAGAAAAGATGGGTTTTCAAGTAAACCCCAACCACAAACTTTGTGCCTCGATCGCAGAAGTGGCAAAATATTATGAATATTGGGATACGGAACGCCTGAATTTACCCTACATGACTGATGGGGTGGTAGTAAAGCTGAATTCTTTTAAACTTCAGGAACAGCTAGGGTTTACCCAAAAATTCCCTCGCTGGGCAGTAGCGTTAAAGTACCCCGCCGAAGAAGCGCCCACTCGTGTGGAAAATATTGCTGTAAATGTCGGACGAACCGGGGCGTTAACGCCGTTAGCAGAAATGCGCCCTGTGCAATTGGCGGGGACAACCGTTTCCCGCGCGACTTTACACAATAGCGATCGCATTTCTCAATTAGACATCCGCATTGGCGATACTGTTATTGTCCGCAAAGCTGGAGAAATTATTCCAGAAGTGGTGAGGGTACTCAAAGAACTCCGTCCTGCTGACACTGAACCCTTCGTTATGCCCACCCATTGCCCTATCTGCGATCAAGCAGTGGTGCGAGAATCAGGTGAGGCAGTAACTCGGTGCGTCAATGCTTCCTGTGCAGCGATTCTCAAAGGTTCCATTGAACATTGGGTGAGTCGTGATGCCTTGGATATTAAAGGTTTAGGCGAAAAGCTGGTGCATCAACTCGTTGATAAAGTTTTAGTGCATTCCGTTGCCGATTTATATGAGTTGACAGCAGAGAGATTGTGTGTATTAGAAAGGATGGGGCAAAAATCAGCAGAGAAATTAGTAGATGCGATCGCTCAATCAAAAAATCAACCTTGGTCAAGAGTATTGTATGGTTTAGGCATCCGTCACGTTGGCAGTGTTAATGCCCAATTGTTGACTCAGAAATATTTCACCGTAGACCAATTAGCGACAGCAAAGCAATCAGATATTGAAGGAATTTACGGTATTGGTGCTGAAATTGCCCAATCTGTGTATCAGTGGTTTAGGATTGATGCCAACCAAAGATTGATAGAACGCTTGCAAGCAGAAGGATTGCAATTAACTGCCCCAGAAGAAACAAAAACAGTTGATGATGGTAATCAAAAATTCGCAGGTAAAACTTTTGTAGTTACAGGGACATTGCCAACCTTAAAGCGAGATGAGGCAAAGGCTTTGATTCAAAAAGCTGGTGGAAAAGTGACTGATTCTGTGAGTAAAAAAACAGATTATTTGGTGGTAGGAGAAGATGCAGGTTCTAAACTAGAAAAAGCGCTCTCTTTGGGAATTACACAGTTAAGTGAAGCGCAGTTGTTGGAAATGCTTAACGAATAATTCGTAATTAAAAAAACGGCTTAGAGTAAAAGACTTCTAGGAAGCATCCACTTTTGGCGGATTGCTCTCAGACTAGAAGTCTGGGGCTATACAAACCAAACCCGCCTTCGCGGGTTTCAGAGAGTCCGCGTTCGCGTAGCGTTCCGAAGGAAAGGCGGACTTCGTTTGTGTAGCCGCGATTTCCAATCGCCCGGTGTTTCTTCCAAAAGTGGATGCTCCCGACTTCTACAGCTTATAGCAGTTCTCACTTGAGTGAGGTACAAGAACCCCACCCCCGGGAGCATCCCAAATGTGCAAAAATCTTGATAGCCCTCATCCCCTAACCCCTTCTCCCATGTTTGGGAGAAGGGGAACTAGAGTTATGTCTCCCCTCTCCCATCTTTGGGAGAGGGGCTGGGGGTGAGGGAAAAGATTTAAGCTTGCATTGGGATGCTCCCCCACCCCCAACCCCCTCCCCGCTCTTCGAGAGGGCACTATGATGTATCTTGTATGATTAGGAAACGTAAAAATGGTTAAAGGTAAATTCGGAGTTTTATTAAATAAAACCAATGTCTGAACAAAAGCCTATAAGTCCTTGGAACTACAAACCTTGGTGGTGTCAGCCCTGGTCTATAGTTCTCACAGGTATAACACTGATTAGTGGTAGCTGGTTACTATTTAAAACTATCTGGCTAACCATTCTCGTCTCTATCCCTATAGTGATGTGGATGGGATTTTTTGTGTTGTTTTGGCCACAATTAATGATTCGCAGTGGGATTTTAGAGTCGTATAAAGACTAATTCTAGGTTTTATAATTCTGGCTTTTGCGTAACAATCCACATCAAATCTAACCACAATTGAGGATAAGCCTTCTTAATCTGTGATTTGGGGTCGTGCAACAGATTTGTAGCATTCAAGCAAACAACTTCAACTAGACCGAGATATTCTGCCACTTCTATCAGTAAATTTTTTTCTGCTACTATAGCAGCAATCAGTGTGTCAGGACAGTAAATCTTAATATATTTGGCATGAGCGATATACGCTCCTTTTAAGCTAGAATTTAGCACTTTTATATAGCAGTGGCGGAGTAATTTCCATGCTGTTGGGTGAGATTGTTTCATAATAAGAGTAAATTGTTGGGCTAAGTCTTCTTCGGTAATCATTACTCTCTCCATTATTATTGTGCTAAAAATCTTAATTTCATCTTGGCACGGTCAAGAGGACGCAGCATTGCTAATGTTGTGTGCATTTTTATCTGAGTAAAATTAACAATTTTAGTTTGAGTAAAATTTACCCATCTGGCAAAATTTGTTGATAAGTTTTCTACAGCATAAATTACTTTCCTATCAAGAATCAAAGCTGAAACCGATTACTAAAACCGTATCAATCGCTGCTTTTTACCAAACTAATTCTATAAAGCCAAGTTACCGAAAATAATATTAAAGCCAACGAAGCAGGATAGTTGTTTACGCAGAGATGATCTTGACTGGACTGCAAAATTAAGCGATATCTCCGATGGGCTACGCCTACGCACATTTTTATTTTTGCCGTCAGTCTCGGGAAGGAGAAGTTCCGAAGGTTGGAATCTAACCCTCGAAATTTCCCTGCATCCACACAAATTAGCGGTATCAAAAATATCTAGTTTTGACAGTATACTAAGTTTTGATAATTTTAAGTTTACATTGATAATTTTCAACCTGGCTTTGGGTACAAGACCTTGTAAGCATATAGATGCTCAGGGGATTTGCACAGTGAAAGTTAGGGTGATATGAACAACAGAGCAAACCAAAGGCATGAAGAACATCATGCAATACAATATTTCTGTATATTCAACCGAATGTTGATTTTCGTTGCAG
Source organism: Nostoc sp. NMS2 (assembly GCF_017115105.1). GTDB lineage: Bacteria > Cyanobacteriota > Cyanobacteriia > Cyanobacteriales > Nostocaceae > Nostoc. The sequence goes on from NZ_JABXKH010000164.1 coordinate 9,572, forward strand.
AGATGTTTATATCATGCAGCCTTGATGCTGGAGAGTTAACCCTGCGGTTGTTGCAAAATTTCCATACCAGACTTTTCTGGCTAAGGATCGGACGCTCATCTGTGAAAACGCCAGTTGCTCCTCTACCTAAAAATGAAGCAGAAAGGCTCAAAGCATTAGCAGACTACAATATTCTGGATACTCTACCTGAACAAGCATTTGATGACCTAACTGCTCTTGCTGCCTATATTTGTAAGACTCCAATTGCTTTAATTAGCTTAGTGGATGGCGATCGCCAATGGTTTAAATCTAACATTGGACTAAAAGCTAGAGAAACACCCAGAGAGTCGGCTTTTTGCTCCCATGCTATTCTGCAACCAGAGGATATATTAGTGATTCCCAACGCCATCAAGGACGATCGCTTTGCTAACAATCCTCTAGTCAAAGGTAATTCTAAAATTCGTTTTTACGGTGGTGCGCCACTAGTTACGCCTAATGGTTTTCCAATAGGGACGTTGTGTGTTATGGACACCGTTCCTCGTCAGCTAAGTTACCAGCAGTTGGATGCACTGCGCCGCCTAACTCGACAAGCCATCGCTCAGATGGAACTCATTCAGGAAGTTCGCAACCGTAAACAATCAGAGATGGAAGGAAGGCAGTTATCGCTGACCGACGATCTAACAGGTTTGCATAACCGACGTGGCTTCTTCGTGATGGCTGAACAACAGTTGAAAATTGCTCACCGCATGAGATTGTTGTGCTGGGTGATCTTCATTGATTTAGATGGGCTAAAACAGGTTAACGACACCCTTGGTCATGATATGGGAGATGCCTTGATTGTTGATGCTGGTCGATTACTCAAGCAAAGTTTTCGGAAATCGGATATTGTTGCTCGCTTGGGTGGAGATGAGTTCATCGTTTTCATCTCCAGCTATTTTAAAGACGCTGATAGCATCAAATCGTGTCTGCAAGTAAATATTACCAACTTTAATCAACAGCAAAACCGTAGTTATCAACTTTCGATGAGTATGGGAATAGAGCGTTACTCACCAGAAAGTAATATGTCACTAGAACAACTAATTGCCAGGTCTGACGAATTAATGTACGCTCATAAGCGTCTCAAGCGGCAATCTATTCATCAACAAGAGTAGGGATTAGTGTTCTTTTATAATTTTTTTCATTAGAGAAAAATCCACTGATTTCGGTTGGTGAATAATCTTAATAAAAATAAGCTGTGTATCGCTGTTTATATATCAAAGTGCGATCGCCTAGCCATCTTTTTTGAGCAATGATGTCTAAGCATCGGCAATATTATTATAAAAAACGAAATATTTAAAATTAATTGGCTTAACCTAACTTTTAACCAATGCTAATGTTATTCGTTTAAAAATTTTACATCTAGTCCATTGCTAACAACAAACATACGAGAAAATCATGGCTGATCCATTATTCAACCTCTCTAGTCTCAACGGCAAAAACGGCTTTGCCATCAACGGCAGTGCCAGTGACTCATCAGGCAACTCAGTCAGCAATGCTGGAGACATCAACCATGATGGCATCGACGACCTAATTATTGGCGCACCAGGTGCCGGAAAGAGCTACGTAGTGTTTGGCAGCACCAACGCCTTTAGTACCAACGATGAATTGAGCAAACTTTGTTGTTATACCTGCTACTTCAGTGGTTGGTTGTTTTTGCTAATTTACCACTTGGCTGCCATGACTGCGGGGGTCATCTTGACTAGCTGTTGGTGCGACTGGGGCTGAAAATTTGGAAACTTTGCCGCTAGCTTGAGCATAAGGAAGAGACGAACCAGTAACCAAAGCTTCTAAGTTGCTAGCCATAATTGTGCGGGGTTGGTCGCCTACCGCTTGAGCGATTGTTTCCCCTTGCTGACTCAAAAATACAAAATGGGGAATCCCATCTATCCGATATTTCAGCATTTCTGGTAGCCATTTGGTATTATCTACATTCAGCATGACAAAATTCATCTTGTCAGCATACTCTGTTTCTAGTTGAGTGATATCTGGTGCCATTTTCTGGCAGACGGTACACCAATCAGCATAAAACTCTACTAGAGATGGTTTGCCGTTGCTGACGGCTACTTCTAGTGGTGTGGACGAATCGCTTAATTTGGCTAGGGTTGCCGAGGTTGTTTCAGTTCGCAATCCTAAGACGAGGGCAACGCTAAGAGCGATCGCTACCATTACAATTAAGAAGTTTCTCAAACGCTTTCCTAATGGAGATTCAGACTTATCGGGGGAAGTAACAGGTGAATCAGTACTCATAACAGAATTATTAAAACTTATTAAGCAATTTCTTCTTTAGTCTAGCTGACTCCAGGCGCTCTTTAATACGTAATTTGATCCTCAAAATGGGTATTAAAGGCTTCAGATATACAAAGTTTTTACCTCCAGCCAGAACTGCCTCAAAACCCGTAGCTTTATACTTCATGCAAAATAAAACAGGAGTCAGAATTCAGAATACTCTACGCCACTTGCGGGATAGAGTTTTGATTACGAAAAATATTTATTTTACTTTCGCTTAACTTCGGGCGTTAGCGTAGCGGGACGAAGTACGGTTTTAACCAATATTCATCACCCACTCGTACAGAATTCATGCTGTTAGCGGATAGCTAAGGTTTAGCCCATTCTGACTCCTGAGTTCTGAATTCTTCTTATAAAACTGCTGTATTTACAGTTTATGCTGGCGTAATTGCTCTACTATATATTCTTCTAGTTCTTGTTTTTCTCTGTTACTAGCATTTCGTTGATAAGTTCTTCCTGTTTCTTGCATAAACTTACGTTTCTCGGTTGGAGAAGATTTGAGTTTACCTCCAGATGCTTGCAACTTTTGCTGTAATTCTTCCCAAGTTTTCTCGCCCACGGTTTCACCTAGTTTTACCAGTACCTTTGGTAGTAATATTTTTGCCTCTCTTTGAAAATCCTCTTCTGTCTCAAGGGAAGCTAAATCTATATTGCTGAAGTCGATATCGATTTGAAACTTACTCATAGACTTGTATTTGTTCTTTTAACGATTATGACAACAATGGGAATCTGCGGAGATTACTTCCCGACCTTTTTGTTGTTAGATGATGAGTATCAGAATTGAAATATATCAAATTATCAGTCTGCAATTCACAAAAATCCTCAAAAAGCATGATTTTTTATTTGCTTAAATCATGGTTAAACCACGTCTATCTTGAAACCTGTAGTTCAACTCTAATGAATAAGGATTTGCCCTCATCCCCCAACCTATCCCCCAAATATGGGATTCGGGGAGCTAGAATTTCAAAGTCCCTCTCCCAGATCTGGGAGAGGGATTTAGGGTGAGGGCGAAAACTACGGTTCTCAACTTAGATGAGGTTTACATCTCAGATAATCATTGATTTTATCAATTTTTAAAGAATGATTTAAGACTTTTCTCTCAAAATGAATATATATCTAGTTAATGCAAGTAGAACCAGGTTACGAGTATTAAAAATGCTATCTTAAAGGCAAGGTCATTTGCTCGATTTTTGAGGAAAACACTATGACTACAACGCTCATAGAGGCTAATTCTATCGAGTCATTGCTAGGTAAAGAGGCTGAAGACCTGCTTACCTACAAAGCAAAGGTTTCTCAGGATTTACTACATTTGCCGGGGCCAGACTTTGTAGATAGAATCTGGATTAACAGCGATCGCAATCCTCAAGTATTGCGTAATCTCCAGCTACTTTATTCTACTGGTCGTCTGGCAAACACAGGTTATCTCTCCATTTTACCAGTAGACCAAGGGATTGAACATTCTGCTGGTGCATCTTTTGCACCCAATCCAATTTACTTTGACCCAGAAAATATTGTCAAGCTAGCGATCGCCGCAGGTTGCAATGCTGTTGCTACAACTTTGGGGACATTAGGTATAGTTTCGCGCAAGTATGCTCACAAAATACCTTTTATTACCAAAATCAATCACAACGAATTGCTGACTTTCCCAAATCAATTTGACCAGGTATTGTTTGCTGATGTGGAACAAGCTTGGAATTTAGGGGCAGCCGCCGTAGGTGCGACAATCTACTTTGGTTCAGACCAATCTACCAGACAAATCCAAGAAATCAGTAAAGCTTTTAAACGCGCCCATGAATTAGGAATGGTAACAATTCTCTGGTGCTATCTGCGGAACAACGCTTTTAAACAAGATAAAGATTACCACCTTGCTGCTGACCTCACCGGACAGGCAAATCATTTAGGTGTGACAATTGAAGCTGATATCATCAAACAAAAGTTACCCGAAAATAACAATGGTTATGGTGCAGTTGCTAAAGCCAGTGGTAAGAGTTACGGCAAAACAGATGAGCGCGTTTATACAGAATTGACAACCGATCACCCAATTGATTTAACTCGTTATCAAGTACTAAATTGCTACTCTGGGCGCGTGGGGTTAATTAATTCTGGTGGCGCGACTGGGAAAAATGACTTTGCAGAAGCAATTCGCACTGCTGTAATTAACAAACGCGCTGGTGGTTCAGGATTAATTTCTGGGCGAAAGACCTTCCAACGTCCCTTTGAGGAAGGCGTAAAACTGTTTCATACCATTCAGGATGTTTATTTGTCGCCAGATGTGACGATAGCTTAGGGAGTGGGGAATGGGGGAGGATGAGGGAGTGAGGAAGAGGCAGAGGGGCAGGGGGAAGGGTGCAGAGGAGAAAGATGTAATTTTGTATTCTCTCCCTTGCCCACTGCTCCCGTGCTTCTTCTCCATGCCCAATTCCCCATTTTTATCTAACGTTTCTGACTAAAAAATCTGGTTGACCACAACTTTTTTGCGATCGCTTCAAAATCTCGGCGCTACAAATACCAGGTTCACCGTTTTTGGAATAACAAAAGAAGACTTCTTGCAAAAATCTTCCCGAACCAGAACAAAAAGGTGCTATGCCATCAGCAGTTATTTTATTATTTGCACTCACAAATGAATTTTTAAAGTTCGCAATTGTGGTACGCAAGGGTTTATCAGGACGATTATAAGCTGTGGGAAGAGCGATCGCATCTTTTAACTTTTTACTCAATGTCAAGTATTCCGCAGGTGTTTTCCCCGAACAAGTACCATGTTTTTCCCATTCATGATCGTAAAGTTTATTACTAGGATACAAATTGGGAAACCGCCGCTTTACTTCCGACGGTAGTTTTTGCGTGGAACAATTAGCTGGATAACCAGTTTGGTACTGTGGCCACAAACCATGTAGTACAAAACCAAGTTTCCTTCCAGAACCGCACTGCTGCGGATCGCGACTACCATTTGCTGCACAATAATCTGGCGACCAAGAGAGTGTCAGTACATAAAAATCAAATTTACCCGGAGTACCGCGATTTTGAGCAATGGCAGCATTAGGTATAAAAAGAGCAGTAGTTAATAGAGAAGATGCGATGAAAAGTTTATTGAATCGCATATATATAAACAGTTAGTTGTCTCTAAAATTAAAACACTAAGTAGGCTTGATATAACGTCATTTTTAATCTGGTGAGGTACGGGTATGCAAATAGACCTAACCCCTAACCCCTTCTCCCAGATATGGGGGATAGGTTGGGGGATGAGGGCAAATCCTTATTCATTAGAGTTGAACTACAGGTTTCAAGATATACATTGAAGAATTAATTGACACCTTGGGAGAGCCAACAATAAAGATTGGCAATTCGTCAGCGACCAACGTTTCTAATTGAACTACGTTAAATATCGTTTGTTGGTCACTTCCTCATTGCCCATAATTCATCCCACACTGACTGAGTACAGTACAGGTGTGGGGCTTCTTCTGCTTCAAGCTAAATTTGTTTAGTAACAGCCGATGGAACATCGGCTAAATGACGACTATTGCAAATTACCTTTCACTGTTGCCTGTCGAGCTTTTGCGATCGCTTGTCATTAATTTTACTGGGCTGTAAGATCCCCGACTTCTTTAAGAAGTTGAGGATCTGCTCACCCTCACCTATCATAATTAATGGGACAGACCACTAGGACAGCTTGGGATTTAAGTGGAATGCAAACACAAGAGAAAATAAAGGCAATTTAAGCGTAAGCTAAAAATAAAATACTTGGGTGCTATGTCGATTTGATGCAGGTGGAATTACCTCAGCTGTACGCATATCTTCAACTAGAAGCGGGTCATGGACGGAAACGGAAATTAATGGAATTATTTAAACAACTAAATAAATACTATGATTAATTTGGCAACTGATACCACAAAACTGCAAACACAACTTGCTGATAAATACTTTAAGTTACATCCTTCCATACAAAAAATTATTCAGTTATTTTCGGTAATTTATGCACCGATAGACAAAAATTCATTAGTAAGTTGTCTTAGTAAAATTGACGCTTTAGATGAAAACAATAAACCTTGGGTTACTAAAACCCTCAGTTCCCAAATTGATAAATTGTTAAAAGCAGGCTTGTTAGTGCAGGAAAGTAGGCAAGGTGCTGAATGTCATCCGTTACTCACAGAAATTGCTACTCGTCATGCTGTACAAACCGGACAGTTTGAAATCCTCGTCACAGCAGTAGAGGAGAAGCTACCAATACGTACTCACTGGAACAGAGACTCTCGGATCTTCTACAACTTACGCCAGTGTATCAGAGAAATCCGCATTGGTATTTATCGCCAAGATCCTAGTTTTATTAATCAGCAAATTGAAGATTATCAGAAGTACAGTGATAGCGAAGAAAAAATATCAATACAAAATATCTTTGAGCAGATATGCAATAATCCATTTGATGCAGATTGGTTTAACACCCTACCACAAGGATTATATGAAAGTGGCATATCAAGTATCCTCTTCAATTCAGCCTTAAAATTATCTGCTTCTGAAGATGCGTTGACGCTGTTGGAAGAAGAATGTTCTACACGTGGAAAACATTGCTCAGATTATCTACATCTGATTTTGACAGAACAACTGCTCTTACAAGGTTGTACCCAAGAAGCACAAGAAAGTCTGGAGCGGATATCAAATGAATATAAACATAACGCCGCTATCTTTTGGGGTTGGTTAAGTTTTCTGCGGGGTGATAATGAACAAGCCATAAAATGTTATACAGATGCCCTAAAAGCCATAAAAAAGGCTACAAGCAAACGCCAAATGTATTTCAATACAATTGGGGGCTTATTTTTTATCCTCGCACTGTTAAAAGATGGTTCAGTGCAACGCCTCCGAGAAGCAGAAGAGTACACCAGTTTGATGTACCGTCAATCAGATCACTGGCTCAGGTTCACTTATGGCAGACTGAAAATGGTGCTGCAAGTACACCTTGGTGATATTAGCCAAAAACAATTTGTAGTTAGCGGTCATATTTCTTCTGTGGAAGAAGAAAATAGCTTACAAACATTGTTTTGTTCACTATGCCTTTACTGGATGGACGCTGAGAGTGCTAAAAAACGCTTACCTGATTTATTAGAACCATTGTATCGGCGATCGCTCACATCCGGTTATCACTGGTTGGCAATGGAAAGTGCAGAACTCCTATCCAGACTCAAACCTAGTAGTAACTATAAACAACTTGCAGAGGCACTGCGAGAAGATAGCGATATCCAAACCATCGTAGACTTAATTCGACCCCAAGAAGCTTGGGAAATGTGCCTCAATGCCCTGGCAAATCTCCAAAAAGAACCACAAACACCAGGAAAACCAGAATCTGAACTGCGTTTAACATGGTTCATTACCTTCTATCCCAGCAAATGTGTCTTACAACCGCGAGAACAAAAAGTTAATGCCAAAGGGGAGTGGAGTAAAGGTCGCCCTATAGCCCTCAAGCGTCTGAACAGTGCATTATCTGAGTTTGATTACATCACCCCCCAAGATATGCGGGTATGTAGTTGTATTGAGGCATATAGTGATGGCTATTATGGCAAAGTTGATTATACCTTCGGTGAAAAAGCCATCTCTGCTTTAATTGGCCACCCGTTGGTTTTTTGGGAAGATACACCAAATATCCGTGTAGAAATCGTCAAGGGGGAACCGGAACTACTGGTTAAAAAAGAAAAACTTGGCCGTCTCACCTTGGAATTTTCTCCCAAGTTACCAGAATCACAGAATATTCTGCATATCAAAGAAACCCCAACCCGCATCAAAATCATTGAAATTACTGCCGAACACAGACGCATTGCGGAGATTATTGGTAAAGATAATAAATTAAATGTACCAGCGATCGCCGAAAAACAAGTTTTGGCAGCCATTAATGCCGTCTCTGGCATCGTCACCGTCCATTCTGACATCGGTGGCGGTTCAGAAGGTGCAGAAGAAGTACCCGCCCAGACTCTACCCCATATTCACCTTTTACCTGCCAATGCCGGCTTGAAAATCAGCCTTTTGTCGCGCCCCTTTGCCCAAGGTGGCCCCTACTACCGTCCTGGTACAGGTGGTGAAACTGTAATTGCTGAGATTGCCGGTAAACGTCTCCAAACCAGACGAAATCTGTCTGAAGAGAAGCAACTGGCCAAAGACGCTGTAGCAGCTTGCGCCACTTTGACTCAAACTGAAGAACAAGATGGTGAATGGACTATAGTTGATCCAGAAAACTGTTTAGAACTGCTGCTAGAACTGCAAGCACTGGGAAATAACGTAGTCATAGAATGGCCACAAGGAGAAAAACTGCGTATTAGCCACAATGCCGACTTGAAAGACTTTAATTTATCAATTCAACGTCAGCAAGACTGGTTTGCAGCAACAGGGGAGTTGAAATTGAATAACGACCTAGTGCTAGATATGCAGCAACTACTAGAACTATTAGAGAAAACCCCCAGCCGTTTTATCCCCCTTGGTGATGGTCAATTTTTGGCTTTAACTCAAGCTTTTCGGAAACGCCTCGACGAATTGCGGATGTTTTCGGAAAAACATAGTAAAGGTATTCGTTTTCACCCCTTGGCAACATTAGGGTTAGAGGATTTTGTTGATGAGGTAGGTAAGGTAAAAGCAGATAAACACTGGAAAACACATATCCAGCGTCTTAAGGAGGTGCAGAACCTCCAGCCGGAACTGCCATCTACGCTTCAAGCAGAACTACGTGACTACCAGATGGAAGGTTTTTGTTGGCTGGCGCGGCTAGCACATTGGGGTGTGGGCGCTTGTTTAGCAGACCAAATGGGATTGGGTAAGACCGTGCAAGCATTGGCGGTCATTCTCAGAAATGCCCATGAAGGGCCAACCCTAATTATTGCCCCCACTTCCGTGTGCATGAATTGGGTGAGTGAAGCGCAGAAGTTTGCCCCAACTCTCAATATTATTCAATTTTCTGGTGCTAACCGCCAAAAATTATTGGATGGGTTACAACCTTTGGATATGTTGGTATGCAGTTATGGTTTATTACAGCAGGAAGAAGTAGCGCAAATGCTTTCTGGTGTACAGTGGCAAACTATTGTCCTGGATGAAGCCCAGGCGATTAAAAATATGACCACTAAACGTTCTCAGGCAGCCATGAACCTAAAATCTAATTTTAAGTTGCTGACTACTGGGACTCCCATTGAGAATCACCTGGGTGAGTTGTGGAATTTGTTCCGCTTTATTAATCCTGGGTTATTGGGTTCTTTTGAAAGCTTCAATCAACGCTTTGCTACCCCCATTGAAAAATATCAGGATAAACTTGCACGTAATAAACTCAAAAAACTTATTCAACCATTTCTGTTGCGGCGGACAAAAAATCAGGTACTAGAAGAGTTGCCGTCTCGTACTGAAATTCTTCTTCATGTAGAGTTAAGTCGGGAAGAAAAGGCATTCTATGAAGCGTTGCGCCGTCAGGCCATATCTAAACTCACCGAAAGCGATGCAGAAGCAGGAAAGAAACATTTGCAAGTTTTGGCTGAGATTATGAAACTGCGTCGCGCTTGCTGTAATCCTAGTTTGGTGATGCCTGATACGGAATTACCCAGTTCCAAGTTGCAACTTTTTGGTGAGGTGCTGGGCGAACTGCTGGAAAATCGTCATAAAGCGTTAGTGTTTAGTCAGTTTGTTGACCATTTGCACATCATCCGCGATTATCTTGAACAGCAAGGTATTAATTATCAATATCTAGATGGCAGTACTTCAGTGGCAGAGCGCAAAAAACGAGTAGATGCCTTTCAAGCTGGTTCAGGAGATGTCTTTCTCATTAGTCTCAAAGCGGGGGGTACAGGACTCAATCTGACTGCGGCTGATTATGTGATTCATACAGACCCTTGGTGGAATCCCGCAGTGGAAGACCAAGCTTCAGACCGCGCCCATCGGATTGGGCAACAACGCCCGGTGACAATTTATCGCTTGGTAGCAAAGGATACTATTGAAGAAAAAATTGTGCAATTGCATCACCAGAAGCGAGATTTGGCAGACAGCCTATTAGAAGGTGCTGATATGAGTGGCAAGATATCAACAGAAGCCTTGTTACAGTTAATTAGTGAAGGATAGCTGCTTGAAAGAAATTGCGTAGGCGCAGCCCGCACTTCGACTTCGCTCAGTGACCGTCGTAGACATCGCACTTCAACTACTCGCATATTCCAGCACTCGTTCCCACTCCCGAACAAAAATTATTGGCGAGCTAAGTATATACGCAATACAGTTCGGTTAAGGTTTTTTGATGAAAATTTTAGATCGCAAAGACGCGATAAATCGCCGTCAAGACGAAAGACCGATTATTGTAGAGACGGCGATTCATCGCGTCTCTTGCCTTAACCGAATAGGATTGAGTATATACCCAATATAATTATTGTAATAGAACCTAACGATAGAGTTAATTAAAATAATTTGCCCAGAAAATAAAGACAAGCAATATTAAAAATAATTTAGATAAAATAAATGAACGCCAAAATTATTGCTTTCTTGGGAATTACCGCAGCCTTTGCAAGCTTAGGAAGCCAGGTGTACGCACAGTCACCAGCATCAAGCTCAAATCCAGGACAATACAGATTAACTGGTGATTCCCTGCTTGGAATTGATAATAGAACAGCCAAAGATGACTTTGGAAGGTTTTTTGAGCGAACTAATCCAGCAAGCATCTCTAACAATAATAGAAGAGACAAAACTCCAGTCAAAATCCGCTTTAACGAATCATTATCATTGCCAGATACTTCTGTTTTCTTAACACCCGCTCAGTCTGGCAGTGACAATGATGGATTGCAAGTACAGTTAGATTTGGGGAGAGAATAATTAGGTATAAATAATTCGTAATTCGTAATTCGTAATTCGTAATTATAGCGGTTCCCAGTTGAGTGAGGTACAAAAACCCCACCCCCAACCCCCTCCCCGCTCTTCGATAGGGGGCTATGAAGTACCTCATTTGATTAGGAAAAGCTATAAGCTTTAATGTATGGTGTGTTGTCGCCAAGCGCCGCACCGTCAACAATCCAAGATGCGTTAGCCTACTGGCGCAACAAGGCTAAAATAGTGCATTAGCAAACTCTTGTGGGATGGGCATCTTGCCCGTCCGGTGCAGGCAAGATGCCTACACCACAAGAAAATTTAATGCAACATTTTAGCCTTGCCATGCCACTACGTTCAGGAAATAATTGAGGGTTTGAAACCTACGCAGGTGGGTTTTGCCTGTGTAGTTGCGATTCCTAACCGCCCTTTTAACTAAATCCGCCTTCCTGAGTCGGTAATTCTGCAATCATTTTGCAGTAAAATTAATCGTCTAGATACAGGAGGGCTTTGAGATGACTCGTGTCATCATTGTGCGCCACGGTCAAAGCGGTTATAACACCGAGCGGCGTATTCAGGGACGCACTGATGCGTCAACATTAACCGAGAAAGGTCGTAACGATGCAAGTATTGTTGGCAAAGCCCTCAGCAATATTTTATTTAATGCTATTTATAGCAGTCCCCTGCAACGAGCGAAACACACAGCAGATATTATTCAGAATGAGTTAGCTACTCATTCTAAACAATCTGCTGTAATTCAAGTTTCTGATTTGCTACTAGAAATCGACCTTCCTTTATGGGAAGCACTGCTAACTGCTGAAGTTAAGCAAAAGTTTGCCGAAGACTATCGCACTTGGCATCAACGCCCCGACGAACTGCGGATGCTGCTAAATGACGTACAAGGGACAAGAGAACATTTTCCTGTTCTTGCTTTATACGAACAAGCGCGGCAGTTTTGGCAAGAAACTTTGTCTCACCATCAAGGCGAAACTATTCTGATAGTGGGACATAACGGCATTAATCGCGCCCTAATTAGCACAGCTTTAGGAATCCCTGCAAGTCGCTACCATTCAATCCAGCAATCTAACTGTGGCATCAGCGTACTTAATTTTGCTGGGGGATTGGGCGAACCAGTCCAGCTAGAATCTTTAAATCAGACGCAACACACTGGAGAGACTTTACCCTCATTGCGACCAGATCATCAAGGAGTCCGGTTGTTGCTAGTGCGTCACGGTGAAACCGACTGGAATCGCCAAACCAGGTTTCAAGGACAAATTGATGTTCCCCTCAATGACAACGGTAGACAACAGTCGCAAAAAGCAGGTGAATTTCTCCAAGAGGTAGCGATTGATTTTGCTTGCAGTAGCACAATGCTACGCCCTAAAGAAACAGCAGAAATTATCTTAAAACAGCATCCTAATGTAAAGTTAGACTTGCAAGATGGTTTAAGAGAAATCAGCCACGGACTCTGGGAAGGAAAATTAGAAACAGAAATAGAACAAGAGTTTCCCGGAGAGTTGCAACGCTGGCGCTTAGTACCCGCACAAGTACAAATGCCTGAAGGGGAAAATTTGCAAGAAGTGTGGGAACGCAGTGTTGCAGCTTGGCAATCAATTGTGGAAGCAGCATTAACTAATCAATTCAAAACTGTATTAGTAGTAGCTCATGACGCTACAAATAAAACTCTACTTTGTCACATTCTGGGTTTATCGCTAGAAAATTTCTGGAATTTCCGCCAGGGTAATGGCGCAGTCAGCGTTATCGACTACCCTTCTGGAATAGATGGTTTACCAGTATTGCAAGCTATGAATATCACCACTCACTTTGGTGGAGGCGTATTAGATAAAACAGCAGCAGGAGCATTGTAAAAAAGTTAGGAGCCATTCAATTTTGGATTTGGAATTTTGGATTTTAGATTGAAGGGTAAATCTAAAATCTAAAATCTAAAATTGGCAGAGTGAGGAGTTAGAAATAAAGTTAGGAGTGAAAATTATGAGTGATGAATAAAGTTAGAAGTGATGAGCGAGGAACAAATAACTCATAACTTATAACTCCTGTAAAGACGCTATTAATCGCGTCTCTCCTAACTCCTGTAAAGACGCGATTAATTGCGTCTCTCCTAACTAAAAAGTTTTATGACTGAACTGCTGCAAAAAGTACGGGTAATTGATCCAGTTTCTGAAATTGACGAAATCTTTGATGTGCTGATTGCTGATGGTTATATCAAAGAAGTGGCTTCACACATTGCTGATATTCATGCCGATACTCAAATTAGAGATTGTCAGGGATTAGTTATCGGGCCTGGGTTAGTGGATTTGTATAGCCACTCCGGTGAACCAGGATTTGAAGAACGGGAAACCCTGTTGTCTCTTTTACAAGCTGCTGCTGCTGGCGGCTTTACCAGAGTTAGCATCTTACCCGATACATCCCCAGCTATTGATAACCCTGCACTTGTGGCACAGTTGCAGCAGAGGAGAGGGGGAGGGATGAGGGAGATGAGGGAGAAGGAGAAAATTAATTTGGCTCCCCCTGCCTCTCCTCTCCCCTTGCTTCATATCTGGGGTGCTATTACCTTGGATGTTGCTGGGAAGCAAATGACGGAATTGGCAGATTTGGCATCTGCTGGAGTTGTTGGTTTTAGCGATGGTAAGCCCTTTGAAAATTTGGCGCTGGTGCGGCGAGTGTTAGAGTATCTCCAGCCGTTGGGTAAACCAGTCGCATTTTGGCCTAGCGATCGCCAGTTAACAGCAAATGGTGTAATGAGAGAAGGGGCAGATGCTCTCCGTTTCGGTTTACCACCCATACCCGCCAGCGCAGAAACTACTGCGATCGCAGCTATGCTTGAATTAGTCGCAGCCATCGGTACACCAGTCCATATCATGCGCGTCTCCACATCTCGCAGCGTGGAATTAATCGCTTCAGCCAAGGCTGCTGGTTTACCCATCACCGCCAGTACCACCTGGATGCACCTTTTACTGGATACAAAAGCAGTTAAGAGTTATCACACTAGCTTGCATTTAGACCCGCCTTTAGGTAATCCTAGTGATGTAGTGGCGTTACGTGCAGGTGTACGTGCAGGGGTGATAGATGCGATCGCGATCGATCACACACCCTACAGCTACGAAGAAAAAGTCCAAGCCTTTGCTGAAGCGCCTCCAGGAGCAATTGGTTTAGAGTTAGCATTACCCTTGCTGTGGCAATATCTCGTTGAAACTGAGGAATTTACAGCTTTAGAATTATGGCGGGCATTGAGTACCCGTCCAGCCGAGTGTTTGGGGCAAAAAGTCAGTGCTATTTTACCTCATCAACCAGCAGAACTTACTTTATTTGACCCCCAGCAAATCTGGAAAGTCGAACGAAAAAGTCTTTATACACTTTCACAAAATACACCTTGGTTAGGACAACAGTTGAAGGGTCATGTTGTGCAAACCTGGTGTACTTTTACAGAGCAGACTTAGAGGATGTTTGAAAAGTCGTAAAGTATACTAGAAACCCCGCTTCCATTCCTCTCCCCGAAGCGGAGAGAGGCTTTGAAACCCCCATTCCCTCGTAGGGAAGGGGGGCTAGGGGGGTTAGGTTTCCGAGGCTTTGGTGTTACGAAAAATACTTTTCAAACAACCTCTTAGAGCGGTAATTTGGTGCGATCGCTACTAATTAAGCACCTACGCCTAATTCTGACTCTAATTCATGCCCAATCGCCACAGGAGGGCGGGCATCCGTTTGTTTTGCAATAGTTTCTGGTAGTGACATAGCTTTAATTCAAAAATATTTACTTACGTTCAACTCTGTTGACTTCAGCAGGTTTACCATCTCCCAAATTAGCTTGGACAAATTCAGCAGTCTTGAGCAAATTTATCTCAACGTTTGATAGAGGAGCAATTTCTATTTTAGCATTTTGGAATTGTCCATCTAAAATATGCCCTCCAGTTGTCCGATTTGCAGTGATGAAATGAAAGTGATAGCCATTAAGATTTATTTCTTGCATATATTCGGGTATCCGAAAACCGACTAAAGTGCCATTGATGTTTCTTAATTCAAAAATTGATTGTTCTTTTATCGCCTCATTCAAAGAACGATATGGCGGAGTTTGTTTAGGAGGAATTCTAAATTTTAGATAAGGAAAATTACCTTGGATACGAATAGCATAAGGATAATTTTTAGTTGGTAAGCGCCAATCTAAAGATTGCTGCAATTGTTCATAATTCATCTGCCCTTCTAGATTAATTAATGTTTCTGGTTTAAAAAAGGTGACTGTAGCAAAAGGACTTCTCATCGAATCAGGAATAACAGAGGCAACTCCATCAGCTTTTATCTGGTAAAATTTGCCATTTAATCCAACCATTTCTCCATCTAGAGAATTTACTGTCCCCAGACCAAAATTACCGTGTTTTCTCAACTGCTTAAAATTAGTATCGCCGTCAAAAATTCCCACTTTAAGAGCGCTAAATGTCGATATTTGAAACAGGGTATTTAATGACGGATATTGCTGAGTTCTCGCTGGCAAAATAGCAAATAATAATGCAATGATGGTTAAAACAGTTATCCAGAAATAACGCTTGAGTTTCATCAGATTAAAGATATAAAAGTTTTGAATTTTGAATTTCCCCATACTGCCTAGCAAAATCTAGAGACACTTGGACGGCTAGTCATACAGCCAGGTAGGAGGTGGAGGTGTTAATAGCGACTAGCTTACAACACAGTAATAGATGTAATCATTGATGCAACAAATCTTTTTGCAAGGTGCTTGATTATTCTAGCTGTCTGTGATAGTTTTTTCTTTACGTTCCAGAAAATACTGTAAACCTATTGTGTTACCGTAGTTTATGGAATTCCGTTAACCTAGTTACAGGGATTTGAAATTAAGAAGAAATAACTAATCTATCGAGTTTATCTATTGCAGGTAGTACATTGCGAATCAACGAACTAGAAATTAATCTCTAAGCCAGGGCAACCTTATGAGCAAAATACGTGCTGTGATTGTTGACCCCAATGTGCCGGGGCGTTTGGCACTTAGTGAAGTGAATGCACCAAAGCCTGCCCCAGATGAAGCTCTAGTCAGGGTAGCGGCGATTTCTCTGAATCGGGGAGAAATAAAACGTTCAACCACTGCTGAAGCTGGTTGGCAGCCTGGTTGGGACTTGGCAGGTGTAGTGGAAATCCCTGCGGCTGATGGGTCTGGGCCTCCCCAAGGAGCGCGTGTAGTTGGCTTACGCCGCGCCGGTGCTTGGGCGGAACTTGTATCTGTTCCTACTAACGCCTTAGCAGAACTGCCGCTATCGGTATCTTTTGCTCAAGCTGCCACCCTACCTGTAGCGGGTTTAACTGCGTACCATGCAGTGCTAAAAGGTGGTTCACTGTTAGGTCGTCCAGTTCTGGTTACAGGCGCATCAGGAGGCGTTGGTTACTTCGCTATCCAATTGGCGCAACTGTCAGGGGCGCAAGTCGTGGCATATATTCGTCAAGCCGGCTATGAAACTTTGGTTAGAGAAGCAGGGGCGCAATCGGTGGTGATTGGCGAAGACCTCTCACCTGCTAGTGAGTATGGCCCCTATCATCTAATTATAGAGTCAGTGGGTGGTAAGACTTTGGGGGTAGCCCTTGGCTTACTGGCGCAAGATGGAAAAACTGTGCTGTATGGAGTATCTGGGGGAGCAGAAGTGACATTCAACGCTGCCCAATTTTTCGAGACAGGTAGTGTGAGCCTGTATGGTTTACGCCTGTTCGATGAATTGAGATTTGAATCAGCCGCAGTCGGTTTAAAACGGCTTTTGAGTCTAGTAGAAGCCGGCCAATTGCATCCTCACATTGATTTAGAAGCTTCTTGGACACAAATAGCTGACGTAGCCCAACAACTACTCGACAGGCGTTTTCCTGGTAAGGCTGTGTTGCACATTTCAGAATAATTCGTAATTCGTAATACTTCGGCTACGCTCAGTACAAGTTCGTAATTCGTAATTAATTCTTTTTTCATGCACTCATTTATGCAGAAAGATTAATTTTGTTTCTTGTTGTAATCACGCAGATTTATCAGTGGGGTGATAATTACGAATTATGCTGATTTCTGGTTAAAACTAGATCGGCTTGTAGCTTCTAGTCATATTAAGATAGATCGCCAAAAAGGGACATCACATCCACGTTATCCATCTTTTGTTTATCCACTGGATTATGGATACTTGCAAGATACTCAATCTGGAGATGGAAATGATATTGATGTTTGGATAGGTAGCTTGTCTAATCAAACAGTAACTGCCGTGATTTGTAGTGTTGATTTGGAAAAGCGGGATACAGAAATCAAGATACTTCTGGGTTGTACATCTGAGGAAAGGCAAGTCATCTTGGATATCCACAATACAGGATCTCAATCGGCAATATTATTGGTTCGCAAATAAATACTTACATTTGTGAGGGTAAATTTGTATGAGCTTAGAACTAAAACTATCAGGTAAAACAGCGATTGTTACAGGAGGAAGTGCGGGAATTGGATTAGCTACTGCCAAAGCCCTTTATAGTGAAGGTATCAATGTTGCGATCGCAGCCCGCAATCAAGAAAGACTAGAAAATGCAGTAGCTGCCATCCAGTCCCTACCAACTCCTGGCGCTAAAGTTATTGCTATCAGCGCCGATCTGACTAAAGCAGAGGATATTGAGAAAGTTGTCTCGACAACATTGTCCCAATTTAATCAGATTGATATTTTGATTAACAATGCCGGATCAGCCCGTGCTGGATCTTTCCTTGAATCCACTGATGATTTATTCTTGGATGCTTGGAACTTAAAATTATTGGGCTACATCCGCTTAGTTAGAGCCGTCGTTCCCCATCAAAAAAGTCGCGGTGATGGACGAATTGTTAATATAGTTGGCGGTGCAGGACGTACACCTCGCCCTAACTTCCTAGCTGGTGGTACAAGCAATGCGGCTCTACTCAACTTCACAAAGGGCATTTCTAAAGAGTTAGCCGAGTACAAGATTCGCATTAATGCTATCTCCCCTGGTGCGACAGCTACTGAGCGTGCCGAGACTTTAGCGCGGCAAAACGCCCAAGCGCAAGGCATCACTGTTGAGCAAGTGAAGGCACAAAACATCCAAAGTATTCCTTTAAAAAGAATCGCCCAGCCAGAAGAAATTGCCGCGCTGGCGCTATTTTTGGTGTCTGATCTTGCTGCATCGATTACAGGAACAGAGATTATCGTTGATGGCGGATCTACCCCTGGTGTTTAACAGTAGAGACGCGATGAATCAGACGCGATGAATCGCGTCTCTACAATTTGTCAAAACATAAACTTATTGGAGATAAAAACATGGGTTCCCAATACTTTGATATCAAACCAGTTGCAGGACGTATCGGTGCTGAAATTATTGGTGTTAATCTGAGTTCTAACCTCAGCGATGAAATCATCAGCGATATTCGTAAGACTCTAGTCAAATACAAAGTCATCTTTTTCCGTGGTCAGCAACAACTCGATGCTGATGGACAGGTTGCCTTCGCTCGTCGTTTTGGTGAAGTTACTACAGCCCACCCCACTGTACCATCGTTGCCAGAAAATCCAGAAGTCTTAGACCTGAACTATGGCCGCACTACTTCCCGCGCCAATAGCTGGCATACCGATGTGACATTTGTAGACCGTCCTCCTCTCGGCTCTATCTTACGAGCGCTTGACATTCCCCCGACTGGTGGCGATACAATCTGGGCAAACTCCGTGACTGCATACCAAGACTTACCTATCCATCTACGTAATCTTGCAGACCAACTTTGGGCAGTACATAGCAACAAATACGACTATGCTACTGCATTTGACCTACCTGAAGATGCCAAGGCTTATCGGGCTGTCTTCACCTCGACTGTATACGAAACTCTACACCCAGTTGTACGCATCCATCCAGAATCTGGAGAGCGGGGACTATTCATCGGCGGATTTGTGCGCCAGTTCCGTGGCTTATCAACAACTGAATCAGATGATATTCTGCGGCTGTTGCAGGCATACATCACACGTCCTGAGAATACAGTTCGTTGGCGTTGGCAAGTTGGTGATGTAGCCTTTTGGGATAACCGAGCTACTCAACATTATGCGATCGCAGATTACGGCGACCAGCCTCGCCACGTTCAACGAGTCACAATTGTCGGCGACCTCCCAGTTGGCATTGATGGTAAACAAAGTGAAGCCATCAAAGGAGATGCTTCTGAGTACAACCGACGTGAGGCGGTGACTGCATAATATTTCAGTATTAGTTAAGAAAAATTGTAAGTTGGGTTAAGCAAAGCGCAACCCAACAAAGCCCTGGAAATGTTGGGTTTCGTTCCTCAACCTAACCTACAGAGTTTAAGGTTTTGGCGTTAACTCCACCTTTAATATTTATCCCCTGCCAATTTTCAATAATAGTGTTCGTCAGTTGAGGTTGTGCTTCATTGGCTACAGCTTCTACAGCTTGAGCAATTTCCGGGTCTTTCTTCGCCGCTTCCTCTACTTGCTGCCCAATGAGATAAGCTTGACCATAATCTAAAGATTGTGTTTTAGCCTGTTCGATAACCTTCGCCGTGCTAGGTTCCTTGCGTTTCAGCAGAACTAACAACTTTTCGCCTTCGTTCCAAGCCTTTTCGCTGATGATTTCCCCAGTTTTTTCAAAGGCTTTGGTGATTACCAAGGTTGCGATATCTACGACGGTCACTGAGCGAAGTCGAAGTGCGGGCTACGCCTACGCAGCTGCTGTCAGTGATACTGGCTCCATAAGTTTGCCAAAGTATACGAGATTTTACTTATGGTTCTCAGTTTAACAGAGCCAAGGCGAATGGAATTCGCGGCTACACAAACAAAGTCCGCCTCCGCGGACTAAGGAAAAATTGAGGGTTTGAAACCCACGGAGGTGGGTTTTGCCTGTGTAGCTGCGGTTTCTAACCGCCCTTTTAAATTAAAGGGACGACTCCAACAAGTGAAATCGTCCCTTTAAACTTATAAAAGTTAAATATTCTCTATCTGCTTACTCGCGCAGGTTCAACCCACTCATCCCAAGAGCTATCATAGCCATCATAAGTAATTTTATAAAGATCGTTACTAACTTCTAAAACCTGCCCTTTATACCATTTCCCCTTCCACAAAATTCTCACTGAATCTCCAACTTCAAATGATGCCCTAAAGCGTTCAGTGCTAACCCATTCATTCCAGGAACTATCATAACCTTCATAAGTAATATAGCAATTATCATTATTAACCTTAAGTACCGTTGCTGGATACCATGTTTCCTTCCAAAGAACTTCAGCCTTTTGTCCTACAGAACAGGGTGAGGCAGCAAAAGCACTAGGAATCAATGTTCCTACCCAAGTTGTCATGAATATAGCACCAAACAATACTTTATTTTTCATGATTCTATCCTCAAACAGTAAAACGGAATGTTGATTAGGATTTATGGAAATCTAATTAAAAAATTTCCAATAACTGTTACTATTGTTATAGAATAAAATTAGTGATCGCCTCAGCGAAAATTATGAATTTTCGCCGCTATTTATGAAGATATCGCGTTTAAAATTAGTAGTTTTTATAAATTTTACTTAGTTGAAAGGCTCAGATCCCAGACTTCTTCAAGAAGTCGGGGATCTAATTATTAGTATTCATACTGAAACTGAATTTTACAGTTTATTGACATTTTTTAAATTACGGGTTCTAAATCTAATTTCATAAATTCCTAGTAAACCAGATGCTACTAACAAAGGTAAGAAATAATAGACTCCCCGATAAGCTAACATTGACCCCAAAATTGCTGCCGCCGAAACTTTGGATGAGAGAATCAGTAAAATTATAGTTTCAAATACTCCCAAACCACCGGGGACGTTACTAACAACACCTGCAAACATCGCTAGCAAGTAGATACCCAGAAAGTCCAGATAGGACAAAGATATATTACTGGGAAGCACAGCATAAAGAATTGCTGCTGCCAAAATCCAATCAATACCAGAAATTGCTATCTGAATAAGAGATATCTTAAAAGAAGGAAATCGAAATTCTTGCCCACGAATTATTAACGGTTGTTTAATAAAAATACTTCCTAACAAATAACCAGCCACTAATAGCAGAAAAATCACGCCGATGGGACGCACAGTAGCAAAAGGTAAATGTAGTTGAGTGGGAATTTTGAGGGGGTTGATGAGGAATAAGCAACCTGCAACAGCAAACATCCCCAACCAAAAAGTAAAATTGGCGAAAGCAATTACTTGAGCGATCGCAACTGCTGACACTCCCCAACTAGCATAAAATCGATAACGGATAGCACTACCAGTCAGTAAGGCGAAACCGATGGTGTTACTAAACGCAGAGCTAATAAAGCTGGTTAAAGCAATCTTGTTCCAGTTTAGGGAACGATTAATGTAACTAAAACCCAAAATATCGTACCCAATCATCACTAGATAACCCAAAACTGTTAGCCAAATTGCCCAGCTTAAGCGGCTTTTGGGGATAGCAGCTAGAGAGTTGAGGATGTCACGATAATTATACTCATGCAGTTCGTTAGCGATCGCCCACACAGAAAGCACCAGCAGCGAGAAGCCAAACAGTGTGCTGAAATTAAGTTGTAGTTTTTTAAGCATCGTGAAGAAACTTATCCTAACTCTTGACTTTTAACTTACAACAAGTCGCAAACTTTACATCCTGTTGACACAACATTGACAAATTACTTGCGTAAACTTAATGGTTGCCAGCACAGACTGTCCAATGTCCTTCAAAGATGAACTACAAACAATCAAAAATTATCTTGTTAGTTTCAGTATTAACCCTAGTTAGCTGTAATTTATCCCAAAATGTCGTAGCAAAACCACCTCAACAGCAGGATTTACAAACAACGCCTTCTGTTCTTCCAACTAAGTCTAATACTAGCGACTCAGTTACTCACCTAACCTACAAAATTGCAACCTACAATAGTCAATTAATGGGTGCAAATCGCACTTACGGCGTTTCTTTACCCCCTGGCTATGAACAAAACCCAAAACAAAGATATCCTGTAATCTTTCTCCTCCACGGCGGACATGGTAATCCCAGTGATTGGTTTATTCAAAATAAGGGACAAGCTCTCAAGACAGTGGAACAACTTTATACTATAGGTAAGCTGCCACCTAGCATCATTATCACACCAGATGGCAATGACAAACGTGGCTCTAGTCCCTACCGAGATCCCGAATATATTGATGGCCCTAACGGTAAAGTCTCCACAGCCGTAGGTGATGAGTTAGTAAAAGTCGTGCAAAACCGTTATCGGACACTAACTAATCCAGATTTTTGGGCAATAGGTGGTTTATCTTCTGGTGCTTGGGGTGCAATGAATGTAGGGTTACACAATTTGAATCATTTCTCAATTTTATTTAGTCATAGTGGTTATTTTCAAGATAAAAGCGGCCCAACAAATAGCCCGATAATTTATATCAAAAGCATTCCCACATCAGCTAAACAAAGATTGCGAATTTACCTAGATTCAGGCAAAGCAGATATTGAAGAAATCGATGAAGCTAAAAGTTTTTCTAAAGTACTAAATAACCTAAAAATTTATAATTTGTTTCGTCAATTTCCTGGCAGTCACACTTGGCAATATTGGCGGGAACATTTAACCGATTCTTTGACATTTGTGGGCGAACAATTTAAATCTGCTGAAATGGCAAGTATGGCTCGTAATTTAGGTGTTAATAATAAAAATAATTAGCGTCGCCAGTAGAAACAATACTATTTTGTAAAGCCGTTGATATTTAAATATCAATGTGGAAAACTCTGCTGCCATTCTTAAGCAGATTCACTATAGTAAATTCTAATGGAGGTGATTTTTTAAACACTAGAGCAATATGAAGATTTCTAAACTGTTAATTAGTTTGGTAGCAGCGATCGCACTCCTAACTACTGCTGGTTATTATTATGTATTTATCTTAGGTGCGCCGCAACTAGACCCACCCCAAAAAGCGGCAAAGACTGGGTTAAAGTTTCAATTAGCAACCTTCAACTCCCAAGCGATGGGTGCAGTCCGCAACTATGGGGTGATTTTGCCTCCTGATTATGATAAAAATCAGCAAAAGCGCTACCCGGTGATATTTTTATTGCACGGTGGTCATGATGATGCTCGTGCTTATGCTAATAAGTATGCAGTCTTAGATGTACTTCATCAACTTTATCAAAATGGAAAATTACCGCCATCAATTGTAATTACACCTGATGGTAATGATAATCGTGGTTCCAGTCCTTTCTACGATCCTGATTACTTTGATGGGCCGAATGGCAAAATAGGGACTTTGATTGGTTCAGAATTAGTGCAAGTTGTCAAGTCACGCTATCGCACTTTAGAAGAACCCCAATTTTGGGCACTGGGAGGTCTGTCTTCTGGGGGATGGGGCGCATTTAATATCGGGTTACGCTATCTTAACAACTTCCACATTCTGTTTAGCCATAGCGGTTACTTTACCGATAATAGTGGTTCACAAAATAGTCCCCAACAAATCGTGCAACAGCTATCGCCTCAAGATAGAAAGCGATTGCATATTTACTTAGATGCGGGTTTGAACGATACTAATTTATTGGCTTCTACCAAAGCCTTCAGCGAAACCTTAAATAAATTGGGCATTACTCACGTATTTTATGCGTTTCCAGGAGGTCATGGTTTGTCTGGTGCTAATGTAGGCTGGAACTACTTCCACAAACACCTTAAAGATTCGCTCTCGTATGTAGGGGAACAATTTAAAAAGTTAGGAGTTAGGAGTTAAGAGTTAGGAGTTTTACCACCAAAACTAATCTTACTTTTCACGTCATGTGGAAAAGACTACGAAAAACCCTAACCCCCTTCCCGACGCGGGAAGGGGGAAAATTCAAAGTCTCTCTCCTTTTAGGAGAGAGATTTAGAGAGAGGTTTTCCAGATCCCGTGAAAAGTCAGAAAACTAATGACAAATGACAAATGACAAATGACTAATAACTAATAACAAATGACTAATAATTTAAAAACTCAGATTGGACTTTGGAGTGCAGCTTTCCTTACTGGTTTAGTGGGAGTAGTGAATTTGTTATCAGCAGTGACACCTAACTTGTATGGGCGGAATCACTGGTTAAAGGAATTTTTGCCATTTGAAATTCGTGCCACAGGTCATATATTTGCAGCGCTGACTGGGTTTATTTTACTTGCACTCGCTACTAACTTATTACGCAGAAAAAGAATAGCCTGGTTACTAACCATTGCTTTACTAGTAATTTCCATTTTTAGCCATTTGCTCAAGGGATTAGACTATGAAGAAAGTCTCCTCTCTGGAGTTTTACTGGTGCAATTAATCTTAATGCGCCATTTTTTCACGGCACAATCAGATCGTCCTTCAATCGCACGGGGAGTTAGAGTGCTGATAGGCGCTTTACTATTTACCCTGGCATACGGAACTATTGGATTTTACTTATTAGACGGCAAATTTTCAGAAAATTTTAATTGGCGTGAAGCTTTACTTCAGACTTTAGCGATGTTCTTCACCGAGGATAATTGGGGACTGCAACCAAAGAGCCGATTTGGAGATTTTTTTGCTAATTCTATCTATATTATTGCCGCAGTTACTATTACGTATGCAATAGTAATGTTATTGCAACCTGTGTTTTGGCGTAATCTAGCAACGTCAAAGGAGCGACAAAGAGCTAAAGAAATTGTCGAGCAATATGGACGTTCTTCTTTAGCAGCGATCGCACTCTTAAATGACAAGAGTTATTATTTTAGTCCTACTGGTAACAGTGTAATAGCTTATGTTCCCAAAGGAAGGGGTGCGATCGCATTAGGAGATCCCATAGGCCCCATCGAAGATCGCCAAGAGACAATTGTTGCTTTTGGGCAGTTTTGCCAGCGCAATGACTGGTATCCAGGCTTTTACCAAACTTTGCCCGATGATGTTGAGCTTTACAAATCATTGGGATTTAAGGTACTCAAGATTGGAGAAGAAGCGATCGTTGATCTGAAAAGTTTTACATTACAAGGTAAAGCTGGTAAAAACTTTAGACCATCAATCAATCGTTTAACTAAACTAGGATACCAAATCGAGTTTTACCAACCACCCATTACTGATGCTTTGTTGCACCTCCTCAAACCTGTGAGTGATGAATGGCTAAAGATGGTACAAGGTTCAGAAAAACACTTTTCTTTGGGTTGGTTTGATGAAGCTTATCTGCGAGAGTGCGAGATTGCTGTGGTGCATACTCCCGAAGGTAATATCAGCGCCTTTGCCAACGTTCTCCGCGAGTACCAACTCAACGAAGCAACTATTGACATGATGCGACATCGCTCATCCCTTGAGAATGGGACGATGGACTTTCTATTTATTTCTCTCCTTCAGCATTTTAAAGAGTGTGGTTACGACAGCTTTAATTTTGGTCTTTCTGCCCTTGCGGGAGTTGGAGACAACCCAGAATCACGCCGCTTAGAGAGAGTCTTGCACTATCTTTACGGGCATTTGAATCGTTTCTACAACTTCAAAGGACTACACGCCTACAAAGACAAATTCCGCCCCAGTTGGGAACCGCGTTATTTAGTTTACCCCAGTTTAGCTGCCTTACCAGATGTAGTTGTAGCATTGATTCGCGCAGATTCAGGCGATCGCCTCTTCGATTATTTCAAACCCGGAGCGTAAAAGCACATATTCTGGCGCTATTCAGCCATTAACGCCATAACACCTCATTCCACGGCGATATCTACGATTAGCTCGCCTACACAAATTGGTATTTGTATGGTACAATAGTACTATACAAAAGGATGAATATCCGGTGAGTATGTAACCCTAAGTCTGGCAGGAAATGCCCAAAGTTTGTAATAACTGAACCCCCATAGTAGTTAGTACTGCTCGGTTAAAAAGATTTGTAGGTTGGGTGAAGCAAAGCGCAACCCAACAAAGCTATGAAAATGTTGGGTTTTGTTCCTCAACCCAACCTACGCAGTTTAAGGTTTTTGGCGCTAACCCAAGCGTATTGACTTATTGACTTTTATATGGAGGGTGACAATATGAAAAATAATCAAATTTCTCTGCCAGAACTCATCCAATTTTTTGCAGAATATCGCAACAATATCATCATTAATATCAAGCACCTGCAAGAAAATTATCAAAGAACAGGTATCAAGAGGGTTAGAGGTGTGAGAGACGAAAAAGGGGAACTCTTACAACCTTGGTTGCAAACAGAATATATAGATAATGCTGAGTATGTTGGTATGGGCGAGTTTCAATTTAACCGCAATACTGCTACTATCAATGTGCTTATCAAGCGTAAAGTAAAACTTACCAAATCTGAAGATAAAATCCCCACTCTTGAGGTAGCAGGTTTGCTGGTAAATGACCTCAATAGCTTTAATAATTACACGATTGTAAGTGACGGTAAAATCAATATAAAGTCTTTACAAGTCAAAATTAGTAGTAAAAAAATTTTTGATTGGCTCAAAGAAAAGGGTGTGTTAGATGCAGAAGATTTTGACTTCCATGCTGAATATACTATCCAGCTAGATAACTTGCCGCTTGTTACTTCTAATATCCCTTACAGTAGTATTGATGGACTATTCAATCAACTCGCAGAAATTAAAGTACTTACTAGTATTATTTCTGCTTACTTGAAAAAGGAGTCAGATATATTTATAGCACCACAGTTAGATGAGTTTAAAAAGCATTATCTCTCCAAAAATACTTACATCAATTTCCCTACAACTAATGAATATGCCGATATCCACGAAGCTTTAGTTAATGGTACTCTTGATTCCAGATTGAGCTATAAAATCGACATCGGCAGTCAAGATATTCTGAACCTGAGTAAGTTACCTTCTGCTAACAAGTTTTTGAATAAAATGTATCGTCTTTATGATAAAGAAACTGGAGAAATTATCATTAAGCCGAGTTTTGAGATGGCATTTAATGAAAATCTCGCTATTAGGCACAGGTTACTGTCATCACGCACCAAGATTACGAAAGTTGACGAATTTATGAAACCAATTTTCGATGATTTTCTTGGGCTTGAGCAAAATGGCATAGTTGGAGGTATTCTGAAGAAAGTTGGTGCTGATATTTTGGCGAAGTTATTTCAGGATAAACAAACTGGTAAGCAAATCAGCAAAGAAGAAATGGTTGCAGCTTTGACAGCAGCGAATACCAAGCTAGAGAAATATGTAGAAAATATCTACCAAGATAAGATATCTCCTTTGGTATTTTACATTGGTTGTACTGGACTATTGCCAGATCAAATAGAAGCAAAACCCATGATTGCTGAAGAAGCTGCTGCTAAATATCCAAATTTGCAATTTTCTAAAAATGAGCAAGAAGGCACTTTTTTTGCAGTTGGTGATAGTATTATCAGCATCTATGCCAAGACTGAATATTACAGCAAACTTATTTCTGTCGGGATAGACAATTAGATTGCATATACCAATGTTATTTGATTTGTGAGAATTTTAACCCGAAAATCCCCGACTTCTCTAAGAAGTCGGAGATTTTGTTTCTGCGCGTTTGATTCAGGATTGGTATAGTAATTCAATACTACTCGGTTAAGATTCGATCCCCCCAACCCCCCTTAAAAAGGGGAGCTAAGAACGCCTTATTTTCACCCTTAAAAAGGGGGACTAAGGGGGATCTCCAATGACTATGCACTTTTATTTAAGATTGCTATAGCAATTATAATTATGGGTTTCCCAAAATACAGCTAGAGTTCGGACGTATTTCAGAAGAAATTGGACTTGCAGATGAAGGCATCATTACAATAGCACTGGCTATAATCTGTAAAGATATTAACACAAAAATACTGTAGTAAATGAGTTTTAAATCTTTATTAATGATTTGAAAATAGCGCTCTACAAAAGAAGAATAACCTGCAATACCCACAGAAGCAAAGCTGCCAATAATCAATAATCTCATCAATGATGAGTGTTTGGATAAACATAATTTACTAAATTTTGGTGATGCCCATCTGCGTAAAAAGAGCTAGCTGGTATAAATTTTAATAAAAAAATTACTTAAGTTGCTACGGTAATTTTTTGTATATTCTATAAATCAAAATTTACTACTTTTATTAATCTCAGTTGATTTGATAGCTTAAAAAAACATCTCATAACACTTCAAGAATTTGAAAACCTGGTAGCAAGTACGTATTTATTTTAATTTTTAGTATATAAAAACCTGATATTAACTCGAAGCTAAAAATAGATGGTATAATAAGTTACTTAAATCAGGTAGATTTACAAATTACAGATAGATTCAGCTTTATTTATGTCTAACTGGATCTCATAGTTTTATGTGTCTCTGGCTCAAAACAGAGCCGCTATTGCCTTGTGATTTTGGCACATCACTTTGCAAAGTTAATTTTATTACCTGAAATAGCAATAGATTTACTAATAATCTTTAAGAAAATTACGCATATATCAACTTCAATGAGACAATCTGACCTAATCTTCTCAACCTAAAGGAAGACAATGAACGATCGCACAAAGGCTCTCCAGGCTCTCGCAGCTGAACGTTGGCGCGTATCCCTGATTCTCAGTGGAGCCATGATGTTTATTTACTTTGGCTTTATCTTGCTAATCGCATTTAATAAGCCTCTATTGGGGTCATTAGTAGTTCCTGGTCTGAGCCTGGGAATTTTACTAGGGGCGCTGGTAATTGTCTCAGCATGGGTATTAATTTTTATCTACGTGCGTTGGGCAAATAGCAGTTACGACGATCAAATCGCCAGGCTGACACGCAAGTGAAAATTGGGAATGGGGAATGGGGGAGCAGGGGGCAGGGGTCAGGGAGAAGGGGAAGGAGGGGAAGATGAACTATTGATTATTGACCAATGTCTAATGACCAATGCCCAATGCCCAATGCCCAATAGCTATTAGCAATTTCTAGTTCAAAATCCAAAATACTAAACCAAAAAAGCATGAATAGTGTGTGGTTGGATCTGCCACTAGCGGCGGATATTACCAGTCTTGGTAAGTTTAACCCGTTGGCGATCGCTTTCTTTTTTCTGTTTGTTGTAAGTTCTCTAGGTATTACCTATTGGGCAGCAAAGCTTACCAAAAATACTGCCCACTTCTATACAGCCGGCGGCAAAATCAGTGGTTTCCAAAATGGGCTAGCCCTAGCAGGAGACTTTATGAGTGCAGCTAGCTTTTTAGGTATCGCTGGACTGGTGGCACTCAACGGCTTTGACGGCTTAATTTATTCTATTGGCTTCCTGGTGGGCTGGCCAATTGTGATGTTTTTGATTGCGGAACCACTACGTAACTTAGGCAAATACACTTTTGCCGATGTAGTGGCTTATCGCTTACAGCAAAAACCTGTACGCATCGCATCTGCGATGGGAACGCTGGCAGTGATTAGCTTTTACTTAATTGCCCAGATGGTAGGGGCTGGGGAGCTAATTAAACTACTGTTTGGCTTTGATTATGAGTTAGCCGTGGTCATCGTCGGTTGTGTGATGATGTCCTATGTGATTTTTGGCGGGATGATTGCCACCACTTGGGTACAAATTATTAAAGCAGTTCTGTTGCTCGGTGGAACCATCTTGCTAGCTATCTTGGTATTGGCACGATTTGGTTTTAACCCACTTGCTCTTTTCGCTGCCGCCGCAGATAAATATACAGGTGTATTAGCTCCAGGTAAACAAGTTTCCGATCCCTTTGATGCCATCTCCTTGGGGATGTCGTTGATGTTTGGCACTGCTGGATTACCCCACATCCTGATGCGTTTCTACACAGTACCGGACGCTAAAGCAGCACGGCTCTCTGTTACTTACGCTACGGCTATTATTGGCGTTTTTTATCTCCTTACCTTCATCCTGGGCTTTGGAGCGATGGTGCTAGTAGGGCAAGATGCTATCAAGCAAATTGGGACTGGTGGTAACATGGCTGCACCGATGTTGGCAGAATTTCTCGGTGGTGATGCTTTCTTAGGCTTTATTTCTGCTGTTTCCTTTGCAACGATTTTGGCGGTTGTAGCGGGTTTGACACTTTCTGGAGCGGCTGCACTGTCTCATGATTTGTGGGTGAACGTGGTGCGTTCTGGTCATGCTGACGAGTCAGAACAACTGAAGGTGGCTCGTGGTGCGACAATGATTTTGGGGTTAGTGGCGATATTTCTGGGTATCTTGTTTAAAGGACAAAACGTCGCTTATATGGTAGGTTTAGCATTTGCGATCGCAGCTAGTGCCAACTTTCCAGCGTTACTACTATCAATGCTTTGGCGACGCTTCACTACTAGCGGCGCAGTTGCGAGTATGTTAGTCGGTACATTCTCGTCGTTACTGCTGATTTATTTATCACCTACTATTCAGGTGACAATTCTCAAGCACGCTTCTGCACCTTTCCCACTGAAAAATCCGGGATTAATTACTATTCCCCTAGCCTTTATTGTGGCGATTGTCGTTTCACTATTGACTACTGAACAGCAGGCACAAGAAAAATTTGCGGAAGTTGAAGATCGCATCCACATTGGTTCTGGGATGTAATTTTGTGGCGTTGCTGATTAGATAGATGAATCTTGGTGTAGAGACGTTGCATTCCAACGTCTCTACAAAGGTTTTGAAATCACGCAAAATCATTTTCATACCTGAATTCAGCAACGCCAATTTTGTCATTGGGCATTGGGCATTACAAATATTAATATTACAAAGTTATTTTTTTGTAACAAAAATCAGACGTTTGGTATCCGAGATAACTTTTTACTAGTAAACTATCGCACTATCATCACACTTTAAAGTTTGATATTGTCAGCTTTCTATTAAGTTAGTTGGCGCAAAAAAGCCAAGTATGTTACGAAACGTAAACAGACTTAAAGCCCTTACTAATGACCAATGACAAAGGACAAATGACAGCCCTCACCAGTTAGCTTTAATTGCGCCGACCGACTTAAGTTAGTTGATTCATCAAGAGGAAAATTCATAAAGATATGAGAAGACAATTTAACAGACGTAAGTTTTTGATCTACGGTTCTCTAACTTTCGGAAGCAGCTTTTTTATCAAAGCTTGTGCAAATAATTCCCCAATTGCTACAGAAAGTCCAGCCGCGCCTCCTACTGCTTCACCTGCGGCGGCTACTGCTGGTGACACCATCAAAGTAGGTATATTGCACTCTCTGAGTGGTACGATGTCTATTAGTGAAAAAAGCGTTGTCGATGCTGAAAAATTAGCAATCAAAGAAATTAACGCTGCTGGTGGTGTCTTAGGTAAACAAATTGAAGCAATTACCGAAGATGGTGCTTCTAACTGGGATACTTTTAGAGAAAAGGCAACTAAGTTAATCGATCAAGATAAAGTTGCTGTAGTTTTTGGTTGTTGGACTTCTGCTAGCCGTAAGAATGTCAAGCCAGTATTCGAGAGCAAAAATCACATGCTCTGGTATCCTGTGCAGTATGAAGGGCAAGAGTGTTCTAAAAATATTTTCTACACTGGTGCTGCACCAAATCAACAAATCGAACCATCTGTTGATTGGCTGTTAAAAAATAAGGGCAAAGAATTCTTCTTAGTTGGCTCTGACTACGTTTTTCCCCGCACTGCTAACACAATTATCAAAGCCCAATTAGAAGCTTTAGGCGGAAAAACAGTTGGTGAAGATTATTTACCTCTTGGCAATACAGAGGTTACACCTATCATTACGAAAATAAAACAAAATTTGCCCAATGGTGGCGTGATTTATAACACCCTGAATGGTGATAGTAATGTTGCGTTCTTTAAACAATTAAAAGGGGCTGGATTAACACCAGATAAATATCCCTCTATGTCTGTAAGTATTGCTGAAGAAGAAGTCAAAGCAATTGGTGTAGAGTATCTCAAAGGTCATTACGCTGCTTGGAACTATTTCCAAACAGTAGACACACCTGCTAACAAAAAGTTTGTTGCCGCTTTCAAAAAAGAATATGGTGAAAATCGGGTAACAAATGACCCAATGGAAGCAGCATATATCGCAGTTTATTTGTGGAAGCAAGCAGTAGAAAAAGCTGGGACTACAGACATAGCTAAAGTGAGTGCTGCGGCTTATGGTCAAACTCTAGATGCGCCTGAAGGTAAAGTGACAATGGATGCCAATCATCACATCTCCAAAATTGTGCGGATTGGTCAAGTTAGGCAAGATGGTTTGTTTGATATTGTCTATGCTACTCCTGCACCAGTTGAACCAGTTCCTTGGAATCAATTTGTAAAAGAGACTAAAGGATTTGCTTGTGATTGGACTGACCCAGCTAAGGGTGGGAAGTACAAGAAAACCTAAATAATTCGTAATTCGTAATTCGTAATTAATTACCGATTACGAACTCTCAGAAATAGTAGGGTGTGTTATGGCTTTAGCCTAACGCACCATCTTAGATAAGGGTGTGTTATTTGCTCATATCATAATCTCGAAATTTGCGCCTAACACACCATAAGATTATTATAAATAACG
Organism: Nostoc sp. NMS2; assembly: GCF_017115105.1. Classification (GTDB taxonomy): domain Bacteria; phylum Cyanobacteriota; class Cyanobacteriia; order Cyanobacteriales; family Nostocaceae; genus Nostoc. The sequence continues at coordinate 42,043 of NZ_JABXKH010000164.1, forward strand.
CTGATATTTAGGGGAAAAAGTGTTAACAGGTTTTTTAGAAGCTGTATTTAATGGCATTAGTATTGGTGCTGTATTATTAATTGCTGCATTGGGACTGGCGATTATATTTGGATTGATGGGTGTCATCAATATGGCACATGGTGAGTTGATGATGTTTGGGGCTTATACAACTTATGTTGTGCAAAATGTCTGTAAGCAATTGGGTGGAGTATGGTTTGAAATATATATATTTTTGGCTTTGATTATCGCGTTTCTTTTCACGGCTGCTGTGGGATTAATTCTAGAAAAAGGCGTGATTCGTTATCTCTATGGACGACCATTAGAAACTCTCTTGGCAACTTGGGGAGTAAGTTTGATTTTTCAGCAATTTGTTCGCAGTGTGAATTGGGTATTGATAATTGGCATTGCCATATTTTCTCTGTTATTTTTTGGAGGTTTATGGATTTTAAATTCCCGCACTGATTTGGGAAGAGTTCGTAACTGGATTGTGACGGTGATATTTTTATTATCGCTGGGGGTGACAATCGCAACGGGCAATTTATTGAGTCAAACTTATCAGTTAGCAGTGACTCAACCTTGGTTTGGCGCTCAAAATGTGGATGTAACAGCACCTACTTGGTTACAAGCGGGGATATCTTTGGGTGGTGTGCAATTGCCCTTTGCTAGGTTATTTATTATTGCTTTAACAATAATCTGTGTGACGGGAATTTATTTATTTTTACAACGTTCTAGCTGGGGTTTGAGAATTCGGGCTGTGACGCAAAACCGGAGTATGAGTGCTTGTTTGGGTATCCCAACTCAAAAGGTTGATGCGATTACTTTTGCATTGGGTTCTGGTTTAGCTGGTGTGGCTGGATGTGCGATTAGTTTACTCGGTTCTGTAGGGCCAAATACGGGACAAAACTATATTATTGATACTTTTATGGTGGTTGTTGTTGGGGGTGTGGGCAATTTAGCCGGGACGATTGTGGCTGCTTTGGGGATTGGTACGGCTAATTTTTTAATTGGTTCTGGAACTTTGGCTTTGGTGTTGAGTCCTGTTAAGCCTTTGGCTGATTTGTTTAGTTTTTTTGCGACGACGAGTATGGCTAAGGTGATGGTGTTTGCGCTGATTATTGTATTTTTACAGTGGAAGCCTGGGGGGATTTTTCCGCAGAAGGGACGTACTGTTGATGTTTAAACGAACCGCCAAGACGCCAAGGACGCAGAGAATGAGGAAGAGGGGAGGAGGATTATTAATTGAGGTGGGGGTGGTGGTTGCGATCGCACTCTTCCTCATTATTATTATGCCACTGGTGCTGTCGGAGTTTCGTCTGAATTTGTTGGGGCGATTCTTGTCGCTGGCGATCGCGGCTTTGGGTATTGATTTGATTTGGGGGTATACTGGTTTATTGAGTTTGGGACATGGTATTTTCTTTGGTTTGGGTGGATATGCGATCGCAATGTACCTAAAACTCCAAGTCCCGACTGGAGAATTGCCTGATTTTATGGGGCTTTATGGGGTTACGGAACTTCCCGCGTTTTGGCAACCTTTTTATTCGTTTCCTTTGACAATAGCTTTTGTGGTAATGATTCCAGGGTTATTGGCGGGATTGTTGGGATATTTGGTTTTCCGTAATCGCCTCAAGGGTGTTTATTTTTCTATTTTGACTCAAGCGGGAACTATTGTATTTTTCAACTTCTTTAACGGTCAACAACAATTTTTCAATGGTACAAATGGACTGATAGATTTTACAACTTTGTTTGGGGCAACGGTTAGTGATGCCAAAACGCAGTTTGTTTTTTACATGCTGACGATAGTGTTTCTCGCAGCCACATACGGGATTTGTCGCTGGTTGACAACTGGACGCTTTGGGAGATTGTTGATAGCGATTCGGGATGATGAAAGTCGGGTAAGATTTTCTGGCTATGACCCTACAGACTTTAAGGTGCTGGTGTTTGCAGTTTCAGGTGCGATCGCAGGCATAGCAGGAGCATTTTACACCATTCAAAGTGGTTCTGTATCACCGAGAGCAATGGATATTGCTTTTTCCATTGAAATGGTGATTTGGGTAGCAGTAGGGGGACGCGCTACTTTAATTGGGGCGATTGTCGGAACTTTGTTAGTAAATTATGCCCGCACTTTTTTAAGTGAACAATTTGCAGAAATCTGGCTATTTTTCCAAGGCGCACTATTTTTGATAGTCGTCACAGTGCTTCCCGATGGCATAGTGGGATGGTTGCGTAGTCAGAATATTTCTCTTTTCCACCGCCGTCAAGAAATTTCTACATATCCCACATTGGAAGAAGACCCCGAAGTGCAACATGAACGCGAAAATATTGGAAACTGAAAACGTAACTGTTAGTTTTGACGGATTTAAGGCTCTAAATCAGCTAAATTTTAGTATGGATATGGGTGAATTACGAGTGGTAATTGGCCCCAATGGTGCGGGAAAGACAACATTTCTAGATGTGATTACCGGGAAAGTGCAACCAACAGTTGGGCGAGTTTTATTTAAAGGAAAAAACCTGCGTTCTTTACCTGAACATAAAATTGCCCGATTAGGAATTGGGCGCAAGTTCCAAACACCCCGAATTTACTTAAATTTAACGCCCCGTGAAAATCTAGAAATTACCAGTAACAAAAAGAAAAATGTCTTTTCTACTTTGTTTGAACGTTCTAATGCTGTTGAAAAGAATAATATTAAAGGATTATTAGAAACCATCGGTTTAACGCCGAAAGCAGATATTAGAGCAGCTTTACTTTCTCACGGAGAAAAGCAACGTTTAGAAATTGGCATGTTAGTAGCACAATCCCCTGACTTATTACTGGTTGATGAACCAGTTGCGGGGTTAACAGATGAAGAAACGTACAATATCGGTGAACTACTTTTAGCACTAGCACAAAGTCATTCAATTTTAGTAATTGAACATGATATGGAATTTGTACGTCAAATTGCCAAGAAAGTAACGGTGCTACATGAAGGTTCCGTGCTGTGCGAAGGGAATTTTGAAGAAGTCCAAAATGACTCTCGCGTGATTGAAGTGTATTTGGGGAAACAGGAAGAATGAAAAACTCAATTGTACTTTTTATTCACCTGCTGATTTTGGTCGATTTGCACTATTAAACACCTGCTCTACTGTTAGCGCCCAATCAGTAATTACCACTGATTCCATGCAAGCCGCACCTGTCAATACCTTATCCTCATACTGTCCCTCCACCCACTGGCAAATTGTAATTTGTTGCATTTGTGAGTCAACAATCCAATACTCCAATATTTCTCTAGCAGCATACTCCGTCCGCTTGTAGCGATAATCACGAACGCGGTTTGCTGTTCCCGGAGAGACAATTTCAATCACTAGCGCAGGCGGTGGCATATCACGGGTGAGAGTGGCACGAGTAGTACCGATAAGAGCAGCATAAGATTCTTCTGTGTGAACCATTAAGTCAGGTAAACGACATCTCGCTCTTCGCCCCGCCACCTCAATTTCTGTATCCTTGTGAGCAACTAAATAAAAGGGGAAATGTTTTAGTAGTTCAACGAATAGAAATCTTGCCAGATTGCTATTTTCCTGACTTTCTGGTGGCATCTCGACTAGTTCTCCATCCACAAACTCATAGCGCGTGTCTGTACCATCGTCATAGGTAAGATACTCCTCAAAAGTCAGCAGTTTTTGAGTTTTCGTCGTTTGGGTCATTTGCTTTGCCTTCTTACCCTACATAGACTACCACTGAATATTATAATGAGCCGAACCGTTTCAGAATATTAGTGGAGAAAAGCTACAATTGCCCTAAGCTTTAATTGAAATCGTTTATCCTATGAGCCAACTGCTAACACTGGAATTAAGTGATGATGAGAATGAGTACTAACATATTTGTGTCCTGGGTCGGTATCGCCAGGAGAGTGTGGTATATCTTTCCCAGGTACAGTTAAATACGTTCCACGTGTAATCTATTCTACTTTCTGCTTGTAAAAATTTTGTTTGAGATTCCTGTTTGCTTAGTAAATATTCAATTAGCTTGTTTACCTAGCGTTTGCAGCAAGGTACATTAGAGGTAGTGACTATAGGAAAGTGTAGGCGCTTGTGAATGCTAAAGCCTTGAGTGTTTAATGTCTATATGTCTGAAGCAAACATTGCTGATCGTTTTGACCTTACAAAATGGAAAACCGAAAGTCTAAGGATGACAGTGTTCCTTAGTCCAGGATCTCCGATTACCCAACAAAACTGGTGGGAAGAGATTTGCGGCTCTCCTCCAGAAATTAGAAGTTCTCAGCCAAGAACAGGAGTACAGCAGGATGAAGGTTCATTTGGAGACGGGAATACACAAGGGAGACTAATTCTTGCTGTTCAGCCTTCCCGAGTTGATTGGTTACTGACTGTAGAGGTCGCTCCAAATAGTTTTGAGTTCCCATCTGTTGGATCGTTTTCAGAATCAGTAAACTCTTTTGCAGAATTGATGAATCGCTGGCTCAATGTAAGCCCCAATCTGCAAAGAATAGCTTTTGCTGCCAACCTATTACTTCCTTTTGAGGATGTAGAACAAGCATACCAGTATCTCCCTGCCTATTTTCCATTGAATAAACTTGACCTTAAAAATGCACAAGATTTTAATTACCGAATCAATCGCCCTAGAAATGTTGATGATATCCCTGATTTAAAGATTAATCGTCTTTCTTCTTGGAGTGTAATGACTTTCACTACATTTCAATTTACAAATGCGGGGAGTTATACTTACTCCTCAACTCCATCCAATGTTGCTATTCGTCTAGAGTTAGATATCAACACTACTACAGATTTCTCTGCTGAACTGTCTAAAGATAAGTTACCAGAAATCTTTGCTCAATTGGTTGAATATGCAAAAGAAATTGCTATACAAGGAGATATTTTATGAATTACGGTACTAACACTTTGACGGTTTACGATAATTCAACAGATATAACAATAGCTACTTATTCAGATAGGATAAAGTCACCAAATATAGTGATTTCTTCAACAAAATCTGCTGTAAATTTAACCAGTAAAGTAAAACAGTTTACTTTTAGTCAAAAAGCGACAGGAGCGACTAAAGATCCTAAAATAGAGCAAAATACGCTTATCCATCTAAAGTCTTCAGAAAATTCAACTCAGCATGAATTAAATAATCGTTGCTCAGAAATTATCTATTCAGAACTTGAGACTTTATTCATAACTGGCAAAGAAGAGTATTTTGAAGACGGTTTTGAAAGTAATTTTTCAAGAGGCTTGATTTCTTGTGTCCAAAAGTATGGAAATGATGCGATAGAAGCCATAACTTGTTTTATTGTCTACGAAAAAATTAGTCCTGAAGTTGCATCTGAAGCTTTACGCTGGCTAGGTGAAATTAATCACCCTGAGTCTTATAAGTTTCGGTTATGGCTCTTAGAACGAAGTCTTAACTGCCCATCTTCGAGAGTGCGAGATGGAGCTATTTTGGGGTTGTCATATTTAAATGATCCTCATGCTATTACTTATCTTGAGCGAGCTATAGAACAAGAAAAAATTATGGAACTTCGGGAAGATATGAAACAAGTATTAGCACAACTTAAAAGGGAGAGTTAGTGTCATTTATACTGAGAAAGGTGCGTAAAAATAAATGGTATAAAACTGAAACTATTGCTTGGTTATTACCGGGAGAGTTTCAATCTGATCCTTTAGGTGACTTAGCTACAACAGGAAATAAATTATCTGTTTATCGTGTTGAGGATGATTGCTCAAATTTAGAGCGTGTAGTAGCAGCCCTCGCAGCAAATTGCGACAAAATTGCAAATTTTGACTATGTTCTATTTCAAGAAACAATTCTCAAAGATATTGGGATTAAAAGTGAGCAGACAAAAGGTGAAACCCCTGATGAAACAGTTAATAATTGCCATCTTGACCTTATAGAACTTTCTGCTTTTAGATTGGTAGACTTGGCTAAACAGGTGCTAGATAGAGGGGAAGTAAAGCGTTTTTTAGTCCGGGAGGTTACTAATTTTTTAGCAGGCAGCGTTCAGAAAGGGTACATAAACAAAGCTAAAATGTCCTTAAATCCGAAAGAAAAAGAAAAAATTGATAACCTAATTCAGTCTAATTCAGCATTTAATAGCGATTAATTTTTACCGTAATTCGCTTAATGCTTAATCTCTCCCTCTGCGTCTTTGCATGAACTAATGCTAAAAATTTCTAACCTTAACGTTTACTACGGCGAAAGCCATATTCTCCGCAATGTAGATTTAAGCGTACCATCTGGGCAAATGATATGCCTGATTGGACGCAATGGTGTAGGTAAATCTACTTTACTCAAAACAATTATGGGTTTACTCAAACCCCGTAGTGGTACTATTAACTTAGCTGAAGAATTAATTAACTCTAAATCTCCCGACCAAAGAGCAAAGTTGGGAATTGGTTATGTTCCCCAAGGGCGAGAAATTATCCCCCGGTTGACAGTCAAAGAAAATCTGCTGTTGGGGTTGGAAGCTAGAAGGAAACCAGTAAAAAAAGCAGAAATTCCAGAGGAAGTTTTTAGCTTATTCCCGGTGTTAAAAACCATGCTTTCGCGGATGGGTGGTGATTTGAGTGGGGGACAGCAGCAACAATTAGCGATCGCCCGTGCTTTAATGGGAGAACCTCAATTACTCGTCTTAGATGAACCCACTGAAGGTATTCAACCCTCCATCATCCTCGAAATTGAAGCCGCAGTCCGTCGCATTGTCGAAACCACAGGCATTTCGGTTTTATTGGTAGAGCAACATTTACACTTTGTCCGTCAGGCTGATTATTATTACGCCATGCAAAAAGGCGGTATTGTCGCCTCTGGTTCCACAGCCGAACTCAGCCAAGATGTGATTCAACGCTTCTTAGCTGTTTAATTTGGGAGATTTCTATATCAATTGTGTCAGAAGCAATCAAGTCTGCGGCTTCTTGTAAAAGCTCATGCTGTTCCTTTTGAATTGCTTCCAAGCGACTAGAAATTTCTGCTAATCGCTGTTTTTTATTTGGTTGAAAACTTTCGGGTAACAAAGCTGGCAGGTTATTAGTTTTTTCAGTAGCAGTCATTCGTTGAACAGCAAAACTGCCAACTTTAGTTAAAGATAAAAAGCTAACTTTAATCAAAGCCTGAAACAATTTTAACGGAACTTTGAGTATTGACCAACTAGCCGTTTCAATCAAACGGACAATTGCTTTGATGATGCTCCAAATAAGAGCGATCGCAAACAGGAAAATCACTATACTAATAATTGGGTGATTAGTTGCCCAACCTAGTATTTGAACTAACCTAAAAAATACCGTGTGTTGTGTCAGCCAATCACTTACAGAAGATGCCATTACATCTTTAACTGCTCCCGAAGTTGTACTTTTAAATTTATCAGCAGTTTGCCAAGTTTCCTCTAAACTTGTCGTAACTGTATCAATTGCTCTATCAGTTGTTGTAGTAGCCGTTGCCTTCAAAGACTCCCCAACTTGTTGTGCTGAATTACTTAGATAGTTAACATTTTCACCTACAAAATCTTTGACATTTTGCAAGCGTTCTAAAACTCCATTAGGCAAATGTATATTTATTTGATATACCATAAAATTCATATACCAATCCTAAATCATTCGTGAAAACCTCTCTTTATTCTCTCTGCGTTCTCTGCGCCTCTGCGGTTCGTTATAAAAAATTCTTTTTCACAAATCAGATAGGATTGCTATATCTCTCTAACTCGAAGCACTAGTATAAAACCGCAACGCAAACCGCCAAAACCAAGTAGAAACAAAAAACAGCACTACTGCTAATATTGCCGCACCTATAAACCAGCTAATTTCACTCCGGCCCAACAGCGCTTGGGCTGGTACTGTAGTTAAAAAAGCCACTGGCATCACAAAGGTGAAGAAAAAGCGGTAAGCAGTGGGATATGCAGCTATGGGATATCGTCCAGCTTCCAATAAACCACGCAACACTTCGGTAACGTTGTATATTTTGACAAACCAAATACTCATTGCTCCCAGCATAAACCACAGGCTGTATAAAATCACGAAGCTGAACAATAACGGCAGCACACCAAGTAGATAGCCGTTTATCCCTACACCAAGGCGTTGACCTGCATAGCCAATGATAATACTACCAAAAATTAGATCGGGCAGTCCCCAAGGGGAAAGGGTATGAGTGGAAAGCCAAAACTGACTGCGGATAGGTTTTAATAAGATAAAGTCCAAAGTGCCTTCTTGAACATGACGGACAATGCGATTCAAGTTCGAGGCTAGAAAAGTCGCAGAAAATCCTTGTAGTAAGGTAAAAATTCCTAGAACTACTAAAGCTGCTTCCCATGACCAGCCACTAAAAGTATAGCCAGTGCGGTAAAACAAGAATAGCCCAAAGAGGCTGCCGACAAGATTTCCCAAGCTGGTGAGGGTAGCGATGAAAAAATTAACACGATATTCTAACTCAGATGCGATCGCAGCACCCCAAAATAGTCTTAGTACTTTCAAATATCTTTGCATCTTGCACCTCTAGCCCAAAATGTGCCATCTGTCACTAAATTTTCCAAGATTACACAATAAATTTATGTAAATTTAATATTACTTTTTATTCAGGAAAATTGCTAAACGTTAAGATGTTGTGGATCTATTGTTGAAAACTAAAAAATTCTATGCATTTAAATTTACCAGACCTAATTACAAAAATTGGTTACTTTGGGGTATGGGCAATTATCTTTGCTGAATCTGGCTTGCTAATTGGTTTTTTTCTGCCAGGAGATAGTTTGCTATTCACTGCTGGATTTCTCGCATCTCTTCCGAAATCAGGGTTTAACATTTGGGTTCTGATTTTTGGTGCTTTTGTTTGTGCAGTCCTTGGTGATAATGTTGGCTACGCTACAGGACACAAATTTGGCAGAAAATTATTTCAGAAAGAAGATTCATGGTTGTTTCATAAAAAACACTTGGTAAAAACCCAGGATTTTTATCATAAACATGGCAAAAAAACGCTAGTTTTGGCGAGGTTTACACCGATTATTCGCACTTTTGCACCGATTGTGGCTGGACTTGGTGCGATGCATTACCGAACATTTATGTCTTACAACTTAATCGGTGGCTTTCTTTGGACATTTGGCATTACCCTGTTAGGATTTTTCTTAGGAAAATCTCTGCCACCTGAACAAGTAGATAAGTATTTGTTACCAATTATTGGATTAATTATAGTTGTTTCTTTAGTGCCATCGATTATTCATGTAATACAAGAAAATAGAGCAAATAAAAGTTAAAATATTTTTCGTGATTTATGGTAAATGTTAATTTTGAATTCGGAGGGCAGCAACGTGACTTCCTTAAACATTAACCTCTATCTGTTAGTAGAAAATCTCCTCTTTTTCCTCATTGCCACACTTTTTATTGTGGTTGTGAATTGGGGGTGGAAACACACAAAGCCCTATACTCTACCTCTGCCATTTCCCGGTTGGTATAAAATCTGGTTTGGCTCAGTGCAACTGCTAGGAGGATTGCTGCCATTAGTAGTTATGCTATTGTGGGGTGTATGGTGGGGCGATCGCAGTGTGTTAACTGTGCTTGGTTGGTATTTTATTATATTAGGGTTGCAAATTATCTCTGAGATAGTAACACTCAGGCAGTTGCAAAATGTTGTGTGGGTGATGGTTCCTTATATATACTTGCCTTACCGCTTCTGGCAGTTATATGAGGGTTTGACACTTTTGGATTCTAAAAGTGAGTTACTGTGGGTAAGATATTTATTGATTTTTGAATTGGTATTATGGATTGTTAACTACGTTATAGATGTGTCTCAATTGCCACGGCTGTTTCGTTGGGAAGTAGAATCAAACTCTAATGTTAGCTAGGGATTAATCGCAGAATTAGCCATTTTTATCAACGAAGTGCGATCGCCAGCTTTCAACCCAACAACATATTGCACACCCTGTTGTCTCCAAGTCAAGGTAGCATCTGAGCAATTAGCACCACAAGCAAAATCCACAAAATAGCCAGTAATACCCTTAGCTAAGGATACAGCTTTACCAGTGAGGCGGGGGGTTTTGCGGGTTACTCCTTCAGCAGAAATCACACCCAGACGACAAGCAGTTCCACCACTACAATCAGGACTGAAACCGAGTAAAATCTCGTAGTTTTTTTGTGTAGCAGCTTCTATAATCGCGTAAATTCGATTTTCCCCATCTGATTCAGGAATAAATTTCGGCAACAGAATCCGAATCTGAGTCTTTTGCTTTAATTTAGGCAAAATAGATTTAAAAACTGAGTGTGGCTGGATTTTACCCTGGCTTTGTGCTATGAGTTGGGACTGGTTGTTTATAGTGGCTATAGCTGAATTGTGAAAGCTGCTAACGCTGACTAATACAAATACGCCACATACAGCACTGATATTTCTGAAGCTTGAAATCATCTTTGAAAACCTAGTTTCGTCTAAAAAAGGAGTTAGGAATAATTGAAGAAGAATTCAGAAGGGGCTAAACCCTAGCTATCCGCTAACAGAATTCAGGAATCAGAATCAAGACAATCTCTACGAGACGCTGCGAAGCACCGCTTTTTCGGTCAGAATACCTTTCCTGAATTCTGGCTCCTGACTCCTGAATTCTGTTCGATAACTCCTAACTCATCAGTTATAACTTTTAACTTCTAAGTTGTAACTTTTTACACTGTACAACTCAACTCGCCGGCTTTTTGACTAAAGCGGTGATTCTCCCGATAATCTACGGGACAATCTATCACGGCGGGTACATCTTGAGCGAGGGCTTCTTTGAGAGTGGGAATCAAATCTAAAGCCGATTCAACCCGGTAGCCTTTTAAACCCATGCTTTCAGCAAATTTGACGAAATCAGGATTGCTAAAATGCACAAAGGCTGAGTTTCCTTTGCCAAATTGATTTTCTTGCTTCCACTCAATTAACCCATAGCCACCATCATTGAAAATTATGGTGACAAAAGGCGTACCGACACGCAAGGCTGTTTCTAATTCCTGAGAATTCATCATAAAGCCGCCATCGCCTGTTACAGCAACGACTTTGCGGTTGGGATGAACGAGTTTTGCTGCTAAAGCGCCAGGAATGGCAATACCCATAGCCGCGAAACCGTTGGAAATTATGCAAGTATTGGGGCTATGGCAATGATAATGACGGGCCATCCACATCTTATGTGCGCCAACATCAGAGATGACAATATCATCTGGGCCCATCACTTGCCGTAAGTCATAAATTAATTTTTGCGGCTTAATAGGAAATCCGTCATCATGGGCATACTGTTCATAATCAGCCCGAATATCTGATCTTAAGCTGATAGCAAAAGGATCGGGTTTTCCTTGTCGGTCTGCTAATTTTAAAATTTCATAGAGAGAATCTGAAATATCTCCTACAACTTCCGCGTTAGGAATATAACTACTATCAATCTCTGCCGGACTTACCCCAATATGCACAATAGGAATTTCACCATTCCGATTCCATTTTTTTGGTGAAAACTCAATCAAATCATAGCCGATCGCAATTACTAAATCTGTATTATCAAAACCACAGGTAATGAAGTCTCTTTGCTGTAATCCCACTGACCACAAAGCCAATTGATGTGTGTAGGGAATCACTCCTTTACCCATAAAGGTATTGGCAACAGGGATATTCAGCAAGGTGGCAAATTGCGTGACGGCATCACTGGCATGAGCGCGAATTGCCCCATTTCCGACTAAGATTAATGGGTTAACTGCTTGGCAAATTGCGGCTGCTGCTGCCCGAATACTAGCAAAAGATGCATAAGTTTTTTCGCTATTATCCTTACGCAAAGGTTTGCCTTCTACAGGCATAGCAGCGATATTTTCTGGTAAATCGATGTGAACTGCACCGGGTTTTTCAGATTGCGATCGCTTAAATGCTTTCCGCACTACTTCTGGTGTAATACTCGGTCGCACAATCTGTTTATTCCACTTGGTAACAGGTGCAAACATTGCCACCAAATCTAAATATTGATGAGATTCGATGTGCATTCTATCTGTTCCCACTTGACCGGTAATTGCCACTAAGGGCGCACCATCGAGGTTAGCGTCTGCTACCCCAGTCATCAAATTTGTTGCCCCAGGGCCCAGAGTAGAAAGACACACCCCAGCTTTTCCGGTTAAGCGTCCGTAGACATCCGCCATGAATGCAGCACCCTGTTCATGACGAGTCGTGATAAATTTAATAGAAGAATGTTTTAACGCTTCCAAAACATGTAGATTTTCTTCACCAGGGAGTCCAAAAATATATTGCACTCCTTCATTTTCTAGGCATTGCACCAATAATTCTGCTGTATTCATTTTATTTCCTAACTATTTATTTAGTCATTTGTCATTTGTCCTTTGTCCTTCGTCATTAGTCATTTGTCATTTTTTTGGCTAATGACCAATGACCAATGACTAATGACCAATGACTAATCACTTCACCCACACGGTTTTCACATTGACAAACTCATGTATACCTTGGATACTCAATTCTCTGCCATATCCAGAACGCTTGATGCCACCAAAGGGCAACCGAGGATCTGATTTGACCATACTGTTGATAAACACGGCACCTGCTTCGATTTCTTCAACTAAGCGATCGCATTCTTGGTCATTGCTTGTCCAAGCGCTTGCACCTAATCCAAAGGGGCTGTCATTAGCGAGTTTAATGGCAGCATCGATATCAGGAACCCGGAATAACAAGGCTACTGGCCCAAAGAATTCTTCTTTGGCAATTGCTGCTTCCGGCGGGATATCTATGATAATCGTTGGCGGATAAAAGTTCCCTGGACAATCTGATAATGGGTGTCCGCCGGTGAGGACTTTTCCACCACTTTTTGTAGCAGCTTGCACTTGTCGATCTAAATCTTGGAGAATACCAGGTGTTGCCAATGGGCCTAAATCGGTATCCGGTTGCATAGGATCGCCTACTTTTAGCGCCTCGAATTTTTCTACAAGCAATTTTTCAAATTTATCTGCGATCGCTTCTGCGACAATAAAACGTTTCGCTGCAATACATGATTGCCCGTTATTTAACATCCGCGCTGTAGTAGCTGTGACAACTGCTGTCTCTAAGTCAGCACTTTCTAACACAATAAACGGGTCGCTTCCTCCTAATTCCAAAACGGTTTTTTTAATTTGTTTGCCGGCGGCGACGGCGAGGGATATGCCGGCTGGTTCGCTTCCTGTCAAGGTGGCAGCTTTTACGCGGTCATCAGCCATTAAATCGGCGACTTTGGCAGCGCCTATTAATAGAGTTTGAAATACACCTTTAGGAAAACCTGCGCGGCGGATAATATCTTCAATTGCCAAGGCGCACTGCGGCACGTTGGAAGCGTGTTTGAGTAAGCCGACATTTCCCGCCATTAGTGCTGGTGCAGCAAAACGAAAAACTTGCCAAAAGGGGAAATTCCACGGCATCACCGCGAGAATTGCACCCATTGGTTGATAACGTACAAAACTCTGACTGGCATCAGTTTTTACACTGACATCAGCCAAAAAACTAGGGGCGTGTTCGGCATAGTAGCGACAGACAACGGCGCATTTTTCGACTTCTGCGATCGCAGCTTTCAATGGTTTACCCATTTCTAGAGTCATTAACTTCGCAAATTCTGCTTTGTCTTGCTCTAAAATATCAGCAGCCTTTTGCAGCCATTGCGATCGCGTCAAAAAACTAGTCTGGCGATACTGTTCAAAAGTCTGATTAGCTAAATCGAGTTTAGCGGCAATTTCTGCATCGTTGAGTGGCTCAAAGGTTTTAAAAGTCTCCCCAGTGGCGGGATTAATCGTGGCGATCGCCATTACCTGACCTCCCGTTAAAAAATAGCTTGAAGTAGGCCTCCTAATGTTATACATATAAATTGAGGAAGCTACTACCCAAATTCTAGTCTTTTAGCTAAAGATTAGCTGCCCAATATTACAATTTCGCAATTTTGATTGAATTAAAGTATACTATTCAATCAGTATTAATATTGATGAATTAAATATAGGTAAAGTTGCTATAGCAGTCCTAAATCATTCGTGAAAAATTAGATCCCCGACTTCTTAAAGAAGTCGGGGATCTGGACACCGCGAATTTTCACAATTCATCTAGGATTGCTATATAGCACAATTGAGGAATCAAACCATGACTCAAGTCTTACGCAAAGTAGTTACATTCGATGAATTCGTTGCTAAATATCCAGATAACACAGGACAACGTTACGAACTATATGATGGAGTAATAATTGAGATGCCACCACCTACAGGCGACCATGAAGAAGTGATTGGATTTTTAGCCACACAAATCACTTTAGAATATAGTCGCTTAAATCTTCGTTATTTCATCCCCAAAACAGTATTCGTCAAACCAGTTGAGAACGAATCTGCTTATTCTCCAGATGTCCTGATCCTAAATCAGCCTAATTTAGTTAATGAACCTCGGTGGAAAAAAGAATCAACTGTTAGTCAAGCAGCATCAATTCCTTTAGTAATTGAGGTGGTTAGTACTAATTGGCGTGATGATTATTTGAAAAAATACGCTGATTATGAAGAAATGGGAATTCTTGAATACTGGATTGTTGATTATGGTGCATTGGGCGGTAGGGAATTTATTGGGAAACCCAAACAACCTACTATTTTAATTTGCTGTTTAGAAGAAGGTGAGTATCGCGTTAGTAAATTTCGAGGAGATGACCGCATTGAGTCATCAATTTTTCCAGAGTTGAATTTGACAGCAGAGCAAATTTTTCGCGCTGGTACAGTCAGCTAATTCGTAATACTTCGGCTACGCTCAGTACAAGTTCGTAATTCGTAATTCGTAATTGTTCCTATTCCCCATTGGCTTTAAGAGGATGTTTGAAAAGTGTTTCGCGGTGACTTTAGGCACTTTTAGATCCCCCCTAACCCACGCCAGTCGCTCCACTTGGGGTCTCCCCCGCCGCAGGATGCGCGAAGCGCTGTAGTGAAGCAAGTGGCGTGGATTTAGGGGGATATAGAACGTTTTGTTACCGAGAAGAGGACTTTTCAAACAACCTTTAAGCAAATACTAAAGGACGTGGTTTAGCCACCCCATAGCCTTGAGCATAATCGACTCCCAAGGTTTTGATTCGTTGGAGGATAGCGTCATTTTCGACAAACTCAGCAATGGTTTTTACCCCCATAACACGCCCGATGTGGGCAATGGCTTCTACCATTGCATCATCTACAGAATTTTCGATAATGTTTTTAATAAATCCGCCGTCGATTTTCAAATAGTCTACTGGGAGGGTTTTAAGATAGGCGAAAGAGGACATACCACTACCAAAATCATCTAAGGAAAAATGACAGCCGTAGGTTGAAGTTCGCTAATGAACTGACTGGCTTTTGTTAAGTTTGCGATCGCTACGGTTTCGGTAATTTCAAAGCAAATTGACTGTGGTGGAACTTGATACAATACAAATTGCTCACGCAAAAAGCTAATAAACTGATCGTCGTTGATACTAGTACCCGAAAGGTTGATCGCATAAATAGTCTTGCCATCGTGTTCTGCTAATGGCCAAGACTTAAACAGCGTCTCGATCACCCAGCGATCAATTGTCGGCATGAGGTTGTAGCGTTCAGCTGCCGGAATAAATGCCATCGGTGCAACTAAATTTCCCTCTTCGTCTGTCAGGCGTAGCAAGATTTCATAATGAGTCTCCTCTCTTGCCATAGGAGCGATCGCTACTATAGTTTGGGAATACAAGCAAAAACGATTTTCTGCTAGGGCTTTGGTAATCCGTGAAACCCACTGCATCTCCCCACGCTGTTGTAAAAAAACTTGCGCTAATGCTGAGTTAAAATCTGGGGACTCGGCGATCGCTCAAATAAACCTCGTCAGTAAGAATTTTCCAGTCCCACAAACCATCGCCAGAGCCTTCGAGTGAAAGTTGTAGCCGTTCTTCACTTTCTTTGATTAACACAAAACTAGTGAAGTTGTCACTTGACGTTACGCAAAGACTCAAAAGCTTCCCCAGATAAGTCGCACGCGCTCTTTAGGACAAATATCTCTTCCTCTCAACTTTTGCAGCATCTATAATTAATCTTGCCCTATTTAGTTCGTTACCATGTCGGAAGAAGATATCCGGGCCGCCAGGCTGGAGAAAGTAGAACAACTCAAGCAGCTAGGGACTAATCCCTACGCCTATCGTTGGGAATCTACCCATCATGCAGCGCAGTTGCAAGAACAGTTTGCCGATTTAGCCAGTGGTGAAGAAGTTGATTTAGAAGTTGCGATCGCTGGACGCATTATGGCGCGTCGCGTTTTCGGGAAACTAGCTTTCTTCACTTTGCAAGATGAAACTGGCACAATTCAGCTTTATTTGGATAAAAATCGCATCCAAGAAAGCATGGCAGATATTGATGCTGATGCCTTCAATCACTTAAAACAACTCACAGATGCAGGCGACATCCTGGGAGTTAAAGGTACTATTAAACGGACTGAAAAGGGCGAGTTATCTGTCTACGTTAAACAATATACTATCCTCACTAAATCCCTATTGCCCCTACCCGACAAGTGGCATGGATTAACGGATGTTGCCAAGCGCTACCGTCAGCGCTACGTTGACTTGATTGTTAACCCAGAAGTGCGGCAAACTTTCCGCCGTCGCGCTCAAATTACTGCCGGTATTCGCCGTTATTTAGAAGAACGGGATTTTCTCGAAATTGAAACGCCAGTTTTGCAAAGTGAGACTGGGGGTGCAGATGCGCGTCCATTTATCACTTACCACAACACTTTAGAAATGGAGTTGTATCTGCGAATTGCTACAGAACTCCATCTCAAACGGTTGATTGTCGGTGGTTTTGAAAAGGTGTTTGAATTGGGGCGGGTTTTCCGCAATGAAGGAATTTCAACTCGACACAATCCCGAATTTACGACAATTGAACTTTACCAAGCCTACGCCGACTACAACGATATGATGGCGCTGACTGAGGGGATTATTACCACTGTCGCCCAAGATGTACTCGGCACGCTGCAAATCACCTACCAAGGGGAACCTATAGATTTAACACCACCTTGGCGGCGAGTGACAATGCACGATTTAGTTAAAGAATTTACGGGCTTGGATTTCAATTCTTTCCAAACATTGGAAGAAGCAAAAACAGCAAGTAAAAATGCTGGTATTCCTGGTGTAGATGAAGCCCAATCAATTGGTAAGTTACTAACTTTAGCCTTTGAAGAAAAGGTAGAAGCTAATTTAATTCAACCTACCTTTGTAATTGATTACCCTGTAGAAATTTCGCCTTTAGCAAAACCTCATCGCTCTGTGCCTGGTTTGGTGGAAAGATTTGAATTATTTATCGTCGGGCGAGAAACTGGAAATAGCTTCTCAGAATTAACAGATCCCATCGATCAAAGAGAACGCCTAGAAGCCCAAGCTGAAAGGAAAGCTGCTGGTGACTTAGAAGCCCAAGGTGTAGATGAAGACTTTTTGACAGCCCTGGAATACGGTATGCCGCCTACAGGTGGTTTAGGCATTGGGATTGATCGCTTAGTAATGTTATTAACTGATTGTGCCAGTATTCGGGATGCGATCGCCTTCCCGCTACTCAAACCCGAAGGCAGCGTTATTAAGCAATTTAGCTATGAGCCAACAACTCAAACACTGACTATTGAATTTGATAGTGGAAGTGTTTACGAGTATTTCAAAGTACCTCCTAGTGTCAAGGAAGACTTAGATAATGCACCGTCTAAAGGTCAATACTTTAACAAGTTTATTAAAGGGAAATTTAAATTTGAACAGTTGATCTGAAATAGTGGGAGCGCAGTTTTGAGATTATGAGTAGGGTAAATGACTGACCCTACTCAATCAACCTGATTCAGATTTGGTAAGAATTCAGGATTTAGAGTTTCGCCTAAAGTATAAGGACAGATTTCTGGAAAAACTTGCTCACCTAACTCAGTTTCTCGAATTGCTAAAGCTAAACCTAATTCATAAATAGTCAGGAAAACTTCATCAAGATAGGGTTTCAAACTAGGGCTATCTTGCAGGAGCAGCTTAATTTGAACACGTTGCTCTCGAATTGTACTCAACCAGCTATTACTACGTTTTTCAGGTTGAAATTGCCATTTTAGTAAGTGTCCTAGCAACACTCCTAGACGATTTCTCAATTCTTGTCGTTCTCTTCTGCCCAAAGTTTCAATTTCTTCAATTAGGTTGACTGTATCTAATTGATTCCACTGTTGAGTTTTGAGCAAGCTAACCTGCTCTTGAGTCCAAGTATAGAAATCTGTTTCATACAGGTGAGATGCGTACATCTTTTCAAGGGTCATAAGTTTCTATTTAGCAAAACCCTATAAGTTAATACGGTTCAGTTAAGGCTAAAATCCTTTGTCAAAGTCAATTTTTTTAACGAACCACAGAGGCGCAGAGGACACCGAGAGAAGAAAGAAATGCTTAACTGAACCGTATTGCCCTATAAGTGAGCGATTCATCGCTCATAGCAAGGTTTATCAGGACTAAAGTCCTTACTACAAACTTTAATTTATTTATGCCTAGCCAATTAAAAAAAGATTGTGTGGTGCCGATGCCTACGGCGGCAAGCTACGCACCACACAATCTAAAATCATCTAAAATCTAATAACTAATTCGCTACCTCAGCCACCTCAATCACTCGCCCTTCATAGTCTTTCACCAAAAAGTTAAGTGGCTTCTGGTTACGAATCTTGAATTTCAAACCGCGTGTTTCGACTCGCATTAAAATCATTTCCAAGCAGTCGTGGTCAAAACAAACGTGGCGTTGTTGATTTTTGCTACCTAAACTCGCACCAGTAATAACGTGTAGCTGGGTGTTTTTCTTCAATTGATACCACAGCCCTTCAGTAGCATTATTCATCATTTTGCTTGACAAACTCGGCCCTGTAGACATGTATAGCGGATCAATCCCAGTTGCGCCTATAGTTTGTTCGTAGTTGTAGTAATAGTGCAAGGGCACCTCAGCTGCTGGCAAATCTAGCAGCCCTTCATACAACTGTCGGGCAATCTCCAAATCTGACACCATTACAGTGTGTACTTTTGGGGCACTGGTGAGGAACATCCACATCGCACCAGCGTAAGCTGCTAGCAGCATTACCATAATGCCTTGGGTGGAAAACAGGCTATCCAAGGGCAAGGAAGGGAGAAAGGAGCCTAAAGTAAGGGGACTGAGGAGGAACGACATCACACTAACTGCTATAACCATGAACAAATAAGGATTCTATGGGGGAGTCGATTTTATAATTGTCGATTAAGACTAAAATTAAGTCCTTGTTTCTAGTTTATCAATAACTCAAGTTGTCTGAGTCTCGGCTACAAACTGGGCAACACCAAGATATTATGCGATTAACTACGGGAGTGCAATTCCCAAAATTATTTTAACAACTATCAACTCAAAGACTTGTGCAAATTCCTCATTTTCCTGAAGCTAATCATCCTCTGGTAAAGTCGCTGTTTCATCACAGTGACCATGAACTACTGACTTTGTTTCAGCGCTATCCAGATGCTGGAAAGTATTTTACGGTGATTTTTTGTCGCTATAGCCCCATAGTGTATACCTTAATTCGGCATTCGGCGCGATCGCCTGTGCAGGCAGATTATCTGTTTGCCCTCACCTGGCGGCATATCTATTACGAACTCGGTGGACTAAATTTAACTACCTCTGAATCAGGTGAGCCAGCTTTAACGATGCAAAATTGGTTAATTAATATGACAGCTTTCTGTATTAACGAAATTAAACTACCACCCACAGAAGCAATTCATTATTCTCTGCAAGCGACTTCGCCACCGCTATGGTGTTATGTACAACAAGCATTAGACCAACTACCACCTGTTTTACGATTAATCGTGTTAATGGCTCAAACTTTCCACTGGAGCGAAACAAGAATTGCTGCCTATCTGCAAGCCGAAGGAGAAGCGATCGCTCCAAACGTTGTAGCCAATTTTCTCCAGGAAGGCTATCGTATGCTAGAGGACAAATTACCCACAGATATCCGCACCATCTACTTTGGAGAAGATTTAGCTCAATCCTAACTTAAGTGTAAATGCGTATATTGTTTGTCTTCAATTTATAAACTTAAAACTTTTTCTTAGACCTTCTACTTAAACCCGCAACTTTACGGGTAATTTTTATGAAACAACGGCTTGTATTTCCAAGGCAATTAGTTTGCGTAGGTGTGATTTCTCGTCCCCTTTTACACAGCTTTTTACTGTTTACTTTTTTGCTGAGTCCCGTAGCTGCGGGTGCGGTTGATATTACGCAACAACTCCACCGTCCTTTAAATAGTTCTGTTGGGCGACAATCAAGAGATGAAGCAGACAGCTTACTACGGATCGGCGAACAACAATACGCTTCAGGATATGCCGATAAAACAATTGCATCTTGCTTGCAGGCACTAGAACTATATCACTCAATTGGCGACCTAAAAGCACAAGGTCTGACTTACAATTTGCTTGCAAAGGCTTACATCCAGCTTGATAGTGCAAAAGAGGCGGAAGATGCTTTACGACGCGGATTAGCGATCGCTCGTGATACAAAAGACTTCCAAGCTGAGATTTTTGTGCTAAATAATATCGGTACATTTTTCCTGCAACAAGGAGAATCTGCTGCTGCTGGTAAAACAGTTGAAGATGCACTCGCAATTGCTCATGGTGTCAAAAATATTGAAGGGGAAGGACTATCTTTGAGCAATTTGGGTTTGGTAACTGCTAGGTTGGGAGATTACAACAAGGCGATTAAATTGTATGAAAATGCTTTAATTTTCCGCCGTCAGACTGGCGATGCCATCGGTGAAGCAAATACCCTGAATAATTTGGGTGATGCCTACTTAGCATCGGGAAATTATCAAGATACCATTGCTACTTATGGTGAAGCGATGCGGACAGCTAAAACTAACCGCGATCGCACCAATGAATTACGGGCAATTGACGGTTTAGTGAAAGCTCACACAGCTGTCGGACGCTACGAGAGAGCCTTTGATTTACTAGAGCAACGTTTAGCACTCGCTAAAGAATTGCAAAATTTGCGAGAAGAATTAAAATCTTTTGAGTCTTACGCTCAGTTATACAAGCAACAAGGTAATTACTTAACTGCCCGTAATTTTTACGAAAGGGCGATTATACTGGCGCGGACATTGGAAGATAGCAAGCAAGAAGTGCAATTGCTGGATCAGCTAACTAAAATGCTTCAGCGAAAGTAGGAGTTAAAAGGGCGATTAGAAACCGCGTCTACACAGGCAAAACCCACCTGCGTGGGTTATAAAAGCTTGATTTTCTCTTAGCTCAGGTTGGTGTAGCTCTTGTTTGTGTAGCCGCCAATGACTTTCGCCCTGGCTCTAAGTTAATTAATTCAAGAATACTGAACCGTTACGTTCAATTCTCATAGCACTTCTGCCCTGTGCTGCATTGGTGGCTTCGTTAAATCTAACTTCCAAATTTCCTGGCTCTGAAGAAGCTTGTGGAGTCACTATCAACTGTCCACCATCAATTCGTTCAAATGTCACCGTTACTGGTGCTTTTAGACCTTGCAATATTACATTTGACTTTCCTTGTAGCGATCGCGGTGCCGTATCGCCAATCACTTGGAAAGTTACATTAGCCGCAGTGTCATTTATCAATTTGATATTAACAGTACCATTAGTCAGTGCGATCGTTGCGCTGGGGGTTTGCCGTGGTGGTAGTAGTTGTGGTTGATCGGTGGAAGCCGCTCCTGGTGAGGGCTGTTGACTTTGATCTTTAGGGACTGGGCGTGGTGGTGTAGCACCTGGCTCTGGTGGTGTGGGAGATTGACTATTAGATGGGGAAACTGGGCGTGGTGGTCTAGCTCCTGGCCCTGGCGGAACTGGAGAAACTTGTCCCTCAACTGGGGGAACTGGGCGTGGTGGTCTAGCACCTGGCTTTGGCGGAACTGGAGAAACTTGCCCTTCATCTGGGGGAACTGGGCGTAGTGGTCTAGCACCTGGCCCTGGCGGTACGGTAGTTTGGGAGCGGTTATAGGGTGGTTCGCTAAAAATACTGGGACTTGGATTAAGCTTGGGAGTAGATTCTTGTGCTAATGCGTGAGGGATTACTGGCAGACTAATTAGTAATCCCCCACAGATAGCGCCAAATAACTCAGCAGACTTGCGAAAATTTTGAGACTTAATATTCATTTTTGACTCCTGAGAAAACATCAAATTATCTTCTTTTAAGAACTTAAAACAGCAGATTTAATTAGGTTTAACTTGTCAGTGCATAAAACAGATATTACCAATGGCATCCATTTTTTGTATCTAACTAGAGACTGGATAATAATCTCAAATTAGACATAACTATTTCATTCCCAAGGCTGAAAAAGCTAAATTATTACTGATAAAGCTTCTTATTAAATTAAGACTCAAGGGTTATTGGTAAAGTGATAGTAAACGTAGTGCCAATGCCTTGAGTACTTTCAACTTGAATATGACCCTGGTGATGTTCGACAATAGCTTGAGCGATCGCTAATCCCAATCCTGAACCAGTAGCGCTGGCTGTAGCTGTATTCCCAGTTGTATGAGTCCGTGCCGGATCTACCCGATAAAAGCGGTCAAACAAGCGTGGTAGTGCCTCTGCTGGAATTCCAACTCCGGTATCACTCACCTTAACTTGCAACTGGGCACTGGTGTAACGTAGTCCAGAAACTCGATTTATTCCCTCTATCCGCGCCAATTCCACTTTTACCCGTCCACCAGCTGGAGTGTAATGCAAGGCATTAGCAATTAAATTTGTGAACAGCCGCACCAGTTGATCCCAATTACCCACAAGGGTAAACCAATTTTCCAGTAATTCAGGGTTAGTTTCAGAAGTAGGAGGGTCAACTAAGTCTAGAGAAAGAGTAACTTCTTTTTTAGGAACTAACAATTGTTGTTCTTCAACCACTTCCATCAGCAAGGCATCTAGCGGACAAGGTGAAAAGATATCTTTGCTAATCCCACTATCCTGTCGTGCTAAGAACAGTAAGTCATTGACTAATTTACCCAAACGCTGCGTTAAGCGTTCCACCACCTTTAACTGTTGCCGATACTGCATAGAAGTAGTTGCTTCTGTATCTGCTAAATCCAAGTCAGCAAGGGCAACTTGCACATTTGTTTGAATCAAAGTAATCGGACTTCTAAGTTCGTGGGAAGCATCAGCAGTAAATTGTTTGAGGCGTTGATAAGACTCCCCTACAGGTTCCATCGCTTTACCCGAAAGAAACCAGCCACTTGCACCTACAGAAACCACCATCAAACCAATACCTAGCGCCAAATCAAGAATTAACTCACGACTGGGTTTAGTGACTTCAAACCAGGGATGACTAACACGCAGATATCCTACTACTTGCCGCCCCACTTCTACCCGTTGTGTCACTTGTCGCAATAATAGTGGTGACGGTAGAGACGCGATTAATCGCGTCTTTAATTTTGAATTTTCATTCTCTCTCTTGACTACGCGCACAGTTTCGCCAGTGCGGTTGGCATGAATGGGAATATTTAGGGGTTCGGATAGCGTTGACCAAAGTAATTTACCATTCGGGCTAAACCATTCTAGGTCGATGTGGTCATCTTCTACACTGTCAGTATTTTCACGAAAACTGGCTTCTAAATTAATGCGAAATTTATCTGCATCGGTATTAATTGGCTCAAATATGAGCGTAGATGCACAGGGACTTGTTGTGAGACAACGCTCGACTATTTCCACCACATGGTTAAGGGTATCATCAATCCTCTCAATCAGCGTACTGCGGACATATAAATAAACACCACTAGCAAACATTAGTAGTAATACAGCAGTCACAGCAGTGTACCAAATTGCAAGACGGCGGCGAGTAGCCTGAAACATATTTTACCCACTTATTTGATTTAATATTTACAAATTACGTATTTATACGGCTAAACATTAGCTCACTTTTTTAGCTCTAGTGGTTTTGCTGAGGTTTAATTTTGACTCAAGAATTACACTCTTGTTGCAGTAAATCTGCTTAATCCTGTTTTATTCTTTACAGCCTGGATAAAAAATCGGTTTTCTTTGGTTATCTATATCGCAATACTCTTGAGTTAAGCTCGAAATCCTTTGTAGAGAGGCTGCAATGCAAAGTCTCTACCTACTTAAAATCAAGAACAAAAATACTTAACGCAAGCGTATTTATCCATGTCCAATTAACCGAATGGATTGTTGAATGTGTCTAATTAAATCAAGTAGAAAAATCAAACTTTGAAAGAAAAATCATGGCTAATATTTGATCCTTAAAAATTTATTTTGGCAGTTCAAACAAATAGCCATATATTCAATAGTTTGAATTGATTGTGGTATTGATTTTTGAATCTATTAAATGGCATACTTCTATTGTGGAAACCTGTAAAATCTCGAATCACGAAATAGTAAAAATCTCACTAATGAGATTCAAAAAGAATCTACAATTAATTGTAACGTGCTTTTTATCTTCAACAATTCTGTTCAAAGTTATCCTAGTTCAATTTTCTGCGATCGCATTAGAGCTTGACGGTCGTAACAATATTACTTTGAATGCAGAAAACAAGAAAGATATTACTAATAAGAGTTCACAAAATGAAGCCCTATTAATACAAACTTTAAAAAATGCTAACTCTAACTTACGTAAAAACGAACAATTATCAAAATTAAAACCAATTGAGTTAATCGCGGAAAATAATGTAAATCTTAGTCCTAAGAGTTTGCTAAACTCAGATAAAGTAGATAATCTTCAAAGCAAAGCCCTTTTAAAAGAAACTAACTCTGACTTACAGAAAACCAAACAGTTATCCGAATTCACTATAGCTGATGTTATCCCAATTGAAGAGTATAAAGTAGAACCTCCCAAGCCCCAGGATGAAGGTGAAGAACAAACTAAACCTAATACAACTAAACCGAATACGAATATACCAACACAACAAATACTAATAGAAAAGCTACGTCGTTCAAAAAAGCAACAGCAAGCCAAGCAAAAAGAAATAATTCTTGATGCCCTGACATTTAGTGCCAATAAATATCCTTGGATTGTTAACCCTACAGATAACCTTACTTTTTCCACAGAATTATTTAAGCCAAATGAAAATGAAAATTATATAGATACGGATATAAGTGTAAGATTTTCTGGAGAAAATCAGATTATTAATAAGTTTACTTATGCTAAATTTCCTAAAGCTGACCAGTTTTACTGGGTTCTAGATAACAATAGAATAGTCGTTGAAACTAAAGGCTCCCAAGTTGGCATCCTCTCTCAAGGAAGACAAACTAATACTTATATTACTCAAAATGTTACCTCACAACAGGCATTTTGGGGATTGCAAACTCTGTTCGCTATACCGACAGATTTTCGGGAGTTATCTGGAGAAGTTGATACTAGTAATTTTTCTGTAACCTCAATAGCCGGACAATTGGTAAATCCTGAAGGGATACCTGCTGGCAGAGTTATTATTAATAGTGGAATTGACTCAAACAATCCTAATGTCACAGTCCTAAAAAATCCTATTCCAGTTCTTGGTAGTGGTTCTACTTTGAGTATTGATGGTGGGCAAGCTTTATTTCAAGCTTTAGATGCTACCAATGCTCCCAAAATTCTACAAGGCTTTCCCACGACAAATATACAACCTTTACTAGATGATGGAAATGTCAGACTCCAGATAGGCGAAATCATTCCTAATAGTGCCCTAGAAGCTGCTGGCATTTCTTGGGGAAATATCTTGACGGGAGAAGGTTTTGGTTTTACTGCTCCTGTCTCTTCCTTTCCAGGTATTAAAGTTGCTCAACTTGGAAAATTTGATAACTTTGATTTGTTAAATGTAGCAGTCAATCCTTTTCTTTCTCAATCCGAAAAAGACTTTCATTATCTTAACTCTTTACAGTGGCTATCTTTAGGAAGAAGAGATCCTGTATTTGAGACACTATCTCAAAGTCAAGAAAGTTCCGATTGGCACAGACTATATGTTAGCCATCCTCATAATCGGAGTTTGATTCAATATGATCCAGTTGCAATTAAAGCTACTTATTCTAATATTTTTTCTGCTCCAGGATTATCCCTAACAGCTAAATTTAGCGATACTAGTATTGATGCTATTCAATCAGTAAATTCTACATTAGGTTTGCTATTAGGTGGAGTTTTTGAAGCCATTAAAATCGATAATATTCAACAAAGTCTAGAAGAAGCTAGGCAAAAGTTAAAGAATGGGGAAGGTTTTGTTCCTTTAAATACACCTGCTACGGCTGAACAAAGAAGACAAATTAATAACAGGCTGAATCGCACTTTATCTTATGCAAATGCATCTAGTGGCTTAGAGCAGGTATCTGGAACTTACACATTTCCCAGTCAAGTCACTCCTAAGAACTCTAGTATCTTGCAAATAAGAATAGGAAACCACAAACGAGCAGTTCAGTTTCTTGAAAGAAATATTTCTATTTTAGATGAAGGGGATACATTTTTTTCTGATCTCAGACTCTCTAATGAAAAATTTGGCCCTCTAACCTACATTGGTATTCCAATTCCTTTAAATGGTACTTCCATTGATCCTATCAACGAATCCTCTGCTGTAGAAGTCATTTTGACAAACCCCCAAGGGCAAAGATTTGTACAAAAATTTAATTCAGCAGATTCAACGCTAGTACCGCTCCAGGTAAGAGCAGCCGATTTAGCATTCGATTATATGGAACTCACTAGAGTTGATAAAATAGGTGTTAGTTTTAATAATTTTAACGGTTATCTCTCCTTGCCGACAGTTGAATTGCTATCAGCCGGTTCTTCTGGAAATTTTAACTATAGTGCTAATGTAGGAACGTGGTTTAATATAGATGCTAATTCAGCACCAGGCGTTTCTAATAATAATTTAGGGACGGAAGAACCAACATTAGGTTTCTATACTAATATACTTCTCAACTATATTAAAACTGATATACGGTTAAATTCAGCCAAAAAACCTGTAGCTATTAACACTCATGTACCATACTTGAGAGTTGATTGGAATAGTGCCTCTAATAGAAATAATCCTTTTTCTACTTATTTAAGTTATTTATATCAGCATCAAGAAAGAAATTTCGGTTTTTCTTTAGCTCCTGGCATCGCTTTTATTGAAAATAATAGCAATGGAGAATTTTTAGGTCTTTTAAATGGAGAATTTAGTACTAGTCATGGTTTGAATATCAAGACAAATTTAGAGATGGGCAAAGAGGTTTTCTTTGAATTTCAGGGTTTACACAGAGTTAGTAAAAATATTTCTGCTGGTGTTTATCTAAAAAATTATAGTATTAATAATTTAGGTCTTAGCAGCCGAGTTTCTGGCTTTAATTATGGAGTCATTATGAGGCACAATTTCCCCGACAATAGTGTGTTTATAGAAACTCAAATTGGTACAGGTGAGAATGGATTTGACCTAAAGCTTCAAGGTGGTTATCGATTTTGATAGCATTGCTAAAGATCCCCGACTTCTTTGAGAAGTCGGGGATCTAAGATTTTTAATTTGCCAATTCTGTCTAATCTAAAGCACCTAAGCCATTGTTACCAGCACCTGCTTGGATTATAGTTGTTAAATCTTCAACAGAAGTACTATTATTTAATAAATTCGCTGTTGTATCAATAAATGGGTTTGGGTTAGACAGTGTAGTAGTTTGAACTACTCCTGGGGTTATTGTCAGACTAGTTATGGTTTCGTCATTTCCGCCTGCTATACCTCCATAGGTAGGAGAAATTGTTACACCTCCATTAAAGTAAGAGCCAGAAGGTAAAGTTACCTCACCACTGACACTGAGAAAAGTACCAGAAGGTCTAATAACAGTAACAGCACCACGAGCAGTAGCTTGTTGTGCATTTGCTGGTGCGGCTAAAAAGTTTCCTACACTTATTAAACCTAATAGACAGATACTTCCCCGAAGACTTATAGGTAATTTTTGGGATAAGCTATTCATGTTTTATAAACTCCTCATGTTCTTCGCCTTAGCTTGTTTCCAGATTTTGCTTGGAAATGCAAAATGAACCTCAACTAGCAAAAGTAGAGGCGGAATCATTCTTGATCTTTTTTATTACTCTGGTCAGATAAAAATATAGAATCCCTGATATGAGCGTTTTGTTAACAATGAACATTTTGAGGGCTGGTATTGTTACGCAAGCGCTCGATTCATTATTTTCTGGGAGTCTCAGGGTTTATATTGATATCACTAAACCTATGTAAAGGGATGATGAGGAGTTGTATGATAATTCATTAACGTTTTCATTCCATATTCCTAGTCAGAGGCTGGGAACAAGGCATAAAGGAAAAATTTAATCTTTGTATCGGAGTCTGTAACATAAGGTAGTGAGGAACTGTGAGGTTCAAATACCCGTACAACAAGATTCCCGACTTCTCTAAGAAGTCGGGAATCTGAGCTACAAAGAAGCGCCATATCATAATATACAAATATAAATATAGGGAACAGATATAGCATTGCTATTTCTCCTCCCTATGAGCTATTGATTTATTCAACTGTTCTGTCAGTTGCTAAAAATTTTGTAAGTACTTACGAGGCAAAAATTTAATCTACTCTAAACCGCCTAAGCCATTAGCACCAGCACCAGCCCGGATGATCGCTGCTTGTGCGCCAATGTCAGCAGCTGTTACAGCTGCGTCTAAGGCTGCTGCTGCTGAAGTAACGAAAGGATTGCTGCTAGCAGTGAGTAAAGTAATGTTGGGTGTGCCTGCACTTACAGTTAAATCGACGATAGTTTCATTGTCTGCCGTTGATGTGCCGCCATAGGTAGGTGTAATGACTAGATCCTGGTCGTAGTAACCATTTTGAGGCAAAGCTAATTCACCACTGACACTGACAGAAGCGCCTGAAGCTCTAACAAGAGTTACAGCACCACGGGCTGTTGCTTGACCTGCACTTGCTGGCGCAGCCAGGATATTACCAACGCCAACCAAACCTAACAAGCAGATGCTTCCTTTGAGAATTGCAGAAATTTTCATAATTAACAAACTCCTCGTGTTGTTTATCTTTGCGTTTTCAATATAACCATTGCCTACCAGAAATCTCTCAGCAATAATACTGAATTTTTTCAAAATTCCAGAGGTCATAAATTAAAAAAACTAATAGATGAAATGGTTAGCGTGGATCTCAATAACAGGAGCCAAAGCCTATTAAACATGAGTTATAGCAAGGCTTATGTCTACTTAATACTTGTATTAAAGTTGTGACAATGATTACCAAATTTTTGATTTTGGAAAACAAAATTCAGAAAGCACTAGAGGTAAGGCTTTAGACTGCTTTCATACCATAATTCTCTGTAAGCACCGCTTCATAATTCGTCAGAAATTTTCATAAATGCCTATATCATATCTTTGCTAAATCTTAAGTGCATATTTATGGGTAATATGCTGTGGGCAAAGATTTGAATCCCCAGGCTTACCGCAGTTATTGTATGGATGCAATCTTTTCTTATGGGGCATAACTGTACGCCAATACCATATTCCACAAAGCTGGAAAGGCTATAAAATCTAGTTATAGGTTGGGTGGATAAGGTGATTCTCTGGAAGATATGCTGCAAAACACCCAAAAACTTCTTAGTAATGTTGGCTTTCATGCCCACACAAGTTGATTTTTGAGTCTTTGACTAAAGTTATTTAAATAACAAATAGATTTTTAATTTAAGTATGATGTCTGTCCTTTACCAGTAGCGAGGTAGAGAATCAGCATATCCAAAAATTGCCTCAGCGTTCTGCTCAAGCACCATTTAACTTACTATGTTTATTGTCCCCCAGTTAAATGGGCTATATCTGCCTGCCTTTAGGTCATTATGGCAAAATCTAAAAAAAGCGCTACTCCCATCAATTTAAACGATCCACAATATTATCTTAACCGAGAGTTAAGCTGGTTAGAATTTAATGGCAGGGTGTTACATGAAGCCTGTGACGATCGCACGCCTCTTCTTGAACGCCTCAAGTTTTTAGCAATCTTCAACTCTAATTTGGATGAGTTTTTCATGGTGCGGGTTGCTGGTTTAAAGCAACAAGTAGAGGCGAAAGTCAGCCTATTAACTCCCGATGGTCGGACACCACAACAACAGCTAGATGATATTAGGTCTACCCTGATTCCTCATGTCAAGAAAGAGCATCAACATTTTGAGGAAATACTTCGTCCATTATTAGTAAATCATGGCATCCATATTCTGGATTACATAGATTTGAATCAAAAACAACGGACTCATTTAAATAGCTATTTTGAGGAACAAGTATTTCCAGTTTTGACTCCTTTGGCTGTCGATCCGAGTCATCCTTTTCCTTTTATTTCTAATCTCAGTCTGAATCTGGCTGTTGTGGTCAAAAACCCAGACACCGAAGAAGAATTCTTTGCCAGAGTTAAAGTCCCTAGTGTTCTGCCACGATTTTTACCGATTCCGCCGGAGTTGGGAGATCAAAATAGCGAAAAACCTGCCCACTGGACTGGTGTACCTTTAGAACAAGCGATCGCTCATAACTTAGAATCTCTATTTCCAGGGATGAATATTCAAGAATATCATCCGTTCCGCATTACCCGTGATGCCGATTTGGTATTAGAAGAAGATGAAGCAGATGATTTGTTGTTAGCAATCGAACAGGAATTGCGAAAACGGCGGCTAGGTGGAAGTCCAGTCCGGCTAGAAATTCAATCCCAGACTCCTGAAATAGTGCGATCGCGATTATTGCACGATTTGGAATTAACAGAGAGCGATCTCTACGAAGTAGACGGTCTTTTGGGACTGCGGGATTTGATGTCTTTTATGGCCTTGCCACTACCAGAACTCAAAGATCCACCACGTCAGTCTGTTGTACCATTACGTCTGCAAAGGCTGAGGGAACCGAGTTTAGATCCAGATGCAGTGGAGACGGACGAAGGAAAAGATTTTTTTGCTGTGATTCGGGAAAAGGATTTACTAGTACACCATCCCTATCAATCTTTTTCGGAAACAGTAGTGCGCTTTATTACCCATGCCGCCTACGATCCGAATGTGTTAGCCATCAAAATGACACTTTACCGGACTTCTGGTGACTCGCCTATCGTCAATGCCCTAATTGCTGCGGCCGAAAATGATAAGCAGGTATCTGTACTGGTGGAATTAAAGGCGCGATTTGATGAGGAAAATAATATTTACTGGGCAAAACGACTAGAAAGAGTTGGAGTTCATGTAGTCTATGGTTTAGTAGGGCTGAAAACCCACAGTAAAACCGTTATGGTGGTACGGCGCGAAAAAGATCGAATCCGCCGCTACGTACATATTGGCACTGGTAATTATAACCCCAAAACAGCACGGCTGTATACAGATTTGGGATTGTTTAGTTGCCGTGAAGAATTAGGTGCTGACATCACAGATTTATTTAATTTCTTGACAGGATACTCCCTGCAAAAATCTTATCGAGAATTGCTGGTTGCACCTGTGAATATGCGCGATCGCTTTTTGGCACTAATTCACCGCGAAATTGAAAATGTTCAAAATGGATTTTCTGGACGCATTGTTGCCAAAATGAATTCCCTAGTCGATCCAGAAATTATCGCCGCTTTATATGAAGCTTCCCGCGCCGGAGTGCAAATCGACTTAATTATCAGGGGCGTTTGCTGTTTGCGTCCAGGACTCAAAGATATTAGTGAAAATATTCGCATCATCAGCATCGTCGGTCGCTTTTTAGAACACTCTCGCATTTATTATTTTCATAACAATACACAGGAGGAAATCTTTATCGGCAGTGCCGACTGGATGCGCCGCAACCTAGATCGCCGAGTCGAAGTAATTACCCCAGTAAAAGACCCTGATATTGCCAAGGATTTACAAGAAATTATGGGAATTATGCTCGCGGATAATCGCCAAGCTTGGGAATTACAAGCCGATGGCACTTACATTCAACGCCGTCCTTATGATGATTCTCCAGAAGCTAATTCACAAAAAATTCTGATGAATATGGCATTACGCTCAACTGGCGTAACCTCAAACTTGATTGATTAAATAAATAAGTTACTTTGACTTTGACAACTAGCTAAACTTAGATAACTTTTAAAAGTTATCTAAGGGACTTCCAAATAAGGGACTTCCAAATAAAAAAACATCCCAAATTTTCTTGTGGGATGGGTGTCCGCACTACGTGCCGCTACGCTAACACCCGTCCCATATTCAGGGCGGGCAGGATGCCCACCCCACAAGATTGAATAATTTATTTCTTGGAAGTCCCTAAGTTGGTTGTCATAGGTTCACACAAGCGATCAAACAAAATTCAGCTTCATCGGCGGTCACGTTGTGCAAAATAGGCAAAGGAGAAAGAGGAATGCATTCCCGGCGAGTATTCTTGACAATGACCCTGGGAGCAACGGTGCTGTTTACGTCGATGGCGGCCTGCGGAGGCGGCGAAACAACCCAAAAAGAAGGCCACGTTAAGAGCGCCACTGCGATCGCTCAGGTGTTTGGGGACGGACAGAGGCTCACTGCCGTAGCTGTGGAATTCGACCAAGACATTGACAATTCCAAGCTCTCGATGTCAACCTTCAAAGTTGACGGACTAACTATCACCAAGGTCTACGCCAATACTGCGGCGATAACGGCAGACAAGGGCACGAACGGGAAGTACGCCATCGTCGAACTCTCACCCGATGACCAGGGTGCTGCACTGTATGCAGCAAGTGGGCGGACAGTCACTAGGAGGGAAGCGAAGACTTCTGTTACCCAGACGGGAACTGTCGCAACGACAGACGGCGACACTTACGCCGCAAGCACCAAGGCGATCGCTACCAGCAAGGTGGCGAATCTGATCGTCGATGACTTCAAGCAGTTCGAGTACAAAGACCCAAAGACTGGGGAGATCCTAAAGTACAACCTGTTCATTCCCAAGAACTATGACAAGAGCAAGTCTTACCCCCTGGTCTTGTTCATGCATGATGCAGGTGCGACCAGCACAGTAACGACCACAACTCTGGTTCAGGGACTGGGAGCGGTAGTTTGGGCGAGTCCGTCGGATCAGGCCAAGCACGAATCCTTTGTGCTGGCACCCCAATACTCCACACAGGTCGTCAACGATAACTCCGAAGCGTCCGACTACCTGGACACCACTGTAAACCTGGTCAACTGGCTTGTCAGCCAGTACAGCATTGACAAGAACAGGTTGTACACGACCGGTCAGTCGGGTGGTGCCATGATGTCGATCGCTATGGACATCAAGTACCCCGACCTGTTCGCAGCGTCGTTCATCGTAGCCGGACAGTGGGAGCCGACGAAGGTGAAGCCACTGGCCAAGGACAAGCTGTGGATCGTTGTCTCGCAGGGTGACTTAAAGGCATACCCCGGACAGAACGCGATCGCCACTGCCCTGGAGAAGGAAGGGGCCAAGGTTAGCCGCGCCGTCTGGAATGGCCGATCCACTGCCGCGGAATTCGCCACAGCCGTCAAGAAGATGGAAACCGAGGGCAACTCCATCAATTACGTGGCACTAAAGAAAGGAACGGTGGTGCTCACCGGACAGAAGGATGATGGCGGGAGCAACCACATCAACACCTGGCGGATCGCCTACGCGATCGAAGGCATCCGGGACTGGATCTTCAAACAGCACAAATGAGCTGTTTCTGGAAAGATGGTTCAATTCTCCAGATTCTTTATTTTTTCCAAATTGGGATGCTCCCTCTTCAATCAACCATTGGATAGAGTCAGTGCTGGCACTTGTTCCCATAGACTGGAGAGGTTATTCTGAATAAATTTGTCTTTCCCCTCAATGTTAATGTTATCTTGTGAGCTTTCTACCTTGCGTGTTCTAGTAGTTGATGACCATGAACTGACTCGTCTAACCTTGCAATTGGTTTTTTCCTGTCAGGAGAATATTCAAGTAGTAGGTTTAGCCAGTAATGGTGAAGAAGCTATAGAAATGGTTAAACGTTGTCATCCTGATGTAATTGTTCTAGATTTACAAATGCCAGTCATGGATGGCTGGAGTGCGTCTAGCCAAATTAAAGCTATATCTCCGAACACCCAGATCCTTGCTTATTCCTCAGTAGAAGATGTAAATTTTCAAGGAGCTAAGGCAATGTCTAGCTTTGATGACGTTTGCAAGAAAGATGTACCGACAAGCGAACTGATTGCTTTAGTTAGGCGGTTAGGTCAGCGTGCAGGAGATGGTTCAGTTGCAGGATAAATAGATACAACTATCTTACTTTGCGAACTCAGGCTTAGTTCAATTCTTGGGATTTGAGGAAATTATAGTAATGCGGAGCGTCGGTATTGCCTGAAGTTGACAATTTAACCGACGCAATTTTGGTATTTTCTATTCTACCGGAATGGTGCGTCTAAATTCATCAATTAATTCATCTAGTTCTTCCAAAGCCTGATTTACGTCAACTCTCAATGTTCCCAGGTTTGGTTGCTCTAGCAGGCTTAATAGGTACTCGCGTTTACTTTTAACTGCAACAATTCGTTCTTTTATAGTCTGTATATCCATTATTTTTTTCCATTTTTTAACTACCTTTAAATTTTAAGTTAACTCAAAATCCAACATTTTGGGGCACTATGCTCTTAGTAGTCCACTACACTAACTTTTCTTTCTAGAAACTCCTCATGTCTCCCGTACCCGTACTCAAAAGCAGGCTACGTGTAGCGTCTCTGATATGAAATTTTTAAACTAAGTAAGCTAGATAGCTCTTGACTTCTCTTTGTGTGAGTCTTAATCTGGCAATTTTGAGTTGGTTGAATTACTACTGTCTAGGGATGATGTTCTTCCCTAATTTGTTACTCATAGCCGATGATAATAAAACTGAGGTATTAAGAATTTATACTAATTTAAGCTCATGCTACGCCAAATCTCTTTGGGAACACTCGGTTTAACTATCGGCGGCATATTAACCATTATGGGCTTCGTCGCCTATGCTGGTAATAATGCCACACTCAATCTTGTCGGATTTTTTTACGGTATTCCTCTATTGTTGGGAGGACTGGCGCTGAAAGCTAATGAACTTAAGCCAGTACCCTTTACTCAAACTACATCACCGTCAGCATTGATACTGCGGGAACAGCAAGCAACTGATACTCAAAATAAAATTCGCAAAGATATCACCCGATATTGTTACGGTCAAGATGCTCATTTAGATACAACACTTTCTTTTCTGGGTTTGAGTCCCACAGACCAAGAACGGCCAACAGTTACAGGGTTACGAGAAATAGAAGTTAATGGGAACTATGCCCTAATTTTAGAATTTGATTCACCGCTAATACCAATTGATGTATGGCAAAAAAAGCAGGAAAAAATGACTAATTATTTTGGGCCTGGATTGGATGTTCAAATAACACAGCCATCTGAAAATACAATTGAGTTAGCGCTGATTAATACTCCAAAAGAGGCACTAGTTAGTAGTCAATAGTTAGAAACAAAAGTTATTGTTACCCACATTTGTGTAACAGTCAATGTGCCGCGCTAATCGACATCTCTCCCAGAACTTAAGTTCTGGACAAAGAAGCTCTCTTTGTACTCAAGTTAACTGAAATTTTCACTTTCACTGAGGATAGTATCAACCAAGTAGAGACGCGAAACTTTGCGTCTCTACACGCCTAAAATTCCCACGGATGATCTTTAAGTTAATTGTATTGCTACATACATCATTAACTCGTTTTTTCTTAACCACCAACCAAAAAGTTACTTTTTTAAACGAACTGCATACCATTGTAAATATTGCCCAGGGCCAATATCTAATTCGCAGCCAGTGTCGAGTAAATATTGTGCTTGAGCTTCCACAGTATCAAACTTTTGCAAGTCAGGCGGTAAATCTGTAATTATAACTTGCTGGAGAGTTATTTTGAGCTTTTCTAATAATTCTGATTGTGTCAGAAATTGCTCTGATTTATTTGTTTCTAAAACAACAAAGTTATCTTGCTGATACATTAATGAGTCTGGCATTTTAAAGATTTAGTGAATGCAAATAGGTTTGGTTTTTTGTAGTCAAAAAAAGGCGGTTTTATCTCAATACGCTTGATCGTTCCTCAAACGCCACTTGCATCTTCCAAGGGGAGACGCTGCGCGAACAAGTCGGGAAACCCGCCCACCGCAGTGGCTCCCCAACCTACTCAGTTTAAGGTTTTTGGCGCTAACCCAAGCGTAGTTGGATTTTATCCATCTTGTTTGCTACCTGTGCAGTACTCAGAGGATTTAGTTGTTTTTTAAGATATCAATCTTAATTTAGTATATCTATATTCATATAAACTTAACTACTAAATTACTTTTTGTTAGAATAAAAAAATAGATTTTTAACTTAACTAAATATAGTTAATCGGGTTAAATAAGAATTTTTACTTAATTTCTTTGTTAACTCAGAGTGATTCGATAATAAAAATTTGCACCGAGTTGAATCTTAATCTTATGTAATTATACTGAATTTTTATCCCCCCTGCTCAATAGACTAAAGACATTTAAGTCAAGTGATATTAGTATTTAATATTAGCTATAGCAATCCAAATTTAAACGTGAGAAAATATGGAGATTAAAAATACGTGTTTTAAAGCCTTTCAGCGATTTTATCTCTCACGAATGATTTAAGGTTGCTATATTTTGTGAACGTACTTTGAAAATTGCTTTGCCCTGTTTCGCTAAGTTTATAAACTAACTAATTAAGGTGCGTATTTGCAATTTTCAAAAAAATGGCAATTTGACTTTAACAATGGGGAAATATAAAAGCAACACTTCCTCCCATAACCATAGCCGAACAAAAAGGTAAAAATTGCCTTAGCGTTCCAATTATAGATTGTCTATGCAACTTAGTTATCTACCGCTTGCTTGGCTCAAGAACATTGAGCAGTCTATTGTCAAAAAACAGTTGATTGTGAAGCCAGATGCACCTTTGCCGCAAATTCTGGCATTGATGAAAAGAGCGATCGCTCCTATGCGATTGAGTTGCACAGCCTTTTTCAGAATAATCCTGCAAGTGGAAGGCAACTCATGTCAGGCATAAGCTCATTTTCTGTTTCTAAACAACCACCACTGATTCTAGTGGCTGATGATGACAAGACTATCCGAGTGTTGTTGCGTAAGGCTATGGAACAAGAGGGTTATCGAGTGGTTGAGGTCAATGATGGTAAGCAATGTTTAGATGCTTACGAGACTATCAAACCGGATATAGTTTTGCTAGATGCTGTAATGCCTGTGATGGATGGCTTTGCCTGCTGTAAGCAATTGCTGCAAATTGCCAGGAATAATTTAATCTCAGCCCTTGCAACCTTTGATACTGACTCGACTCTTAACAATACTGTCATCTCCAAAATATGGGAGCGCACTCCCATATTGATGATCACATGCTTGGACGATGAGGAATCCGTAAACCGTGCTTTTGATGCCGGGGCGACTGATTATGTTACTAAGCCAATTCACTGGCCTGTATTGCGCCAACGGTTGCGCCGACTGCTACAGCAAGGACAAGTATACAAACAATTAGAGGCAGCAAACCAAGCTTTGCAGCACCTTGCTAATGTAGATGGCTTAACTGAGTTGGCTAATCGTCGTCGCTTTGATGATTATCTCAATACTCAGTGGATTAATCTCGCCCAAGAGGAATCTCCTTTGTCAATGATTTTGTGTGATATCGACTATTTTAAATTTTATAACGATAAATATGGCCATCCTGCTGGAGATGTCTGTTTGCAAAAGGTGGGTGGTGTCTTAAACCTGAAGGCGCAAAAACATCAAGATTTAGTAGCGCGTTATGGTGGCGAAGAATTTGCTGTGATTATGCCATACACCCATGCATCTGGTGCAGTTCACGTGGCGGCAACGATACAAGCGGGAATCAAAGATTTGCAAATTGTTCACGCTGGGTCTGCGGTGAGTCAGCATGTGACGCTAAGTATGGGCATAGCAACTGTTGTCCCTACTTGGGAATCCTCACCTTCAGATTTGATTGTGCAGGCAGATAAAGCACTCTACCAAGCAAAGGCTGGGGGGCGCGATCGCTTTGTCTCAAGTTTTTAATTGTCATTTGTCATTTGTCATTGGTCATTTGTGATTTGTCATTGCCTAAGAAGGATAAACTGGCAGCGTGAAGTGGAACCATGCTCCGTTATTGGGGGCGGGGTCTACCCAAATTTGGCCATAGTGTGCCAGGATAATCCGTTGGCATAAACAAAGACCAATGCCGTAACCTTCTTTACCTTCATCTCGTTGTAGGCGGAAGTGGTTTTCAAAGATGCGATCGCGATTCTCTACAGGAATACCAGGTCCAGTATCGCCAATACTAAACTGAACTTTTTGGGTAGTGCGGTGCAATCCGGCAACGCTAATCTTGCCACCTTCTGGGGTATATTTGATGGCATTATCTAACAGATTCACTAGTACTTGCCGGATGCGTTCTGGGTCAGCATATACATAAGGTAAGTCACTAGGAATATCTGTTTCTACCTCTTGGGATTTGGCGGTGTAGCGATCGCACAATTCTTCGAGTACATCTAAAAAGACTTTACCTAGTTGTACTTTTTGTGGTAAGATAGGAAGCTCTGTATCTTTTCCACGACCTACCTGCAAAAGGTCAGCAATCATTCGGTCAATGATCTTAGTTTGATTGCGGGCTTGTTTTAATAAATGTGCCGTCATCGATGGTTTGAGGCGCTGGAATTGCCCTGTTTCTAGATTGTAGTTAGATTGGAGAGTTTCCATTGCGATCGCGGCAGCAGTTAGGGGATTGCGAAGATCGTGCGCCAGCATAGCAATCACCCGATCTTTAAACTGTAGCTGCTCTTGGAGGTTATCTTTTTCCTGTTTCAAGCGAAAAATTTCGTCTGAGAGTCTGATTAGTTCAGCAGAAACAGCAACTGAATGGATAGTGGATTTGGGTAATGTGGCCCGGCCATTGTCGTCCATGCGTTCTTGCAAGTCTTCCTGTAATTTTAAGTAAGCGTCTACAGCGACTTGCCAGCGAGGCCACCAGTTTTTCAATTGCGCTATGATATTACTCCCAGCTAGAACCTGTCGTGGTTCAGGATGGATTTTGATTAAAGCTGGCGTTGCTACCAACTTAAAGTGTTCTGCTAAGTAAGGTTGTTGTCCAACATCGATAGTTTGAACTTCAAAAGTATACTCAGCCTGCAATTCTTTTAAGTAAGCACGTATTCGCTGCACCTGTTGGCGGGACTTAGGTCGTCCATCGACAAAAAGTAACAGCTGGAGTGGAGCCTCAGAATAAATAGGCTGATCCTGGGAAACTTGCATGTAATCGTGTTTCAGCACTGGTAACAACCCGGTGACGCTTTACAGAAAGTAAAATGGACTGACGGTTGTCAATGGTCGTTGTTTTTGTCTTCAATTTAATATCTATTTTAGATTTTCATACTGCTCTTAGTTCTGCGTTTTTGACACTAAATATATCTTTTTCAGCCTTTTACCCCTTTTTGACTAACTTCATCTCCAAGAAACACCCAAGCCCCTTGAATATAAGCCTTAATTTGCCCTGAATCAAAAATTGTCGCTAGAGTTAGCAGGTGAAAGGTTTTATACTATGTCAAATCGGCTAGTGGAGCAGCATGTCAATTTGACTACTCGCTTTGAACAAGTGATCGCCCAACTAAACGCAGATGCTAATTGTATCTAATCTATCAGGAAGCTGTTAACTGTTCAGACCAAGTTTGTAGAGAGAGGGTTTTCTCAACGCCAGTGCATCCAATGAAGTGTCTTGTTTGCCTCAACCTAATCCAATCATTATTAGGATTAGGAAAACAGCCATAGCTAACAACTATGTACTGCCTATAGTTTACGAAGCGTACTTCTGTGTCCAGCCTTCCTAAAAGAAGACCTGCCTATCTCAAAAGAATAGGGGATACGTTGCCCTAAGACAACCTTTTGGATAACATTGGGGCGATGCCTACGGCGGTAAACTACGCACTTTTAGAGTCAGCACTTACTGCTTTCGAGGCTGCCAACAAACTCTTGACTACAACACAAGTACCACTTTCCCCAGAAAATCTATTTATAGAGATTAGGGAAACTGCTGTTAGACTTGACTGCTTTGCTTATGACCCCAGTCGCCAAGAATAACGAATTTACGCTAAGTTCCTGGAATTGCTGAACACTGGCATTTTCCAGCGATTGCCTTATTCAGCTTACCATCGTCAGATGAATAATTTCTAGAATCGATTGTAAGCCAAGTGTTAGCGAACTTTATTAATTCCCCTCTTTGGGTGAGGCTAAGGGGGGCTTTATTCCTAGTTTATCACTTGAAGTGTTTAGCGATCGCATTAAGTTCGTGCATTACGAACTCCCTTAACCTGTCCTTAATCACTGTGAGCTTAGAGCATCAAAATTATAAAACTCTTGTATAGCAAGTATTTTAGGTTTATTTCTGTTTTTTTCCCAAAAATGTTAGTTTGCCAGAATTTTAGGGAACTCTATAAATAAGCATGGGAATTATAAAAACCTAATGGCTGTAAAACGAAGACAATACGGTAGCTTTTGCTACCGTTTACTCATTTTTAGAGATATTATCATCTTCACCAATAGAGACATTTACCAAGACCACGCGCTGAGTCGGTAGTGTCTTTTGGTGATACTGAGAAGCAGGGAGCAGAAGAAGCGGGGGAGCAGGGGAGGATGAGGGAGATGTGGTTCGACTTCGCTCACCAACCGGGAGATGATAGAGCAGGGGGCAGGGAGCAAGGGAGAAGAGTTTTCCCCTTGCTCCCTGCCCCTCTGCCTCTTCTCCATGCCCAATTCCCAATGCCCAATCCCCAATGCCCAATTAATGAACAGTCTGCGCTAGGGTAGGAATTGAAACTCATTTGTGATTTCCTGTGCTTCCCTGTAAACGTCCAGCTGTATTTCTAATTTGGGCTGTTCTACTGACTTCCTTAACAGCCTGTGCTAACAGTCCAGTCGCCAAAAATCTTGAAGAATCTTTGGCGGCAGATCCGAAACTGCAAAGCAATCCAGTTGTCTTTGGAGAATCTCAGAGTAAGCAACCACAAGCACAGCCAAACGATTTAACAGTTCAGTTACCAGCTGATTTTCCCAAAGATATCCCACTATATGCCAATGC
This sequence comes from Nostoc sp. NMS2, assembly GCF_017115105.1. Classification (GTDB taxonomy): domain Bacteria; phylum Cyanobacteriota; class Cyanobacteriia; order Cyanobacteriales; family Nostocaceae; genus Nostoc. The sequence continues at coordinate 82,944 of NZ_JABXKH010000164.1, forward strand.
CAAACTACAGGAAGTTACACCTGCTAGCGGTTCAGAAAATAAAACCTCAACTCGTTGGTTGAGTTCTGACCCTAGCAACTTTATCGCTAGCTTTTATGGCAACCAGTTTAAAACAAATAACTGGCAGATTTTGCAACAGCCAACAGATGATGCGGGAGGTACTTTTGAGGCACGTCGTAACGATTTACTGTTGAAGGTTTCCATTCAACCTAAATCAGTAACTAACACTACACCCAATCAACTCCAAGCCGCCACTGAATTACTAATTGATTACATCCCGAATAGTATTGCTACGGCACAAGCTACCCCAACTACAAATTCTAACGAAACTACTAACGCCGTTCCTCAACCAAACAATCCACAGTTCATTGGCCCAGTACCACCTGCAAACTTGGCAGCACAGCCACCAAGTACGGCTAATAACCAAACAACTCCTACAGCCACAGCCGAATCTCAAGAATTCAACGATCTGAATAAAGTACCGCAAGAATGGCGGCAACACATCCAAGACTTAGCCACATTAGGTGTTTTATCCATAGAACCAAAGGCAACTAAGAGTAATTCTACTACCACGAATAACCAGTTTGAACCCAGTAAAATTGTTACACATCGGGAATACGCTCGTTGGCTAATTGCTGCTAACAATGCTATGTATGCCAGCAATCCAGCTAAACAAATTCGCTTGGCATCAGAAAGCACTCAACCAGTTTTTAGTGATGTTACCGCAAAAGACCCTGATTTTCCAGCAGTTCAGGGATTAGCTGAAGCTGGGTTAATTCCCAGTTCTTTGTCTGGAGATTCTACAGTCGTTTTGTTTCGTCCTGATGCACCCCTAACGCGGGAACAATTATTGCTGTGGAAATTACCTCTAGATACTCGTCAAGCTTTACCGTCTGCTAACTTAGATGCGGTTAAACAAACCTGGGGTTTCCAAGACGCAGCGCGAATTGACCCCAAGGCTTTAAGAGCAGTGCTGGCTGATTACCAAAATGGTGAGCAATCGAATATTCGGCGGGTGTTTGGCTATACGACTCTGTTTCAACCCAAAAAACCAGTAACTCGTGCTGAGGCTGCTATGACTTTGTGGTATTTCGGCAGTCAGAGTGAAGGTGTGTCAGCGACTGAGGCTTTGAAGCTAAAGCGAAGTTAATATAATTCGTAATTCGTAATTCGTAATTCGTAATTCGAGAGCATAGAAGTGGGCGATTTCTACGCTTTAGTATGGAAAATTTGCGATTTCTTTGTAATACATTGATTTTTTATCAAGAAAATGTAAATATAAGTGTTTTCAGCGTTTTTACCTGGGTTTGATGAATTTTTGAGGCATAGTTAAGTAAAATAACGTAAATTAGCTCAATACACGTACTTAATTTTGAAGTAAGGGACTTCCAACAAATAAATTATTACTACTTGTGGGGTGGGCAACATGAGCGCCCAGTTTACAGGACGGGTAAGATGCCCATCCTACAAGAAATATTGGGATATTTTATTACTTGGAAGTCCCTTAAACAAACTAAAAGATACCACAGGTAAAACAAATATGAAAAAACAAGCTGTAGCCGCAGGATTTGTTCTCTTTTCTTTCATGTTGCCGACTCAAGCCTCGGCTGCAAGTTTTGATCAGCTTTATGTATTCGGCGATAGCCTTTCCGATACAGGTAATATATACAATGCTAGCGGGAAAACATTCCCTCAAAGCCCACCTTACTTTGATGGACGTTTTTCCGATGGGCCGATATGGGTAGATTATCTTGGAGATCAGCTAGGATTAAAGCCCACTTTATTAACTACTATTCCTTCCACACCTCCTACCCAAGGAATAAACTTTGCTTTCGGTGGTGCTAGTTCTGGTTTAGATAACGCTGTCCTTCCCAATCAAAATTTACCGGGAGTACTCAAACAAGTTCTTGGTTTTGCTGGAACTCTGCAAGCAAATAATCAAACTGCTGACCCAAATGCACTTTATACATTGTGGGGAGGCGCGAATGATTTCTTTTTTCTTGACCCTAAAGACTCGGCCACGCCAATCAATAATATATCCTTGGCGTTGAATACTCTGGTAGGAATCGGCGCAAAAAATATTTTGGTGTTTAACTTGCCAGATTTGGGAAAACTACCGGCAGCTAAAATCGATGGTCGTGACTCTGCAACCCTTAGCAAATCTACTAATGAGTTTAACTTAGGTTTAGCAACAACTGTAAGCGCTTTGAGCCAAAACCCAAATCTCAACATCATCCCTATTGATACTTATTCTTTATTTAATCAGGCAAGTGCATTGGGTTTTACGAATGTAACCGAGTCTTGTCTCTCTAGGCTAGATATATGTAACCCAGGGAATAACAAGTTTCTCGTCTGGGACGATTTCCACCCAACGACAGCTGCTCAGAAGGTGATAGCAGACACTGCACTGGCGGCGATTGAGGCTAAGTCTGTTCCTGAACCTGCGATAAATTTGGGGATTTTAGCGCTCGGTGCTTTTGGTGCGGTAGGAGTGCTAAAGCGTCAACAAAAAAGATTAGCGCTTGGATCAACAGGTCGCGTTGTTGATGCACAATTGTCTCATACAACAGTTGAAAACTAAACTAATTGATGTGGGATTACGATCGCTTATTTGAAATTATTGAAGAATTAGTTATGCACCATTCTCCGAGTGGTGCAGAAACTGAGATTAACCAGTTGTTAATGCAACGATTTGCAGCGCTGGGTGTAGAAGTGTGGTGCGATCGCGCCGATAATATTATTGCCAAGATTCCAGGGAAAAGTCCAGACCGTGCGATGTCTAACGACAAGCCGCTTCGCGTCTACGCAATCACTGCACACAAAGATGAAATTGGCGCAATTGTCAAGAGTCTTGGTGATGAAGGTCGTGTCAAAGTTAGTAAACTCGGCGGTTCTTTCCCGTGGGTTTACGGCGAAGGCGTTGTAGATTTACTCGGAGATAACGAAACCATTAGCGGTATTCTCAGCTTTGGTTCCCGCCACGTTTCCCACGAATCGCCCCAAAAAGTGCAGCAGGAAGACACTACTGTTAAGTGGGAAAATGCCTGGATTGAAACGAAGCTCACATCTGCTGAACTAGAAGCAGCTGGCATTCGACCTGGAACTAGAATGGTAATCGGCAAACATCGCAAGCGGCCAATTCGATTAAAGGATCATATTGCCGGTTACACCTTAGATAACAAAGCTTCTGTTGCCATTTTGCTAGCTTTGGCTGAAAACCTGAAACAGCCAGTAGTTGATGTTTATTTGGTAGCATCAGCTAAAGAAGAAGTGGGAGCAATTGGGGCGCTATTTTTCACCCAAAATCAGCGTTTAGATGCATTGATTGCTTTAGAAATTTGTCCATTAGCTGACGAATATCCTGTGAAAGATGGGGAAAGTCCTGTACTTTTATCTCAAGATGCTTATGGGATATATGATGAGGGGTTAAATGGACAACTGCGCCAATCTGCCAAGCAACTTGATATACCAGTGCAGCTAACGATACTGAGCCAGTTTGGTAGCGATGCTTCGATTGCGATGAAATTTGGCCATGTTGGACGTGCTGCTTGTTTGGCATTTCCTACCCAAAATACCCACGGTTATGAAATTGCTCATTTAGGAGCGATCGCTAATTGTATTGATTTGTTAAAAGCTTTTTGCGAAACTGAGTTTGATTGATAATTCGAGGCTTTGACTCAAGTAAAATGATGTTGATTACTTACTTTGGGTAGTGAATTAACTTTTTGTGGCAAAATAAAAGCGTTGTCCTGCAAACACAACGCTTTTGAAAACGTAAAGAAAGGTTGTTCTTAGCTTTGACTTTGCCGCCTTAGTAACTCACCAATCAAAACTTGGCAGCGCTTGCTGGACTCGTAAGCTTGTCGCATTAAGGTTCTGTTTTGTTCTCGGTCTGTGTCAAAGACTTGAACGGCTTGGCGACTGTAATCTGCTGCTTGCTTCCCAAGCTCTTTAATTCGAGCTTTTAACTCAACGTTTGTCTTCATTAACCCTCCAGCTCAGAAATCAGAATATCCAGGTTTTCCGCTTCTAGATAAAGTTTATCGGCTATGCTTTGAAGTAAGCTAGCATCTGGCAAGTCATCGTTGTCCAATGCAATTTGAGCGGCCGTGTACAACTCTTCAATCAAGGATTGCATCCGTCTATGTGCAATTCTTAATGCTGTAAGCGTGGTTGGATTCATATTTATTTTTCTAATTCTACCTACAACGCTTGTGCATCCTTCCAAAGCTCCCTCTAGGGTTTACGATTCTGGCTACTTGTCCCGGCAGTGGTGATTTGTTTGAAATTTGCAAAAAAGTCCATTAATTCTGCTCTGTGTTCCGTACACATTGTGTCTATTGCAGCTGCTGTAACACCAAGAGTGTAGGCAATTTCGTCATCAAGTTTTTGAGGGTCATCGCCATACTGTGTGCGATGTATTTCAAATTGCGTAACTAGGTATTTCTCTGTCGTGAAGGCAGTAAGCAAGCTGCACGTCATTTGACCTTCCGCCCTGCGTTCAGCATTACTAGCTCTCAAGTACTTTCCTGCATTTTTCGCCAATATTGGAGTACTGAAAAATTGCTTTAGCTCAATTTCGTACTGTATATATTGATTTTCAGTGAGATTGACTGAGTAAGGCTCGGCAGCTAACGCGGACACAGGAATCAACAAAGCCAATGCAACGGCAACAGTTTTTAACATAAAAAATCTCGTTTTGTGATCTAGCTTATTTTTCACTCCTCAAATGTCTAAATAACTACCTTTAGCAAATATTTATTACTGAGTAAATATTGGGTAAAGCCTCCGTATATGCCATAAAGTGCCTTAACCCTGGTCATTAAGCAAATACCCTCGTATTTGTTCAGATGCCAAAGTAAAAGCTATTTTTTCTGCATCGGTTTTGGCTCCCCAGAATATTGCTTGCTTTCCTTTCACCCCTTCTATAGGACGGCTAAACTTTATAGGATTAGCCAGACGGTAAACGTAATTTTCTGGAGAACCAACACAACTGGTGATTTTTACCGCCCCAATTATTGCTCCGCGCTTGACTGTTGTCGGGTCGATGCCATAATCAGCAAAATAATCATCACTTTGTTTTGACTGAGAAGCGTGTATTAGCACCCATCCTCTACGAGTTGTCGGTTGTGATCGATATTCGGCTTCCTTAACGCCTAAGCAGATAGCGTATGCATGGGGCGCATGGATACTGATAGCTTTTAGCTTTGGCGGATAGTTTATTTCGACATTCATAAGCTGTAAAAACCATGAAAAATAATGCGCTACCAATATAGGCGCGTTTTTAATGGTTTTTACAAGTGTTCAGCAAAACGCTTAATTTATGTCAAACTTTAGTATTGAGGAATACTTTTATCAAAGCCGATGATGGGATTTGAACCCACGGCCTGCTGATTACGAATCAGCTGCTCTACCACTGAGCCACATCGGCGTACACAATCTAAGAGTATAACATAATTTAATCATGGTAGATCAAAATCCCAAAAATCGCCTGAACCCTGAACAGTATGCCAGCCTCAAAGCAGAAATAGCCGCTCCTTATCGCGGCTTACGACAATTTATTTACATCGCTTTTGGTGCTTCTGGCTCCATTGGCGCATTCGTGTTTTTTTTCCAAGTGCTTGCCGGACGAGATGTTGAGAGTGCTTTGCCTAGTTTAGCTCTTCAAGTGGGAATCGTTGCCCTAATGGTCTTCCTCTGGCGCTGGGAACAGCGTCGGCAACAACGCCCCCAATCGGGTAAAAATCCTAATTCCTGAAGTGAGAAATTTGGCTCTTTCCTTTTACATATCTTTACAGCACTTCCGGCAGCTATGAGGTACATCCTAAAAGCTGAAAGCAATGATAGGAGAGGGGCAAGGAGAAAACTATATTGCATAATAGCCGGAAGCGCTGTATATTCTTCAAATTGATTAATGCTTTGATGAAAATTAAAATATCAACAGAGAAAAAATAAAAAAATTATTAGGAAATCCCAAAAAGCAAAAATTTCTGAGAAAATAAAAATCATTGAAACGGGGTCAGCCAATATAAAGACCGTGACCATAAACCCAATAACATTAAAATGCGGTCGGCTATATTTAAAGACCCCAAATTTTATGTTTAAAAAACCCAAAAATTAATAAAACTCGTAATATTGGAAGCGCCAGACTAATAATTTGTTAGTCTTGGCGCTTCCAATTTGCTAACTAGTAAAGCATGGTGGAAGTCAAAAGTCAAAAGAATTGTATTCCAGGCTTTTGCGCCATTTGAAATGGTGAACCAGCGCTGCGGGAGGGTTTCCAACGCCAGTCGCTCATGGGGGAAACCACGCCACTTGCTCATGGGGGAAACCCCCAAGACCGCAGTGGCTCCCCAAGACCGCAGTGGCTCCTCCGCAGGCGACTGGTGTTAGCGTAGCGTTAGCGAGCCTGCGAGCGTCACCCGAAGGTTATGTTTATTTTCGCCGTGTTGTACTAGTAAAGCACAGCGGAAATAAACCACATCTTTGAAATGTCTGAAACCCTTGCAAAAACGTAATTACGAATTACGAATTACGAATTACGAATTACGAATTACGCATAGGGTACTAGGCATTTACTGGGCTGTTACCAAATAGGATGAAGGAATTGGTTGGGCACGTCCAGCATTGACGAGTGCCTGGTAAACAAAGGCAGCAACTTCGGCTCTAGTCGCTTCACGATTAGGATTGAGTTGCTTCGCTGTGGGATAGTTAATTACTAGTTGCCGTGCAGTTGCAGCCGCAACAGGAGCGATCGCATAATTAGGAATCTGGGCAGCATCGGTGTAAAAAGAAAGGACGTTCTGATTACTCGCAGTTAAGCCCAAACCATTAGCTAAAGCAACTAACGCTTGGACTCTGGGAATTTGCTGCTGTGGCTTAAAAGTGCCATCGGGATAACCAGAAACAAATTGACTCTGGTAAGCAGATTGAATGGCAGCGTAAGCCCAGAAATTTGTTGCTACATCTTTAAACTTAATGGCTGCGCGTTTGCTTGGTGGGGTTAGGGCTTTAGTGACAATAGTGGCAAATTGAGCGCGGGTTACAGGTTCATTGGGTTTAAAGCTGCCATCAGGAAAGCCAGCAATAATATTTTGAGAAGCTAAAGCTTCGATGTAGGTTTTTGCCCAGTAATTTGCTGGCACATCTTTAAAGGCAACAGGCCCTCCAGTCGGTACATCAACAGCTGCGGCAACAAAATCTACTGAGCCAAAAATCTTTTTCTGATCGATATCGTTGCCAACAGCGATAATTTTACTGGTTTTAGTGGCGTTGTTCACATCATAACGAGTGTTATTGCGGATAAGATTACCACCAGCATTTTCGTTGGTGCCAAGGTCGGGTAGAGCGTTGACAGTTGCTACTACACCATCCCGCTTATTGTTCTGAATGACATTCTTACGCAATACGGGCTTCGCTGACTCTGAGATAAAAAGGCCGTCTTGGTTTTCGATGATTTGGTTTTCCACAATTAGGGGTGTGGAAGTACCACCGATCGCTAGACCAAAACCAGTATCCTGAAATAAGTTACCCCGAATTTCTCCTTGAGCAGCTTTAGCAATTGAAATCCCATTACCTTTGTTTTGCACAAAGATGTTACTTTCAATTTTAGGATTGCCTGTACCCGTGACAAAAACACCCTCTCTGACACTGTTACTAAAAGTACTGTTTTTGATATTGGGATTAGTTGACTCCACCCACACACCTGTACCCCGGCTATTTGGGTTAGTGACGGTAACACCAGCGATCGTGGTATCTTGGTCGGCCAGGATGGTAATATCCTGTCTGGCAAAGGTACGGCTAGTGTAGAAACCTCCACCTGTAATCAATATCGCCTGACCTTTAGTAGTCTCATCACCCCGTAGTGTCACACCTGGTTTAAGCAACAGGGGGAAGGTTTCGCCACTTTCCTGGTTATAGTTTCCAGGTGCTAATTGAATAACTGCACCTGCTTGGGCTTGACTGAGAGCGAAACTGATGCTTTTATACGGTGCAGTTGAGGTTGTACCAGCACCCGCACTATCTGCACCAGTTGCGGGATTAACGTAAATTGCTGCGGCGGTTGTCGGAACTTGCGCTGTGAGAGTTGGGGCGATACCTTCTGGGTGAGTCGCACCAGCATTAACCGCACCTGGTAGTAATATTGAACCGCAGTAAACAGCTAGCATTGCTGTTATTCCTGCTCCCGCGCGTAAAGTATATCTGAGATGACTGCTAGAAAGAAGGCGAAAATTTTTCGCTATAGAAATGTGAAAACCCCGATATTTCATTTTTTGAGTCTGTGATGTGCTGAATTACGGTATGTCAAACAAGGTTGAAGCAGCCTTGTAGCTGCTACAAAACCCATGCAAAACTATACTGGATGATTAGCACCAATTCAGCTATATTCCCTAGATACATCACAGAACTTATACATTAGTTATATTGTGTTATTTAGAAAAATCTACTATAGCGCTTCTCAGTTGAGTACAATACAGACCTAACCCCCAGCCCCTTCCCTACTAGCGTTGGGGAGTAAAATTCCCTGAAAATAGCTGTAACAAAGAGTTTTAACCTTAACTAAACTGTATTGCCTTTAAAAAGATTCCAGACAAGTTGCTTGAACAACTTGTCTGGTTAATTGAGATGTTAGTACAGCATGACGTAAGTAAGCTATCATTACAAGGCAATAAAACGTTGATGCTGTACTGATTCTGAATTTTGAATTGTTTATTTAGTGTTTAGTAAGCTAAGGTTTCTAAAGTTTCTCTTAAATACCGTTGTACCTGCTGTTCCAGGCGAATTCCGTGTAATTGAGCATCACGTTCTAGTTGCCAGCGTTGAAAACCGGAACTAGTGGAGATCGCACATTTGAGGCTATACCAAATTTCAGTATGAGCAGAAAATTGGCGATCGCTAGAAGCTGGAATTTGAGCCATAGTTTCTCATTCCTTTATTTTAACTTCAACGGTAACTGGGCATTGGGCATTAAAAAGAGGCAGAGGGGCAGAGGGCAGGGGGAAAACTCTTTTCCCTTGCTCCCTGCTCCCCATCTTCCTCATCTCCCGGTTGGTGAGCGAAGTCGAACCACATCTCCCTCATCTCCTCTCTAGCCCTTGAAAGTGAAATAATATACTTTACGGGCTACTACGAATCTGTATTAATCCTAAACAAGGATTGCAATAATCGGGGCACGATTTGATTAACCCGCACCCCTAAAATGGTGAAATCTTGCTTAATCTTTTCTAAAGATAATGGTTCTATGCCAGCGAATTCTGTGTCATTAGTCACTAAAACTCGCATTACACTCACAGGTATTTGTAAAAATAGATTACTGCCTAAAAAGGCCAACCCCGCCAGCACTAGTGCAAGGCTGCGCCATTGTGGAAGAAATTTAGCTGAATTTGCTACTAATGGGGCAAATTGGTAAAGATGCCACAGCACCCAAACCGACAATACTGCTGCCACTAATGCCAGGATACGATTTAACTTTGTATTAATTAAACAGAGAATTTTTCGCTGCCGTTCAGTCAGATTTTCTGGCTTTAGGGCTATTCCTAAAAGAGCAAATACATAAAAAGGGCGACGTAATTGCATCCATAGCAGGGGGAGAATGCCAATGGCAGCAACTAAAAATAGCTCCATCCAGACTGGCAAAAAAGGCTCGCCTACAGACAAAAACAACAAGCAGAGGACTAAAAAAATAGGTAACGTCGCTAATCCAGCGACGTGAATCCACAAAATAGGTTCAGAGCGAAATGAATTCATAATAAAAAGTTATGAGTTAAGAGTTAGGAGTTAGGAATTAGCAGCTTTTAACTTCTAACTCCTAATTTATTACTCCTAACTTCTAACCATTTTACCCTCAACACTATCTTGTTAAGGTGAGAGTGCGGCGTTTCGTAACCATCTGATAGGATTCGATGATGTCACCTTCAACCCAATCATTGAATTTATCCATGCCGACACCACATTCGTAACCGGCGTTGACTTCACGGGCATCTTCTTTCATCCGTTTTAGGGAATCAAGAACGCCTTCAAAGATCACCTTACCGCCGCGTCGTACTCTGACTTTACAGTTGCGAATTAGCTTGCCAGATTGAACGTAGCAACCGGCAACAGCACCGCGACCGACTGGGAAGACGGCACGGACTTCGGTTTGACCCAAGGGTTCTTCCACCAACTCTGGTTCCAAAAGACCTTCCAAGGCATCTTGAATATCTTCTAGGAGTTTGTAAATAACGTTGTATTCCCGGACATCTACACCCGCTTCATCGGCGGCTTGTCTAGCGCCACTGGCAAAGGTAGTGTTGAAGCCAATGATTACAGCGTTACTGGCAGCGGCTAAGTCGATATCTGTCTCGGTGATTTCCCCAGCAGTCGCCAAGAGCATCCGAATTTGGACTTCGTTTTGCGGAATTTGCTTGAGCGCTCCCACAATGGCTTCTACGGAACCTTGTACGTCTCCTTTCAAGATCAAGTTGAGTTCTTTCAACTCGCCTTCTTGTGCTTGAGCCGATAGGGTTGTCAGGGTAACACGTCCCTGTAACAGGCGGGATAGGCGTTGTCTGTCGGCGCGATCGCTAGCGAGGGATCTGGCTTCTTTTTCGTTCTGGAAGACCTCGAATTCGTCGCCTGCTGCGGGGACATCACTTAAACCTAATACCTCGACAGCAAAGGAAGGAGAAGCAATGTCTACTCTCTTACTTCTGTCATCCACCATCGCCCGGACTTTACCGAAGGCCGAGCCAGCTACTAAGATATCTCCCACATGCAGGGTGCCATTCTGAATTAGCAGGGTAGCAACTGCTCCCTTAGCTTTATCCAGATGGGCTTCAATGACAGTTCCTTTGGCGGCCCGATCTGGGTTGGCAGATAGTTCTCCAACTTCTGCTACCAAGAGAATCATCTCTAAGAGCGTATCTAGATTTTCACCTCTGATGGCGCTCACGGGAACCATGATTGTCTCACCACCCCAGTCTTCTGCGGTCAGACCATACTGGGTTAACTCTTGTTTCACCCGCTCTGGCTGTGCCCCTTCTTTGTCAATTTTGTTGATGGCAACGACTATTGGCACTCCGGCGGCTTGGGCGTGGCTAATGGCTTCAATAGTTTGAGGACGGACACCATCATCAGCAGCCACTACTAACACGGCAATGTCTGTTACCCTAGCTCCTCTGGCCCGCATCGCTGTAAAGGCTTCGTGACCAGGAGTATCCAGGAAGACTATCTGCTGTGGTTTGCCCTCATGTTCTATATCCACATGGTATGCACCAATGTGCTGAGTGATACCGCCAGCTTCGCCAGCAGCCACTTTGGTTTTGCGGATTGAGTCGAGCAGGGTTGTTTTACCGTGGTCTACGTGACCCATAATTGTCACGACAGGCGGACGGCGGTGGAGATATTCTTGGTCTTCTGCACCGACCATTTCCGTAATTTTCCGAGCTTCTGCTTCTCGTTCGGCGGTTTCAACTTCTATTTCTAGTTCTTTTCCTACCAAGGTAATTGTGGGAATATCTAGATTTTGGGTGATACTCACCGCCATGCCTTTGAGGAACAGGATTTTTACAATCTCTGTATCGGCAACGGCTAAAACGTCAGACAGTTCTTGCACAGTCAACGGGCCCGTGATTACCACCTTTTCAGGGCGATCGCGCTTTGTATCGGCTTCTTGTTGGCGACGGTTATTGTGATGGTCGCGGCTAGAACCAGACTTAGAACCAGGTTTTCTACTTCCTCTAGCAGTTGGGGCACTAGCAAGGCTGACACCCGGCATCTGTACAGGTCGAGTTGCTTTTGGTTTGGGAGGACGAGCGATGGAAAGGCTGACTTGGACGGTTGCTGGTGAGTCGATATCGTCATCATCCAACAAATCTTCTTCAAATTCATCATCCAGTATCGGCTTGATCCGCTTGCCTTTAACGCCAGCTTTAGCCTTCTCTTTAACTTCGTCGATGATTTCCTCTTCTACCCACTTCTTGCCGCCTTTGGTCGGGCGAGGTGGACTTGGGCGTTTCAAATCGAGAAGATCGGGCGTGACTGGTTCATCACCTAATCCTTGAGATTTGCCCGCTAATCCTGACATTTGTCTGGGTGGAGTAGCGATCGGCATTGCGGCTGCTACAGATTCACCAGGACGCGCCGGTCTGGGTCTTTGCCCTTCTCCTAGTTGTGATGGTGCAGATGGTCTATTGCCTCTCTGCTCTGGTCTAGTGGGTGCAGGGGTGGGTCGAGCCTGTCTTTGTGGCGCAGATTGTGGAGACTGGTCAGTTGGGAGTTTAGCAACTCTGGGCTTAATTTGCTCGCGATCACCTTCAACGGGTCGTAGCCGTTGGTCGCGTTTGAGAATCGGTTTATCTGCTTGAGATCCCGGCTCTTCTGGTACTTGGGCAACTTCTGCTTGGGCAACTTCTGCCGCCGGTCTTGCTGGAGGAGCAACTAATTGCGGTTTGATCGGTTTTTCCGATTTTGGTCTGGGTGGAACTATTTTTTCCGGTTTTTGCGATGCTACTTTTTCCGATGGCTGATTTGGATTAGGTGTTTGTTCCAAATCGGTGACAGGAGGTTGCTCTTGAGTCTCAGATTGAGTCCGGGGTACAGGTCGAGTTGATACCGTCGGCTTCATGGGTGAAACTGGCGTAGCAAAAGGCCGTGGAGGTGAGGGAGGATTAGCTTCAGACAAGGCAGCTTGGGTATTGTTGGCAACTGACGCCTCTGGGGCGTTGGAGGTAGTATTTCTCAATATTGTGGGTTTGCGTATTTCCAAAATTTGCTGTTTGTGGGGTGCAGCAGGTCGGTTACGTCCGCCGTTTGGTGGTGAATTTGGCTTATGGCTGGTTGTACCTAGTTCCTTTTTGGCTGACACATTCGTAGCTGCGAGTTTTTCCGCAGCCGTGCGGATGTTTTCTGCCTCGGATTCTGAAATCGTGCTGCTATGACTTTTGACCGCGATACTGAGCTCGTCGCAAATTGCTAGTAGCTCTTTGTTATCCAAATTCAATTCCTTTGATAATTCATAGATTCTAACTTTGCCGTTGGTCATCCACTCTTCCCCTTTAATTTACAGTTTTAGCGGATGGTTGCCTGGTTTGCGACATCTCCATCCTTGGATTACTGTTTTTAGACCGCCGTTTAGTTTTTGCCGGTGCCTCCAATCAGGAAAGAGAGATGTTTCGGTTTAACAATGGCATCCCCACCAGGAATGATGGTTGAGGGACACCCATAAAAATTTTTTAAATAAAAGATTTTTATAGGAATCCTTGACGCCGAACTGCGCCTGAGCGCTACCAGGTTGCCATTTTGTAGTTTCTTGTTTTGTTGATTCTGAATCTTCCACAACACAATCGATTACATCTTGTTCTGGGAATCTTGCCTCGCCCCTCTTAATTATTGGAGAGTCGAATGCCTTTTACACCCATTTACTATTTTGGCACTAACCTTAACGATCAACAGAGGGTGTGATAAAAGCACGATTTCGGCTTTGGCACAATTCTTCTGGTGATGATGTCACAAAGTTGTTCCAATTAAATTTGGTTTTGGGTATTGCTGCTGGCTAGACGTTGCAACAAGCTTTGGTACAGTGTTTCTGGCACTGATGCATGTAGCGATCGGCCTAGTCGATTTTTTTTTTGAGCCGCTTGTAAGCAACTCGTTTGCGGACAAATATAGGCAGAACGCCCCATGCCCCGATCTAATTGTACCTTTCCCGATGGAAAGACGCGGACAATCCGCCAAAACTCATCTTTTGAGCCTACTTTCCGGCAACTAATACAGCGCCGATAATTTGGTTTCATCAGTTTTCTGCGATCTCAGTCCAGCATTCTGGGTGTAAAAATAAGTTGTTTATTACTATTTTTTACTTATACCAAGGTGTCTTTCAGGAAATAATCCTTGAGACTCGGACTACAATCAACATTATCAAAACTTTACAAGGTTAATCAATTACTCGTCATCGTTATTGTCAAAAGTATCTTCCTCTTCTAATTCGTCCTGATTTTCATCTTCTAATTCTTCCTCGAATTCCAGATCGTCTTCCTCTGACTGATATTTTGCTCTGACAGCGGTAAATTTCTCATCCTCTCCGGCATAGTCGTATTTAGCTTTGTCTTTGATGTCTATTTTCCAACCAGTCAGGCGGGCTGCTAAACGGACGTTTTGCCCTTCTTTGCCAATGGCCAAACTAAGCTGATCTTCAGCCACAAGTACGTGAGTTTGCCGAGATTCTGGGTCCATGAGGCGCACTTCATCCACCCGTGCTGGACTTAAGGCATTAGCGATGTATGTTGCTGGGTCTGGCGACCAGCGAATTACATCTATTTTTTCACCGCGTAATTCGTTGACTACCACTTGAATTCGCGATCCCCTGGCTCCGATACAAGCACCAACTGGGTCTACATCGCGATCGAGGGTGTCTACTGCTATTTTAGTCCGGGGGCCGACATAACGGGAAGGGGGGTTTGCCTCCCTTGCTACGGCAACAATCCGTACCACTTCATCTTCGATTTCTGGGACTTCGTTGGCAAACAGATAAACCACCAAACCAGCATCGGCACGAGACACAAGCAACTGTGGCCCTCGTTGCTGACCTTGAGAGACTTTTTTCAGATATACCTTGAAGGTGGCATTTGCCCGATAATTATCGTTGGGCAATTGTTCCCGCTTCGGTAATTCAGCTTCTACTTCTGGCTGACCAAAGCCACTGCTAACAGCCAAAACCACAGATTGCCGCTCAAACCGCAGGACTCTTGCTTGCAAAACAGTTCCTTCTAAATCTTGGAACTCTTCTTGCACCATCTGGCGCTGTTGATCCCGTAATTTTTGCGCCAATACTTGCTTGGTTTGCATTGCCGCCATCCGACCAAATTCTCCTTGGTCGGGAGTCACATCTAGTACAACAGAGTCCCCTAACTGCGCTTCGGGAGCTACTTGTTGAACTTCGTCTAGGGATATCTGATGGTCTGTGTTATTAACTTCTTCGACAATGGTTTTGGTGGAAAGAACGCGAAATCCTTCTCCGTCAATATCGAGTTCTACTTCAAAATTTTCAAAATAATCTTCATCAAACTGTTTGCGCTCTAAATTTTGGGCGCGACGATAACGTTCGTAGCCTTTGAGTAGTGCTTCTCTAATAGCTGATTGAACTGCAAGACGGGGTAAATTCCGCTCACGACTTATACTTTCAATTAATTCTTTTAATCCAGGTAAAGTAACCATTGACATAAGCAATCTCCTTTAAAAATTAGGAACTAGGGACTGGGCATTGGGCATGGGGCATGGGGCATGGGGCATGGAAAAGAGGCAGAGGGGCGGGGAGCAGGGGGAAAACTCTTCTCCCTTGCTCCCTGCTCCCTGCTCCCTGCTCCTCTGCTCCTCCAATCCCTAGTCCCTAGTCCCTAGTCCCTAGTCCCTAGCCTTTAATCACTCGTTTATCGGCGCTCGTCTAGCTGCACCTTTGTAATTAGGGAGCGGGGAATTTCGACTACACGACCTTTTTGGTTTAAGTAAAGTGTTGTCTCATCCCGGCGAATCAACTGACCTATCCACTCTTGTTGTCCGTCGTAAGGGGGCGTTGTGGAAATAATGAGAGGAAATCCTTTAAAGGAAATAAACTCTCTGTCTGTTACCAGTTGCCGCGAAATACCAGGACTAGACACTTCCAAGACGTATTTATCTGGAACGATTTCCGCAGCATCTAAGGAGGCTTCTAAAGCACGGCTCATCCTCTCGCAATCATTCAATCCGGTGTCTTGCTGAGGATTGCGAATGTCTACCCGCAACACTGGTGGACTTTGGTGAGTGTGAAAAATCACGCCAACCACTTCCAATCCCAGTTCTTCTGCTACTGGTGTCGCCAAATCAATAATTTGTGGAACTAAAGGATGAGCCATGAGAGAATTCAATAAAAAAAGTGGGCACTGACCCACTTCCTGCGATAGGTATATCTTCCAAGAAGCCTTGTGACGAATCAATGATGGTTCGCCCTCATTCGAGTTTAGCGCATTTAATGGATAGTCGAGTATAGGGCATTGGGTATGGGACACAAGAGGCAGAGGGGCTCTTAGCTGGGAGCAGAGGGGAAATAGGTAATTTTTATTCTCCCCCTTGCCCCCTGCCCCCTGCTCCCCGGCTTCTTCTACTCTCTCTACCCTTCCCGTATTTCTGGGAGAACGGTGCTTTTCTCAACGACTGCTGGAACTGATGTTTGTGTGCGTAGCTGCCTGGTTTGCTCGATAATTTGGTCTATGTCTTCTTGGGACAAACGCTGGACGTAGTTGATTTTGATTTCCTCTAAGAAGTCAAAAAGTAAACTCTGAATTTCGGAAAGTACGTGTTTTTCTTTGATTTCAGATCCCAAGGCTTCGCTAAACTTTTCTACGAGTTGACTGGTAAGTTTTGCGCCAACAGGGTCTTCAACGGCGCTAACTAAAGTTTTGTAAAGATTAGTTGTGATTTGCGTCGCCAGTTGTTCGCTTAACTGGGTTTGAGCTTGTCCCACGCCAGGGAGATTCTGGAGGTTGCGGTAAATGGGAACTTGATGGAAGACGGTTTCGATGTTGTGGCGCAAAATGGCAACGATCGCAGGTTGAATTTCTGGTAAAACTTGGTAAACAATTGTTTTTACTAAAAGACTTGCGATCGCTTCCACTTCATTTACATTATTAATATCTATGTAGGGACGTAAATTTTCATGTTGTGAGAGCCAGCGCGTTAACTCACCCCGCTGAATTGAACCTTGAACCTGGTTAATTACCCTTACCACTACTACTTCTGTGAGTTCTTCGGCAAAATTGGCGACAATCCCTTGATGAATTTGCTTTCGGACTGGGTGGAGAGCCAATAAATGCGCTTGATCGAGGCGGACTAATACAGGTAAGATTCGCAACCAGCGCCAAAATGGTAAGAGTAAAAATACGTCGTACCAACGCCACAATAGTGCTTCAAACCAGCTTAAACCAAGATGTCGGCGTTTGATTGAGAAGGTACGCCCCAGCAATTCTATGCCAAATAAAATCACGAAGGGTAAGTCAATAATCCAAAAATTATCCACAAATTCGCCATTTTCACCGATTTGGCGGTAGTAATTAGTGGCAATCAAAGGGCGAATGCGATCGTTAAAAAAATTAATTTCTTTAACCCAGCCATTTTGTGATAAATAAGGCTGACTCCAAAAAATGGCAAAGGACTGTTTTGCAGATTCGTTACCGATGTGCGATCGCATCCGCTTTTTGATTTTTTCCAAAGTCCCACTCTTATTAACTCCAGCAAAGGGGTTACTGTCAATCATCTCGTCGCTAAGACGCTTTATTTGCTCTAGTCTGCTTTTTACCTCAGAAGACTCTAATCCTGTTTGGCTGACTTGTTCTTCTAATGCGTCTACTGTTTCTAGATAACTTTTTGTGTCTCGGTGGGGTTCAATACCTTTTATTGGGTCATAAATCTGAATAACTTGGGGAAGTTTCCGCAAGTAGAAATCTCGCCAAGGTACGTAACTTAAATTAAACAAAACTAAACCTAAATTTACAGTGGCAGTAATTGCCATAAATCTTTCAAACCAAAGATTCTTCTGCTTAGAAGATTTTATATCTTTCTTTTTTTGTTGCATATTATACATTTTTTGGATATTTGGAATATTAGATATTCCATCTATTAATTTTCGTTTCTTTCCAACCAAGTACAGCAATTTGCAGTTCAGTAGACCTCAGTATAAGTTCATGTATATGTATTTATGTCAACTTAAGGTTAAAAAAATGCTTAGAGACAAAGGGCTTAAGCACTTTGTTAATTTTCTCTTAAGCCAGATCCTCGCGACTTGGCTTGTGTAGCCGCGTAAAGCCAACTCTTAGAGACGCTCTTGCTAGCTTGCTTCCACGAAGTGGTACGGCATAGCTTCGTTTAGCGCGTCAGCGTGCCGGAGTCTTTATGACCTTCACTGGGGCTTAGGTTGACACCGATCCACATAAATTTATCTATATCGAAATTTAGTGTTCAAAGCGTGTATTCGCTTCAAATGATAACCTCTGCATCTCTGCTAACACAAGATACGTCTTTTGATGGATGACGTAAATTAGTTTTTATGAATAGAGCTAACTTTGGCAAAAATTATTCATAAGTTATTCAAAAATCATTAAAAAATCGCGAAAAAAGTTATTAAACAAACTTAAAATGCAACTGTTAACATTTATAATCCTGCTGATTTAATCCAAAGGAGTTTTAAATATGTGGTGTGGTTTTGGAAAATCAAGCGCGACTTTTGCTGTTACTTGCCTGATAAGTGCTAGTGTGGTAATTGCAGACACAGGTTTCGCAGCCTCTCAACGAAGCTATACGCCCCAGCAATTCCGTGCTGTATTGCGAGGTCTAGGCTATAACGTCAAGGTAACAAATGGTGCTTTGACGGATGAGGAAACCAAAAAGGCAATTCGTGAATTTCAGACAGGTTATAAGCTAAAACCAGTTGATGGGATAGCTGGGCCAAAAACCCAAAATTTTGCTGCTAACATTGTTCAAATTTTGCACACAAATTTGAATGCAGTAGTCAAGCCTAATCCTCCCCTACCGCGCGATCATTTTTACGGTTCCCGCACGGAAGAAGTGGTGAAGGAGTATCAAAAGAAATATCAGTTGCAAGAAACTGGAATTGCTAATTTAGCACTCCGCCAAAAGCTGAATGAAGAAGCAAAGACAGTCTTGAGTCAGCCAACAACGAAACCAACGGCTAAACCAACAGCTAAACCAACAACGAAACCAACGGCTAAACCAACAGCTACACCGACAGCTACTCCAACGGCAACGCCAATGGCTACGCCAACGCCAACGGCAACACCAACGGCAACACCAACGGCAACACCAACGGCAACACCGACAGCTACACCAACATCTACACCCTAGTCGCCACAAAAACTCCTACCCCAAAGCCCCTCAAATCATCTGATTTGGTTCTTCTAAGGGTCTGCCTTTGGGTGTAGGTAGAATTGAACGGCCGTTATTATAAGGCATAGGAATGTACTGTACGCTGGGTCGCCCTCCTTGTGCCTGTGGGTACAAATCCATGAGACCATAAATAGAATGGGGCAGTCCGACAGTTACGGGCAGCCCCATTTCTGTTGCTTCTTCAATAGTTATGGGATAATCGTGGGTGACGCGCCCGGTTGTCAAGGCTTCGATAATCGATTCGATATTTTCTGGCAGAACTTTTTGTTTGGGTATACTGTCTTTAAGTAAAGTTCGTACAAACCTTTGTACCTGCTGAATTGCTTTGCGTGAGAGGTCGGCCATAATTAAAGTTTGGTCATCAATCTCACTGATAGGTTTATCTTCAATTACTTTTAGGATACTTGCTGCGGGGTAATTACCCAATTGGGGATCAACTGGCCCCAAGACAGCGTTAGCATCCATAATAATTTCATCAGAGGCTAGGGCAAGCATTGTACCGCCACTCATAGCGTAATGGGGGACAAAAACTGTAACTTTTGCCTGGTGGCGAATTAATGCTCTGGCGATTTGTTCTGTTGCCAAAACTAAACCACCAGGAGTGTGCAAAATTAAGTCAATTGGCACATCTGGGGGTGTGAGGCGAATAGCTCGTAATATTTGTTCTGAGTCTTCGATAGTAATGTAGCGAGATATGGGAATTCCCAGAAAGCTAATAGACTCTTGGCGGTGAATCAACAAAATTACCCGACTTTTGCGTTCCTGTTGGAATTCTTGTAAAGCACGCAAGCGGCGATATTCTATTTGACGTTTTTGCCAAAGGGGTTGTAAAGAAGTCAGAAGCAGGAAAATCCAGAATATATCACCAATTCCAAAGCCCATAAAAAATAAATATTTGCTCAAAAATCACGGTTGCCGTCATTATTGTCACAAATTTGGGGCGATCGCAGTTCTATCTGTAGGTTTAAAAGTCACTAAGCCCATCAAGCACACAGAGATGTCAATTCAAAATTACGAATTACGAATTATTTACTACCCCGTCGCCAAATCTTGATAGTATCGTCATCACTACCACTCACTAGGGTTTGTCCATCAGGACTGAAGGCGACACATCGAACATAGCTGGAATGCCCTGTAAGTGTGCTGATTTCTCTACCACTGTGTAAATGCCACAGTTTGATAGTATTGTCCCAACTGCCACTAGCGAGAAATTGCCTATCCTGGCTAAAGGCAACTGACCAAACTGAATCAGAATGCCCTGTAAGTGTGCGAATTTCTCTGCCTGTGTTTACATGCCACAATTTAATTGTGTTGTCACCACTGCCACTAGCAATTATTTCTGCATCGTGGCTGAAGGCGATGCAGTTGATGAAGAAGGTATGACCTGTAAGTGTGTAGATGTTTCTGCCCGTGTATATTTGCCACAGTTTGATGGTGTAGTCATTACTGCCACTAGCTATAAGCTGTCTATCCTGGCTGTTTGTCGTTGTAGCCGTTCTCGGCGAATAAGCAATTGACGAAACTGAGTCGGAATGACCTGTGAGAGTTTGGATTTCTATACCAGTGCTTACTTGCCATAGTTTAATTGTGCAGTCAGCACTGCCACTAGCAAGAAACTTGCCATCTGGACTAAAGGCAACAGAATTCACCCAGTTAGTATGACCAGTGAGAGTGCGAATTTCTTTTCCTGTGTTTACATCCCATAATTTGATCGTATTATCCCAACTACCGCTAGCCAAGATTCCCGCGTTCAAATCTGTGATTCCGGCAGATTTGCCTGACTCTCCTTGATAAGAAAGCTTTGCTGAGATTGGGCTAAAGGCGACGGAATTAACCATATTAGAATGACCAGAAGACCAACGACCCATTTGACGCACTAGCTTGCCAGTACCTAGTTGCCAAAGTTTAATAGTATGGTCATTACTGCCACTAGCAATCAATTGCCCATCTGGACTAATAGCGATCGCATGAACCATATTAGAATGACCTCTGAGGGTCTGTATACATTGCCAGTTTTGCTGATCTAATACAACAGGTGGAGGTAATTTTACTCTAGGCGTTATCACTAAGGTAGATGTTGCTGGTGCTATGTTTTTCTCGTTTTCAGGGCCCAATAAATCCAACCACTCCTGCACAGACTGGGGACGATAGGTTGACTCCAAATCCATGCCGCACATAATAGCTTGATTTACCCTATTGCTAATGTTGGGATTAAAATATTGTGGTGGTTCTAAATTAATATTGTGTCGTCTATCATCTGCACTCGTCGGTATCACTGCGGTAAGCAAATTATACAGGGTAGCGGCTAAAGCGTAGATATCAATGTATTCTCCTCGTGGCGCTTCTGATTCATACTGCTCAGGTGGAGCAAAACCAGGGGTGCGATACACTGTATGTCTTTGGATTACATTAGGAATAAATTCTCTAGCGATGCCAAAGTCTATCAGCACTGCTTCTGATTTATCAATGCGGATCATAATGTTGCGTGGTTTGAGATCCCGATGCAGCAATCCTTTAGAATGGATTAGTGTCAAAGCGTCGCCAATTTGTCTGATATACAGCAGCGCTTCTGCTTCTGATAGCACTCCAACCCGTCTTAGGTACTGTCCTAAGTCTTCGCCTTCGATGTATTCCATCACCATGCAGGGAAAATTACCTTCATCGAAGATGGTTTCTATTTCTACTATATGGGGATGGTGACACACAGCCAGCCTAACTGCTTCATCACGGAAGTCTTGCCGTAACTTGTTTCGGTGGAGTATCCAGGCGGGGTGGTTCAGGATTTCTTCTTTAAGGGTTTTAATCACTCGCAGTTGATTCCGTTGATTTCTGGCAAGATAAGTAATGCCAATTCCGCCTTCACCTAATTGGCTTTCGATAATGTAACGTCCACCGAATAAAGACTTTCCTGCATTCCACACCATTAGTAATATTTGACAATTGCTGATATTTATTTTGGCACGGTATCAAAACAGCCAACACGAATTTTTGGGAATTCCATTTGAATCGCTGTTATAGCTTTTTGGAACTTACTTATTTAGAGAACATTTTCATTAACCTCAATAATTACTAATAGTATAAAGTTGTGTATACCCTAATAGCTTTAGCGAAATTGTGCCTTTACATTAAAGTATGAGAGTTAATTGCTCATGCTAGACTAAACGATGACTTTCGCCATATTTGTTCATAATAATTTGACTTGTAGGTAATTTGTAATTATGCTAAAGAATCTCAATCTGAAACAAAAGTTTACAATTCTGCTACTGGTAATTCTGACATTCGGTTTGAGCTTGAGTGGATTTGCTCTTTCTTCTTTGCTCAGGGAGAATGCTAAACAAGATATTAGCTCTACTGGTCTTATCCTCATTCAAACAATGAGTTCTGTTCGGAAATACACCAGTACTCAAGTGAATCCAGAGCTAGTTGATAAATTGGCTACTGAATTTTTGCCGCAAACCGTGCCTGGATACTCAGCACGGGAGGTATTTGAGATTTTACGGAAAACAACAGAATATCGTGATTTCTTTTATAAAGAAGCAACTCTCAATCCCACAAATCTGCGAGATAAGGCTGACGGTTTTGAGACGGAAATCGTAGAAAGGTTCAGAAATAAATCAGACCTTAAAGAAGTGAGTGGATTTCGCTCAATTCCTAGTGGAGATATCTTTTATATTGCTCGTCCCTTAAGAGTTTCTGAAGAAAGCTGTCTGAAGTGTCATAGCACACCTGAAGTTGCACCCCAAAGTATGATTACTCTTTATGGTGCAGCTAATGGATTTGGGTGGAAACTGAATGAAATTGTTGGCGCTCAAATTATATCAGTACCGGCGAAGAATGTAATTAGCAAAGCAAATCAGTCTTCCTTACTAATTATCTTAATTGTATCAACTATATTTATAGTGACTATCCTGTTAGTTAACCTGTTCTTGAATCGACAGGTTGTTGTGCCTCTCAAACGCATGACTCGCATAGCTGAAGAAGTTAGTACGGGACACATGGAAGTTGAATTCGAGCAGATGTCTAATGATGAAATCGGTAATTTAGCTAAAGCCTTTAAACGGATGCAGTTAAGTTTAGAAATGGCAATGAAGAGAATCAAACGCACTCAGGGAGGCGCAGGGGATTAAAGTAATTTAATTCGTAATGACGCTCTTCAGGAGACACTGTGCGTAGCAAGATCCCTCCAGGTATCTATGCTAACGTAATTAAGTTTTGTAATTAAATTTACATTTCTTCACAAATATTAACTTATTAGAAATAGTTAAACAATTCCAACTTATTTCTAAATTAATATTAGTCTAAATATCTATGAAGATAAGCTGTTTTTGAATTCAAAAGCGGCTTTAAGGTTAGGAATTTGACTGGCTATGAGTTCAACAAATTGGTCAGGTGAAATATAAGGATTTTCATCTAATATTTCTTCTATAATCAGATTTGCCATTGGCCCAATGTGGTAAGCTAACCCTTGCTGACAATGTTTAATAAATGCTGGTTGTAGTGAAGGTTGTTGTTGTTCAATTCGCCCATTTTGGGCATTAGCAGGTAAACTAGGTGAACTAAAAATTGTTTCTCCAGGTTGGTTGTATGACTGCGATATTGCCGACATAGCCTGAAATTCAGGATTAAATACCGTAGCAGGCAAATCATCAAGCATGATTGGAGGAGACATTGCCACTTCTGGTTCTCCAATCCGCTCTAAATCTTTAATAACTTCTCTGGCTGTTTGGTATCGCTTGTTGGGTCTATCTGCCAACATACAATCAAGTACTTGAGCGAACTCATCACTAACATAACTATAATAACGCCAGTTCCATTCAAGTGAGTACTGATCCATTAGTAAAGATGGATCTCTACCTGTGAGTAGTACAATAGCTGTTACCCCCAAGGCGTAAAGGTCACTAGAAGCGGAGCATAAACCTAAGCTAATCTGTTCGCGGGGTGCATACCCCACTTTGCCGACAAGGGACATTTTGCCAACAAATGTTACTTGGTGGTTAGAATTTCTCCCCTCGTTCATGTCAGCAATTTGCTTCCCTACACCGAAATCAATCAGCACTGGCAGATCCTTGCCATCAGGTAACATGATGTTATCAGGAGAAATATCTCGATGGATAATGTTGTGCTGGTGGACATATTCCAAAACAGGCAGTAGATTTTTTAGCCACTGGATAACTTCGTCTTCAGAAAAGTTTCTTCCTTGACGTTGAAGTTCTCCCAGCAGCCTAGAATATGTTTTGCCGTCAACATACTCTTGTACTAGGAATAACCGACCATCTCCTTCAAAGCAAGCTAAAAACTTGGGAATTTGAGGATGTTGCAATTGGTGAAGGATTTTTGCTTCTCTTTTAAATAAGTTGCGATATTGTTCCAGTCCACTTTCCCCTGTGCCAATGGGTGCAAACTCCTTGAGAACACAAGCTTCATTAAACCGCCGAGTGTCATACGCCAAGTAAGTTCGCCCCAATCCTCCCTGTCCCAGAAGTTTTTGGATAATATAGCGGTTATCGATTAGAGTTCCAGCAGCTATTTCTGGTCTTGTCATAGGGGACTGTGACATCTCATCGCACTCCTAGCGATTTTATTGTTGATAAATTATCTAGTTTGCTGAAAGTCAGAAACTCTAGCAGATAAGGGCTGATAACATCCTTAAAATTGAGGTTAGCACCACTATCAACACAAGGAAATACACTTTTCTACAATCTTTTAACGGTCTTGTGTAACCAAATAGACGATTTTTACATGGGTAGCTTGATTATACTACTTGTACTTACGTATTTTAGCAGATGGGATATAACCAGTGTCTGCGGTAATATCTGCGAATGTTCAGGTTATCACGTTTTGGAGTTGTAGCTGAACCACATCTCATCCCTAGCAACTCAATTAGGACTGAGTTTTGGAACAGTAAGGATATAGCGTGACATCATGGTTTTTGAGAAAAAACTGAAGTTGCTATAGACTTCTCCAAGGTAAATATTATATGTATTTCAAGTGCTGAATATGCGATCGCTCTCAAAAATTAATCTTTATGAGAGTCAGTCTTGTTATTTGATAGCTACTTTGGCATCGACTATCAAAGTTTCCAGTATAGGTGATTCCTCAAAAGCAGAAAATTATCCTCCGTATCAAAAAAGACTCTTGAAGCTACAATAATTCATCTAGTTCATCAGGATTCACGCCTAACTGACGCAAACGTTCTGCTAATTGTTCCGCTTTTCGTTTGGCTTGAGCAGCTTCTTGTTTAGCTTCTGTAGCTTCTTGTTCTGCAATGATAGCTCGTTGAGTTGCAGCAGCAGCTTCCTCTGTGGGTGCGGGAATTAATTCTCCCGCCAAGGTGAACCACCTTAACCACAACCTTTCAATATCTCGAAATGAACCTTGCCATAAGCCTAAACTTAAATCTATCTCTGGCATTAGTAAGCGCCCTTCAGTCAAGCTCATCGGTTCATAGTGACCACCGACTAACTGAAAAGCCCGAAATTCATTAGTGTAGCGACTAAAAACAATATAGTAGGGAATCCGCAAAATTCGTTCATAAACTTCCCATTTGCTAGGAGGTTTATCTGCTGCACTTTCTCTTCTTGTGCCTAAATCTTCGTCTTCCGTACCTGGAGATAATAACTCAACAACCACAAAGGGATTTGCTGGCTCTTGCCAAGTTACATAACTTAACCGTAAGTCTTGCCCTTTGTATAACTTTTCTACACCTACTACACCAAACCAATCTGGACGCTTGTACCACAAAGGATGCTGTAAATCATAGTAGAGATTAAGGTCAGCCGCACTGTAAACTAGTTCGGGATTCCAGTTAATGGGCTGAAAAGTTAAGTATAAAAGTAAGGGCTGTAAAAAGTGAAAATCGTCTGGCAAACCTGGTTCCTCTGGGTTATCACTTGGTAAATCATACATCGTTGGTAGAGTTTCCCAAGGAGGAAGCGGCGGGTCAGATTGAGGGATGTAATGGGGAGAAGAAGTCATAAGAAAAATTGGGTTTGATATTTTTCGGCTATTACTTTTATGGCTCTACCGTACTTATTATGCTAAATTCACAGCTTCTAAGAGGGAATAGGGAACAGAAGCGAATAGATGTGTACTGAGTTTTTTCACGCAATCAAATAGGATTCCTATAGAAGTAATTATGTTATTCCACAATTAGCTGCGAAGCGCTAACGCCAAATTTTGAGATTACCTCTGCTACTATTATCTCTAAATGTTCGGCTTCCTTGGTCAAATGCCACTGGACTCTAATGGTGAAACTTGCTCAAGGTTGGTAATTAGCGAGATATCACTTATTTAAAGGTATAAAAAACTTTCTTAATTGCTTATAAATAACTATTACTTTCTAAATAACTTGGGGAATACTGAAATTTAGTACCATTAAGGGCGTATGAAAAATGGCAGATAATAAAGTCAGTGCAAAACTTTCCTCCGCAGACAGAGAAGCCGTGATGCAAGCTATTACTACTATCCGCGAAAAGTTACCGTTCTTGATTGATTTGACAACCGACGAGCGTAAAGCTTTACCCAAGCTGGGGGATAAGAGTCGGGCGTTTGTGAGTAAGGCGTTGGAAATCGGCACACAAAACCCTGACTTCTTACCTCGTTCTTTTGACTTGAATGAAATGCGCCAAGATATCGAATTATTTGAAGCCCTGTATCCCATTTTGCTGTCGTTGACGCAACTGCAAGAACTGCTGGATGATACTTCTGTGGCTGTTGGTAGCGAAGCTTATGCGGCGGGTTTGATGATATATAACTATGCTAAAGCCAGTGGTAAAGGCGCGGGTTTAGAGTCAATGGTTGATGATTTAGGACGCAGATTTGCCCGAAAAGCTAAAAAAGTGCAACCACAAACTTCATAAGTCGAGAAGTTAGCTCAACGCTTCTACCTAAAAACATAAAACTTTTTGCTCTGAGCTTGGGTGTTTTTGTTTAAAGTGAGACACTCCGAGTTTAGAGCATTAATATTTTAGTTTCAAGTGAGAACCTTTTCGTTGCAAACGAGAACATTCCGGTTTGAAGTGAGAATGTTTTGGTTTGAAGTGGGAACGTTTTGGGTTGAAACGAGAACATTCCGGTTTGCAGTGAAAACGTTTTGGTTTGAAACGAGAACATTTCGGTTTGAAGTGAGAATGTTTTCGTTTAAAGTTAAAATTTTTGCGTTTAGAATTAAACGGTAGTAGGTTCAAGAGTAATACGCTTCAGTTAAAGAGAATCATAGCGACTACCTTTTTCGGGGATCTTCATGAGGAGGATGTAAGCCGGCTTGAAACCAAAAACCCCGCGCACTCTGAATGGAGTCATCTTCTGGATAGCGTTCATCGTTAATATCAAGTCGGTTGCAGGTTGCTCTACCAGTGGGAGTAACTCCAATAATTGTCCTACCATTTGCTGACCACAGAAAATGCTCTGACCAAATTTGTTGACGAGGATTAAATAGAGGTACTACTGCTTTAGTCTCTGAATCATATCCTGCGACAAAGTTGTAGCGACGTTCATTACAACGACGACAAGCCAAGGCTAAATTATTAAGTTCATCAGAACCACCAATAGATTTTGGTATCAAATGGTCTACTGTAAATCTTGTTGTGGAAATGCGTTCGGGAGAATGGCAATACTCGCACAAATAATTGGCGCGTTTTCGGACAATTTCTTTAGTAGCATCATCAATCATTGTGTTGAGCTACTAGCATCGCGTTGATATGGGTAAAAATTCTATCTAGTTCTCCAATTTCTTCAAGTTCAATCGCTTCTTCTGGAGTTAGTAAATCAGCTTTTTTACGTTCTAACAGTTCTTCCATCCGTGCTTGTAGTTCATCATTAAATTTGAACAGGTGAAATTTATCCAGCTTTTCTATTCTGATACTGCCAATCAAGGATGAAGGTCTAGCAATTATAGTTGTCATAGTCAGCGCGATACAATTTATGATATGTGTTTCTCTAAAGATATTGTATCAAGGAAAAATTCTATAAATATCTTTACGATGTGCGACTCTTAGCTATGTTGTACCTTGGATCGTAAGTAATTTTCATTGTCAGGCTGTTGTTTTTTCAACATTTGTCATGTTTTCACTAGTAACTGAAAAACCTATTCCTTCAATAATTACTTGGCGGAGAGTTTCTTGTCCACCAAATCGTTTGACAGCATCTAATATCTCGATACCAGCTAATTGTCCTTCTGCATCATAATCGGCGGCGATTCCTTCAGCTAAATGTTGCGTTGTTACAGTGGTTTCGCGGAAAGTGATACTGAGAGTATCAACTTCGGCATCATAGCTAATTTTCATAGGAATATTTCTGTTTAAAAGTAATAAGTGTAAACGGTTATAACTACCATTTCTTTCAAGATGATATTTTGACGCTGTTATTCTACAATTAACGGCGAAGTGCTAGCGCACCGCTCTGCTAACGCCAAATTTTGATATTTCCGCTATTATCTCCAGCAGCAAGCCAAGAACGAACCATAGGGGCTAGAGGCGAAGGAAGCAACGTATTAGCTGCCTAGCTTACGCAGCTTTTCCACTTGTTTATTATCTATAATATTTGGCTGCTGATTAATGAATTCTTCAAATAAGCTAAAAAATCTGTCTACTGCACTTCGTTCATCCGCAGAATTAAAGAGAATGATACTTGCCCATAATTGTCCAGTTTCAACCTGAAATTTTTCTCTTATCCATTGTAAAAACTTTTGAAACTCGCTCTCTTGTTCGGTTAAAGGTATACCAAGTTCGCGCCGAGCAAAATAGTATCCATCCAAAAATGCCTGAAGATTGAAGATGGAATGTTTGCCCAGATACATTGCAGGTCTTTTTTTGATCTTTTGTAGTAAATCGTATAGATTATCCATACTCAACTCCCTGAATGGCTTGATTCAAAAGTAAATTTCGGTTATTTGAAATTCTTTCCCTACATCTAAAATGGGTGAATAGAGATTTTGCATCCAACGCAATCTAGTAATTCC
Organism: Nostoc sp. NMS2; assembly: GCF_017115105.1. Classification (GTDB taxonomy): domain Bacteria; phylum Cyanobacteriota; class Cyanobacteriia; order Cyanobacteriales; family Nostocaceae; genus Nostoc. The sequence continues at coordinate 111,811 of NZ_JABXKH010000164.1, forward strand.
TTGATAGTGGATGTTATCAAAGACAAGTTCAATACCATCTATTTCAATGAGAATACCTTCATGATGACCAGTGGTAGCAATCAATTCTCCAATACTATCATCATAGATTCTGCCGTAGATTGGATCTTGTGAGCCTGTATCCAATTTAATGTGCTTACCATGAACTCTTTGTGATACTAAAAATTCTTTCATGGCTCTGGCACAAGGAATACAATCAAAAATTCCGTAATTTCTGGCAATCTGAATAATTTGTTGATAGATAGCATCATCTTTATTCAAAATCATTAATTATCTTGCATACAGTCAGCTATAGTAATTTGTACAGCAATAAGTTGCTGATTTTCAGCCATAACGTAATTTTTAGTTATTTCTAGCATTTTTTTAACATCAGATTGTTTGCAAATTCTATTTACTATTTTGACGCTGTTATTGCACAACTAGCTGCGTCGCCATATTTTGATATTTCCGCTACAATCGGCAGCAGCCAGCCAATCTCCATCGGGGGTAAAGGCGACGGAAATAACTGAGTCAAAAAGACTCAACGTGCAAATTTCTCTGCCTGTTGCAACTTCCCACAGTTTGATAGTGTTGTCACCACTACCACTAGCCAGGATTTGCCCATCACTACTGATGGCAACGGATTTAACATAACCGGAATGACCACTCAGGGTGCGAATTTCGCTTCCTGTTGTCACCGACCACAGTTTGATAGTGTTGTCACGACTACCACTAGCCAGGATTTGCCCATCACTACTGATGGCGACGGAATTAACATAACTGGAATGACCACTCAGGGTGCGAATTTCTCTTCCTGTTGCAACTTCCCACAGTTTGATAGTGTTGTCCCAACTACCGCTAGCCAAGATTTGCCCATCACTACTGATGGCGACGGAATTAACGTAACTAGAATGACCACTCAGGGTGCGAATTTTTCTTCCTGTTGCAACTTCCCACAGTTTGATAGTGTTGTCCCAACTACCGCTAGCC
>NZ_JABXKH010000039.1 GCF_017115105.1 Nostoc sp. NMS2
TTTCTGTCTCTTCAGATGTACGGAGATTTTTCAGAAATCAAATACTAGCCCTATACTCTATATCAGCTTCTAAAAGAAACTATGCTTGAGAAAAAAGTTCGCATTGTCTCAAGTTTATAATAATGTTGTAGATCGGAACGGCACTTAAAAAAGCTATAAACTATACTCCATAAGCATTGCAGGTTATAATTTGCCAGTAATTGAAATGGTAATCGCTACTCATCCCACTTCATCAACACCCCATCCACAATCGCAATCCCCCACTGCGGAAACTTCACCAGCAACTTTTTGATCACAATCTGCAAAGCAGGGTCATCATTCCAGCACTCCTGCAAAAAGTCAAACCCCGGATTCTGCCCCGAATTGCTTGCTACTTTGAGTTTCTGCATACGCTCTGGTCGCACATTTGCCCTTGCAACAATCGCCTCATGCGACCATTTTTCAGAATTTGGCACGGACACGGCGGAACTTTCACCCTCATGATCCACTTTCACTTCAACACTAAAGACTTGGTTTTCTCCTGACAACAAAGCTGAATTTCCCTGTTCTACTTGCCCCTGTGTTTGATTAGCGATCGCCAAACTTGAAGAAAATTCATTTTGAGCGACGGGCGCGGCGGAACAAATACCCTCATGAGGGAATATCGCTTCAACGCCACAGTCCTGGTTTTCAGCTAACAACGAAGTGGGATTACTTTGTGCAGTTTCCACAAGCGCTAGCGTCGTGCAGTCCATTGCCACAGGCAAGTCTTTCTCTTTCTCTGACACGCTCTCAACAGACTGAGGCGACGCGACCCCCAAGGGAGCGATCGCCGTCTCATCTCCATGCGAAATTTCTGTAAGCGTGTCAGAGATACACCTCACAATCTCTTTTGAAGAGATTGTGAGGTGTTCCTGAACAGTTTGTGAGGGTTCCTGAAACCCTTGCTCTAACTGACTTTTACCTGAGATAGATGCTTGATTTAAAGCACCTATCTCTTCAGAGCCAGCATCTATCTCTGAATCCCCAGCATTTAATTCTCGTTTTTCAGAATTTGGTTCTCGTTTTTCGGCATTGGCTTTCTCCCAGAACTCCTTCATCCGACTGCCATGTAAATTCTTCACCATCCAACTAGCTGTTTCTCGGCCGTCTTCTATAGACTTATCCGGCTTGAAAATGAACAACCCACTTTCAGCTAGAATTTTCTTTGCAGAGATAAAAGTACTGTAACCCATCCCAGTAGAAAGGGGCATCCACCGAGAACCGTAAGGGTCAGCCGTCCAGCATTCTTGCCACAATTGCGTAACTGAGGGTTTTTGCTGCGAAGCCCACAGCATATCTTCGATGGGAATAATCACATGGAGCCTTTTATACAGTGACTTTGGTTTGCTAGCGGCAGCAGTCTTTTTGAGCTTGGGTTTTGTGATAGTTGCAGTCATTTTATAATCTCCTGTTATGTTGACGCACGGAAATTTCCCCTACTGTGATGTGGGGCTTGGTACTTGTATTTGGTTGTCTAAAAAGTCACCGATACACTGAAACCCTATTGAGGTTGCCAGAATCGCAATTCATCTCGGGAATACCTGTCAGTCTTTTTCGATTGCTCCTTCCAGTGATCCCATGCCACCACTACTTCCTCGCCTAAATCTTGCACCACCTCACCCCTCTCAACATACAAAGTGCGGTATGGGTCAGCATGAGCAACGATAGAGCCGATGCCAATTGTCCGAGGTTCAGTGGATGTGTTGTGAAGTGCGGTAATTAATTCTGTTTCCTGGGTGGTAAGTTCTGCCCAATAATCTGATTTAATCACCTCATATTCTTGCGCCACTGCCCAATAGTCCTGCCACGTACACCCAGGTTTAGCCAGCACTGCCCTAATATCGCTAACCGCCTGGGGTAGCATTTCTAGTTGCTCGGCTCGATATGCGATCGCAGTTGGTGTTGGCTCACTCCCCAGAATGATTGCCGCAGCTTCGAGTGCTTGGGTATTGTTCATAGCGCTGGCAAGATTCTTCAATGCCATGCCCATGAGCCGCAGACATTCTTGGGCATTTTCTTTTGGTGGTTCCTGGGCTAGCGATCGCAGGTCAATAGTTTTCTCCAGTGCAAGTTTTACCTGCTTGTTCAAAGCTTTGGTTGCTTGGTGGGTCATGGTATTCCCCCACTGTTGCGAGGGACGTTGCTCTACAGCATTTTCCAAATCCTGAATATGCTGCCTAAGTTGTTGGTTCTCAATCTCCAGTTTTCTTAAGCCTTCCATCTCATCCAGCCGTTCCTGTAACTGAACGTTTTGCTCCTTTTGTTGCTTGTACAGGTTTTGCAGAGATTGGATTTGTTCTTGTACTTGGGCTTCGGCTGCTCACTATGGCAAATACTAAGAATATTGCAGGTAGTAAGGAACTTGTAGGAGCCGTTAGGCTTATCGCTTTTAGTGGTTATTAGGCGACTTCAGCAAACCTTACGAATCGATTCAAGTCCGGGTAAACTGCTTTAAAGTAAATAATTTCGTTCTCTTCATGATCAAGATGAAGGTATAAATGAACTTCGTCTGGGTCTTTCTTGAAAGTACTTTTTCCTCGCCAGCAGTTCTGTTCTGATTTCTCCCAGTTACAAGACTCAGCATAAATGTCTGCAATGACTGCCTTTGGTGCATAACTTTCAACTGTAGTGACTGAAGCGTGAATATTTCTCTTGTCCTTATTCACCAAAAACAAGTTATATGCAGGTGCGATCTGAACAAGGCTGACAAAAAACTGGATGATTTGTGGAACTGCTTTTTGAAGAATGATGCGATCGCTCTCCAGCGTGAACAGTTGATCCTCTACTGTCGGGTAGGAGAACAAGCGATCGCGGATTGAAATGTTTCGCTGGCTGACTCCAGAGATGTCCAAGTTTTTCTGAATATCCTGAATATTGTCTCTAATCCTGTGGTAGAGGAAAAGTTCAGTGCCAAAGTTAGGGCCAAACATCTTACCCATGCTGTCGTAGAATCGCGCCCCTTCATATACGGATGATGGAGCATCCAAACACCAGCCTTTAGGGTCTGTCATGATCCGGTGAATAATTTAATCATGTTTGGCATCACCGTTCCCAAGCCCAGCAAGCTCTAAGTAAACTTGTCTGTCTAACAATGAAGGATAAATGAACTTATGCCGTTTGGGGTATTTCAGTCTAAGGCAGTCTTGCAGCAGTGAGGATAAGCCTTCTGTGCTGAATAAATTGGGATTGTCTTGGAGGAGTAACTGGAAAACTGGTAAATTAGACATACTATTTCTTTGCTAAAGGATTAGTCTGGGCGATTGTTCTTCTTGGCGGGAGGCGATCGCTTTTAACTTAGTCCAAGAGTAAATATGTCAATAAAGTTTTCTAGTGACTTAAATAAAGATGGCGTGAGATTCATAACTGTATAACCTCGTACATAACTAAAGAATTATGTTAGTACGAGTTAGTACGTTGCGATCTATAAAAAACAAAACCCACCTAATGCTCGGCGGGTTTGTCCTTTATAACAGTGTTAATAATGTGATCACGCCATTGCCTGAGAGTGGTATTCTCCTCTCTCAGGCGACTAATTCCCCCAGGCATTCCTCTACAAGAGACTCAAGTCTTTGAACTCTTTGCTCAATCTGGGCTACATCATGGCTATTTTCCGAATTTTCTGTCTCTACATATTCTTTAATAAATTTTAAAAGTACGTCTGTAACAGTTTTGCCCTGCGCTTCGACTTTAGACCGAAAAGCTGTTCGCATCTCCTCTTCAATGCGAATCGTTAGACGAGATTCAATAGCCATAGACAATCTCCTTTTGTTTTAGGTTATCACAAGCCGTTAGTACGATTTATTCTACCAGGAAATATATTGGACTGGGGTTCCGTACTAACTATATTGACAAACGTACTAACTTGTACTAACACAGTAAATATGAAGGAGGAAATAAGCGCAACGCCTCCTAGTAAATAAAGATGCGTTTACTACAGAACCATGACAGCACAATCCAGAGTGACTGCTTGATAAGTAACTGAGGCACTGGCACAACCAGAGAAGGCGAGGGGTACACAGTATGGAAATGGATTTGCACTGAATAAGAAATTACCAGCAGGACGACGGACGGTAGTTGAAGCATTTGAAGTCGTACACGTCGCCTGATACGCTGTATCTCCTGTTTCGGTAATACTCAAGTGCCACTGGCTTTGAGTCACAAATATATGGCTACGCCAAATCTTTTTGAGAGCGTTGTGCTGAGCCACAACGTTCTTTGCACACATAACAAAGGCGATCGCTCGGTCTGGACAACTTCTGCGATCGCCTTTTCCCCTATCACGGAGATTAATATTATGACTTACGAAACACTAACACAGCAAGCAATTCCTAGTTCTTCTGTTGATGAACAAGCCCTAGCCCAAGCCGAAGCTGTAGCCCCAACCCAAGATCCTCTCACCAGAAGAGATCGCCGCATCATTGGCGAGATTATCGAAGTTGAACCCGAATCAGTTCGCACCATCTGGATTGAAGGCAGGATTACGGTATGGGTGCAGTTAGTCGGTGGCGGACGACTACCCTTCGACCGCAACTGGTTCGCTACAAGAGTGGCGCAAGTAAAAGCGACTCTACCAGAGACACCACTAGAAAGGAACGAACGATTAAGCGATGACCTAGAAAAAGCCTGCACTGTTTTTGGTCTGTATCACGGCGAAATTGACTGGTTAAGATTCAGCACCAAACTCTACCAAGACGGGCACTTTGTTGGCTTCGTCGGGTGCAATCAACAAGGCTGGTACGCTCGACCAAGACAGTACGGGGTAAATCGGGTTGCTGGCAGTGCAAAAGATGTGATTGCATCGTTGGGAGTCCGAGCGGCAGTAGCGGCGTAAGTTGCTGAAGGTGAGAAAGGCGATTGCTCCCCCAAGAGTTATGCAATCGCCTTCAAGCTAAATCGTTAATGAAGTGAATCATGACACAAAGTGTAGCAAGCAACTTCTTGCTTCAAGTAGGTAATTGTCACGAAAGAATTCTCCTACCTGCTACAGATGCGAATGTAGAGGTGAAAGAAATCTTTAGTACTGCAAGTGAGAAAAGCGATTGCTCCCCCAAGAGAAATGCAATCGCCTCCATAACAAATTTATGACAATTTAAATCATCATGGCATATTGCAATTATGATTAGCCCATTTTCTCTTCAACAAGCCGATTGGGATGAATCCCCAGAGAAAATACTCCTACCTCCAACAGACCCCAACGCAGAGGTGCAAGAGATTCCTGGATACAAGTTGGTTTACGCTGACGGAGCCTGCCCCAGAAACTATCGAGTGTATAAGGGTGATTCCATGATTGGGGTGATATTTCAATACATCACCCACTGGTCTAACGGAGTAGATTCTCTTCGATACGCCAAGTCGGTTGATGCAGCAATTGGACTAGACCAATTTATGAAGGTGGCAAGGATATCAAAAGCGACTATGGAACAACTAGCCAGGAAAGAGGAATTACTCGATAAAGAATTTGATGTGCCAAGTGAAAGATTGGTTGCAGCGTAAAGAAAGGGGTGGGCGTTGCTGCCCACTTCCTCAATAAGACTGTTTTACTTACATGACAAATATAGCAATGTCACCCATAGAAATCCTACAAGAGTTCAACTTGTGCTATCTCAAGGTTCAAGCGATTGCCCAAGATGAAAACTGGCTCTTGTTGATTGCGGATAAAAAGATTGATCCAGAGGCAGCAACACATTTGGGTGATGTTCTGCACTATTTGGATCAAGCGATGGGTTGTGTCGAAGAAATCGTCGAGGTCAAATTTAATCAAGAGGCAGAATAATGCAATCAACAATCACCATCCCACAGGGCTGGAAATACCCCCGGTTCACGTTGAGACAGCGTGCAGAACAAGGACTGATTATCGGCATCAAGTATTACCCAAGCGATAGTCTTTTGGCACACGAATATGGTGAAGGCTGGCGGTACATCGTCATGCCTGATATCAATTCCATTGAAGAGGAAAATCGCTTAGAGAACGAAATCGAACTACTGACACCACAGGAATTGAGAGCAGAGATTCAGGCTGAAATAGAAAAATGTCTACGCCAACTTGAACTGCTGAAATACGAGTTAAAAGCAATCCCTGGCATTGTCATACATAGCTAAGTCGAACACTATCCAGTATCAACGCAATTTTTAGCAACAACAACGCAATTATGGAAACCATCAAAATCAACAACAGCGTCTTTCTCATTCCACCGAGCCAACCAAAACTACAAGCAAATTGCGCTAAAGAATACGGGCAATTTCTTCTTGATTGTCCCCCAAAACTGACAATTCTAGAAGCACAAGCCGGCGGATATCTCAAGGGAAATAAGGCTGATTTTGCAATTGCAATCTCTCGCCCTGACCGTGCATTGACCATCAACGAGAACTTCACCAACGAACCATTTACTGAACTGTGGGTGATTCCGGTAGCAGGCGGACTCAAAGACCAATTTAAAGGCCCAGCTTCCATGCTGCTTAGTTTTCTGATCCACCGTCGCAGTAAAGACAATTTTGCTGGATTGTACAATCATTTCGCCCATCGCGCATTTCAATCGTGGTGTGAGGAAGGGATGCCCGGAGATCCAAAGGAGTTCTGTTATCAGGCTATCGCTAGCGTACTGAAAAACTATATTTTCTGCGCGGAGTTTCAGAAAGTGGAAGGAACGCTGGGAACGTACTGGTTTATTCAGTGGAGCTATCGCAATCCTCAGTCTGATTTTGAGAAGGATGCGCTCGAAGCGGCAGAGATGATTCGTAGTGGTGCGGAATCTGGGGCAACAGTTCATTGGGTAACGAATGAAACTTACGAGCGATGGGCATCGAATGCTGTCACTGCACCAGCATTACCCCCGGTTTCGGAAACTGAGGCACGGCTATCTCTGCAAGGACAGAATCAGACAGCAATGCCGCAAGGTAACAAGCAGTAATTAAACACGAAAAAGGCGATTCACCTTTGAGTCGCCACTAGATAAATTAGCGGTTCAAACAAGTCAATGAAAATCGGTACTGTTTCAATTAGTTATTCGAGAAAATTCAATTTGGGCAACTACGAATCAATCGAATTAGGTTGTTCGCTTTGGGCACAAGTGGAAGAAGAGGAAGACGCTTCAGGCGTAGTTCAATTTCTTTATTACCAAGCAAAAGCAGCAGTTAAAGAGGCAGCAATGCCAGTAATTAAAGCTAACGAATTCCAAATTAACAAAGCCAAATCTCAGCGCAAAGTTGCAAATAATGAAGGTGTTGCAGAACTAGATAATTTTTGAGCAAATCAAACATGAAACAATTAACAGGTTTTATTTCCATTGCCGCATTACCAGAATCTACTGCGGCTTCTGCTAAACAACAACTGCTGGAAACAATTGAATGGCTCCACAAAAAAGGTGCTGCTACTGAAACCAACCTCAAACTCTTGACTGCAATTGTCGAATCAATTCTTTGCTCGGAAGAATCATACACCAGATTTTTGCAGTGTGGTTTTGATGCAGCCATTGAGTTTTTCGATACCAATTCTCAGAACTGGGAATTTGAAGAATCAACGTCATCACCTCATAATCCGAGGAATTGGGATGAGTACAAGCAGCTACAACAAACACGGGTATTGTTGTCAACAACCCGGACTGTCACTGATTAAGGTAGAAAATGGGGACTTTAAATATAGCCCCTATCGTAAAACTGTACACAATGAATTACAAACTAGAGGAAATAAGCAGATGAATCTTTGGTCAAGAATGGATTTAATTGCATTAACAAATAAACGCTTTCTAGGAGATTTTTACGATTTTATTTCTGATTACAGTGGCGGATGGATGATTAAGTTTTTGTATCTGATTAAAGTAAATGTTGCTCTCTGGTTTGGATGGAAGTCGGAGCCGGAATATGACGACTGGCATTGGGGACTGGGGTATTTTGAAGAGGAATACCGACAAGACTGGAATGCGCCAATGGGAGCTTGTGATTGGCAAGAAATCTGTACTCCCGTCAGTTTTCTAAAATGGCAATATGGTATCGGCGAAAACTCGAATTATTAATCAATAATAGACTGTTCATTAAAGGATTAAGAATGGCTAGTCTCCCACCAGTTTCTTCAATTGTCAAAGTCATTAAAACAGTTGCAGACCAAGACCAAAGGCTAGGGCAAACAGGCACAGTAATTCAGTATTCAGCACACGGTATGGTTTGCGTTCATTTCCCAGATATGCCGCCTGGTCAAGGAATTTTTTTCAATCCACATCATCTCAAAATCATAGAGTCCTAGTCAAGATTATGCCCAAAAAATCCACTTACCCCACCTCTACTGACCAGTCCTCACTGTGTCTACAATACCTCCATCGTTGTGGGGGGAGCGCACGGTTGTGCAGTATTAAATTTAGCCTGGGAGTGATTCAAGGCTTGGTCAATCAAAGAAAGGTAAAGATTATGAATACAGGTGCAGGTTTCTATGTTCAATTGGAGGATTCCAAATGACTAACCACAAACAAGTTGTTTACAAATCAGGGTTAGACCACAAGAGTAAAATGGTTCTTCGCCGCCGTACTAGGAGAAGATTTAACCCAAAAATTTTCATTGATCGCACCATAGAAACAACTGCAATCGCTTCTCTGTTTTTAACTGGGTTTTTAGGAATAGGGGCAATGGCTTGTTGGGGGCTGGAGATTATCGAGACAAATAATTCCAACATAATTATCTCTGTTTGGCAGCAACAGAAAAGTATTTGCTTGGGTGTAATGCTGGTAAGTTTTTCTGCCTTCTTAGGCATTTCTTTAATCGGAGCAAGCTTCAGCATTCAACGAGATAAATTTTAGGGAGATAAATAGCGATGGAAATTAAGCTAACTACTTCAGAGATTCGGACTATCTTGCAAGGGTGTCAATATACGTTGCAGCTTGTGGGGAGCAGTAAAGATTATCGCAGGCTTCAGTCGTCCGAGTACTTTTCTACATCAAATAATGTGGTATGAAACGATGCTTTCAATGTTTTAGGAGAAGTAGTAGAGGCAATTGATCAGGTGGAGCAATTTAATCAACAAGGAGAATCAAGTCATGGAGCAAGAAATTAAAAATGCAGTCGGCTTAGGTAGTCCTGAACTTGTGATAGAGTCAAAACCAAAACCAGAACCTGAACCAATACCAACAGTAACGATTTACGATTTTGGCGCTCTATTATCTAAGCACGAACCACCTAAAAAACAAAGATGAACACAAAGCAATTGATTCTTAAATCTGCCATTGGAGTTTTCGCATTTTCCACTATTCTGAGTGGCTGTATTATGGTTTTCGGGCAAAAGAAAACCAATTACTTCAATATAACAATACCTGCAAGCGCAGCGAGGTTGGCTTTCTGTTTCAGCACGATGGGAACTGGATTAACCATGTTTATCGGTAGCCGGATTGAGGCAGCGCAATTTGAAGGATCACTAAAACCCAGACCTGTGCCTCTTCCGTGCCGAGGTTGCAAGCATTTCCACGGGGTTGTCTACAACGGTGTGCTTCTCAATTGCGCTGTTCATCCCAAAGGCTGGCAAGGTGATAAATGTCCCGATTGGCAAAGCTTTCGACTATCTAAATAAGTAGGAGCAACAAATAAAATGACGTTAACTCTGAATAATCGCTCTCAAAATAAAGAATCGTCCCTGACCAAGCATTACGGCAGATACAACAGCTAAACTCCAAAATTCAGGAATTAGAACAGTGCCATAAAGACTATGTGGTATCGCAACAGAATTTAATTCCAGCCATTGCTGAGATTTGTATTTCTCCGATCCAGGAAGTACAGGCGCTGCGGATTCTGATTTATCGGGGAGAAGCAGCTTGTCGGCAGTATTTGCGATCGCTGTTGGTTAAACAACGTCAGACTTCATAAAGTTCAGGCACTCAGTGATTCCGGTTCTGTACGAGATATTTCCAAAACTCGCTGTAACCAATATGAAATTTGAGCAGATGCAGATTGCTTTTGTTCAGCATCAGTCCAGATATCGTCCCAATGGAATAGCCAACGAGTCAGAAGACGAACTAAATCAACTAATTCACAGGCTCGGTCAATATCATTTGCCTTTACCATATCTGGTACAGTCCACTCAATAAAGTATCGGCTTTCATCAATCAAAGCCAGTATTAAATCCTCTGATGAGCCTTGAGTCCACAAAGATTGAATTTGTGACAAGTGTGTAGCTAAACGACGTAAACGTGTAGTCACATCATCTTGCATAAAAATTTGTTGCTTTGGTGTCACTTCGATCATAAATTTCCTAGGAACTCGTTAATCAGTTGAGCTACCCTTTCTCTAATATTAGGGTCTAAAAGTTCCATTGAACGATTTTGCCGGGGACGAAGATTAACCATCGACTCATAAATAATTTTTCCAGTTATTGGCATGAAACTGGCAGCCCAAATATCTTGTTGTCTACTGCCGTCATCTAGCAATTTTTCTTCACAATCAGCGTGTAGACCACCACCACCAACCAGCACCCGACGCTCGATATCGACTGCGGTTTTGATGTAGAACTTGTGCTGTTGCAGCATTTGTTCAAGTTGCTCCGGGGTAGCGCGTTCGCGTAACAGCAAAATCATACAGCTGAAAACCTCTGTAATATCATCAAAGCTAACTAGAAGGGCGCTCTGTTTCTTGCAACCAACTTAAAATAGTCAGCGCCAACTCCCAGGATTCGCGTCGCTCCCAATTAGGTAAGTGATTCAGTACTTGTGCAAGGAATATAGCTGGGTTTTCCAATTCTCCGCCACGAGCCGCAACACCATCCCTAACGAGCGCCCCCAAAGTGGCAGCTTGATTCCCTTTATAGTCAGGCTGTCTCTTAATTTCATCAACAATCCAGTCCGGTACTGTGATTGTTTTAAATCCTGATTTCGGCATACACAACAGAGAAATAATATAAAGATAGTACGGCAGTTTGCGTTATGTTTGCAAACATTTGTGCGGTATGGTACGTTAAAGAATGGAATACTCCCACAATAGCTTCACAAATAGTAGGAGCAATCGTAATGAAAAATATTGGTATTAAGCCAATACATCCTAAAGAATTTAAAAAAGTCCATAATTTCTCGACTTACCAAATGAGTCGTTTGTCAGGTTACTCAGTTGAGGCATTAAAAAACTGGTTAGCTGATGAAAGTAGCTCCAGATTTGTCGAACCAAAGCCGTATGTACTTAACCATTTTGGAGCGATTCATAATTACTTATTAAGAAGTTAGTGTTTCCCAAACACTAAGCCATTAGAAAAACCCTCCCCACCAGCCGATGGTTTTTTTATTATTAGTATTATCAGTACCGGAACTCAATTGGAACTCAACCGGAATTCAATCGGAACTCAATCGGAACTCAGTCGGAACTCTAGGAGCCGAAACCATTGCTAATTCAGGGAAGCTGTGTAGTTGAAGAATTGTTAACACGAGAGGAGGCAGCCAGACAATTGGAGCCATCAGTTGGAATTAGACAGTTCCAAAAGTATTTAGACTTAGCTTCTTTGTACTTGCCAGAATTTGAGGATTTTCGGGACGAAGATAATGGAGGGCTAAACGGACGAGCAAAATTGACAAACTGGCACTTACCTGTCCTTCAAAGAATTAGAAGTTACGTTTTAGCCAAAGGTTCTTTGAAAAAGGTGGCAATTGAATTAAAAAATCACCCCGAAAAGTTTTTAGGAGCGTAAATGATGATTATTAAAGAATTTGCACAAGCTCTCAATAAAGTACCAGGAAAGGTAGTTGATGAACTACGCCGCCAATATCCAGAGCAAAAATGGACGGTCGATTCACAAGTTCCAGAGGAGATTTTAGCTAGATTTCGAGACATTACCAATAGTGAGAAATTACAACCTCAACAATCACCTATAGCAGATATACCCGAAGCCACAATCACCAAAGCTGATGAGGCAATTCAACAAGCCTCATACAAGTTGACTGCGGCTGATAAAGAGACTATTTCTGGTGCTATAGCTGTTCAAAATGAGCAATCTAAGATTTTGGGTGCATCAACTGGTGTCACAGGAGCTTTGTTGTTCATGGAATCCTTGATTGGAGCCAAAGGGACGGTGTTGGATGCCTTTGCTGAACAATCCATGTTGGAAGTTGATAACCAGATTACCGAGATAGATCAGAGTTTGATTAATTTGGCAGAAGAAGCCTCAACAAGACTGGGGGAGTCGATCAGAAAAAAGGAACAACTCAAAGTACGACTCAATTCGTTACGGGAGAGAGTTTCTTCGATGGGGACACAGATCCGATTTTAGAAGCTTATAAAACAGTGGCAGCATTGCTACAGATCCAAAATGAAACTGTTGCCACTGTTGCCCAAATCCGATTACTTCAAGAGCTATTAACTCATCAAAAGAAAAATCAGGATATGGATATTCTCAGTACGGGATTGTTTGCTACTTCAGTTATTGGCGCTTTAGGTGGTAGTGCATATATCGTTAGTAGCGTTGTCGCTACTGGATTAATTGGTAGCGGGATATTCATTCCCTTGGCATTACTTGTTGGTGCAGGATTGACATTTCTGAGACGGGCATCAAAGTAACAGTGATGGGTGGAAGTGTTTCATAAAACTGTTTCATGAAACGTTTCAACGGTTTCATCAGTGTTTCAGGGTCGTGAAACAGCATTCCCCCGTGTGAAACGTGAAACATGAAACACGAAACAACAGTCCATTCCTTGCTCGAAAGGCGTTATGAAGGGTAGTGTTTCATCCAACTGTTTCACAGCACTGTTTCACGAAACTGTTTCAACGGTTTCATCAATGTTTCAGACTCGTGAAACAGCATGAAACAGTATTTCCGGCATGAAACATGAAACGCCTCATTAAAGATATGTGTGAAACATGTGAAAAATTTGTAGTAAGAATGCGCTATAACACAGTAGTCTCATGTATAAGAAACAACTGTACTTAGCTTTGACTGGTGTTAGCATCTGCATATTGCCTGTAATTATCCCTTTAGTACCCAAGTTGGGGGCTTATGCAGAGCTTCAACGGCTAAAAGCCACAGAAGAATTAGAACGTTCGCGCATAGAAGAACGGGCAAAAACCAGTGATGCCTTGTATGAGGCGGGAGTCATGCCCACAACTCGAAAACTAAGGATTACCAATTACTTTGACAACAGTAAACGCAATCCCAGACCAGACACAACCCTATATCTTGATGATGAAATTGTTGATGTTTTTGACGCAACAGGTAGGTGTATTGGGCGAATTGAAGAAGGAATTTGGAAGTGGAAATACAAAGACAAAGGAATCTGTAAAAGCGTTCAAAATATCAAACCAGTGAGGAAAAAGTAATGGCTAATGGTTCATCAAGTGCAGAAAGTAATAGTACTAGTAACAGCGATGGTAAGCCCAAAAATAACAAGCGATCACTTGGTGAAATCATCGATTTTTGTGCCAAGGCTGTTGTGATGATTGTCGGCTTACCCATTAGGGCTGCCGCCGCGATTGTTAATCAGTTTGTTGCTAACGGTGGTGCGGGTCGTGCATTAGTTGGCGGGATTTTATTTATCGGCGGTTCCATAATCAGTGCTGATTCAACTTGGCAATTAATCTTTCAAGGCCCGCCTGTTTTTGCCTGGTTTGAGCCGGCTTGGAATTGGCTAAATGTGCCGTTTGCACTGTTCAACCCGTTTTTTTACCTTGCATTCATAATTTCTATCGGTGTGCAAGTAATTGAAGCTCATGCCTTACGCGGTAAAAACCCAGATTCAGCGAGGCGGGAGCTTCAAGACCACATGGTTTATGAGCTTGAAACCAAGCCTAGTGGCAAGATTGACTTGGTAGGCCAACTCTGGGCGGACTACAAAACCGCAGGTATACGCGATCGCTCTAGCGCAGGGCTAGTTGTGATTGCGGTTTGGGCGTTCGATATTATCACCACCTTTGCGGCTCGTAACCCATTTGAATTTACAGCCCCATTCATGATTTTGGGCTGCATCTTATTTAACATCGGCACAATGATGGCGGGTGAAATTGGGTTCGCTATTTGGCGACTGAGAAAGGATTAAAGTGAGCGCCGCTTAATAACTCTTGAGTGGAGCGGCACTCACTACTCAACAGGGCATTTCTTTTATGCAAAGTAACAATATCCCAAAAATTACAACTAAAGAAACTGAATATTTGCGCGAGCAATATCCTAATTTGTCTCACTTGGAAGCCGGAAATATTGCCCAATGGTTGCAAGAGAGAAAAGATGGATTATTTGAAATGGCACGGGCATCTGAGAATGAAGCAGACATGACTCGTGTACTTGGTTTGCTGGCTTCTGGGATCGGAGCGGTTTGTTATGCGGTCAACCCACTGGCACTAGTTGGTGGTTTAATTGGTGGTGCTGCATGGCTATGGTTTGTTGTCGAACACTCCAACCGCACTAAAGAAATTGCCCCCTTGCCTTTTGTACGTGGCAACTTTATAGATGCTCTAACTCGTGCTGGGGATTATGATGCTAGAAGCAATTATCAAGCGGATCATCTTGCTAATACCGTTAAATTCCTAGAACGACAATCAGCACAAGAGTACGCCTTTCTTCATGCTGAGTTTGAAAATATTGTCCAGTATTTAACCCAAGTTGAACCAGGAAAACGTTTTTATGCTTATCGCTGGATGTTTGGCTGGTTTGGTAAGCTTTTCGGTCGTCAGCTACCCACTTATGAAAGCATGGCTCTCCATTTACAGGATGTGACAATTGACAGCCGGGTGAATCGGTCGGAGATAAGTGCGATCGCACAGGCAAACGTCCAGTTACTACCGACCGTAGATATCAAACAGTTTCAATCGCCACAGGTAGATGTTGGGAAGATGAACCAAGCTGTGGAACTTTCTAGACCGACAGAGTTACAACCATCAGCTGATGGGCTTGTACCAGAGGCTCTAATTAATCTCCCTCTAATTAATAGGGCAAACGCACTCATCGCTGCTTTAACGAAAAGTGGTTTTCAAGTAGAAGATATGATGAGTTCCCAAGTCATTGCGATCGCTGGTACTCAGCGAGGTGGCAAGGGAACCTTAGCAGCAATCTTGGCAACATTATCAACAGCACTTGACCCCGGATTGAACACCCAATACTTTATAGCCGGAGTGGACGTTTACCCCTTCGCTTGCAACTTAACCTCTGCCCTTAAATACCCGGATATTGATGCGGATGGGGCTGATCAACTCGTCGCTCGTGATTTATTGAAATTTCTTAAAGGTTTAGATGGAAGCGAACCTTACTCCCATAAAAATTTACTGCTAGTAATTGATGAGGCAATGCGGTTGCTGTCATTGTTGGAGGAGAGCGATCGCACCTGGGCGATTCAATATTTACTTTCTCGCTTCGCTAAGTCGGGTGGTACATTAATTATCGTGCTGCATGGCTCCAACCTGACAAGCGTAGTCGGTAAAGCTACGGCTGGGCTGGCAGACACCTTTAAGCAATCGGTTAACTTTATTGGTTGTGTAGCTCAAGCGGTTAGCGCTGGTGGTCTACGCAAAATGAATGTTGCTAGTGGAGAATATTTCAAAGCCAACCCTAACAACTTTGGAGAACCTGTTAGCGGTGGCAATCTGGGCATGATTCCCGAATGGCTAAAGACCCACAAACACCCAGGCAATGGGCAACCAGATCCAGCAAGAACATTACTTCAGTTCTTCCCGGAATTAGTTCAACAGCATGAAAGGGCAGTCATACCCAGAGGGGAGAAAATTGCGCCATCAGACGCAGTTAATCATCTGGAGTCCATTTTTTCAAAGCCTTATCAGGAAGTGGAATTTCTGGAAGTAGAAGAGAGTAGTATTTCTGAGGCTGATTTAGAACAGATTGTGGCGATCGTTGCAGCTACTGCTAGTCCTCCAACTTCTTTTGCTGCTATCAGAAACAGCCGCAAGTGGGGCGACGATAAAAAGAGTGTTCTTTACTTGAGAAATGCCCTATCACAATTGATTGACACTAACCGATTGTGCGGAAATGAAAAAGATGGTTTCAGCGTTTTTAACATTAATCACTAATATTCGTCACAGTTCTCGTCGAGTTCCGGTCGAGTTCCGGTCGAGTTCCGGTATTCTTACATCATTAAATACGGCTAAAAAATAGAGTCTTTTTATTTCTCCAGCAAGATTTAATTTTTCTAACCATTTTCCAGAATGTGGGAGCATAGGAAGTTTTAAAATGAGCGATAAATTAACTACAGCATTACAAAAATTAGCCATAAGCCCAGTTAAAGCAGACAGGCTGGCCATTTGTAGATTGGAAAAAGAGTACGGCGCTTCTTTATCAGAAATTATTGGTGAACTCGAAGATTATGCCATCGTTCACCAATCTATTCAAGACGAAAGAGCTAAACCCAGAAATCAGTTGATTATTGCTTGCTGTTATGGCTGTCTTTGGGGCGCAGTTATCGGAATTGCGACGTTATTTATCAAGCCTAATGTTACTGTAGCCGCGATTGGTTTGGGTTTTACGGCTGGAGTGTCTGGGAAATTGCTGGTTCAAAAAGAGGAATAAGTTGAAGTAGTTGAAGATTGATTTTAATTGTTTAGCTGAACTCTTGGATTTATGGGAGTAAATATGTCTTGGTCGAAATCTATTTCTCTTGATGTTGCTAATAAGCTTTTTGACGTAATTGGAGTTTCTTTTGAGCAAAATGAATTAGAGGGTGGTTACATCGCTAAACATGAAAGTAAGACCTTGAGAAGGCCAACATTGATCGCTTGCTATATAGCTGTTTTGAGTGATTGGGTAACAATAAAAGAGGATTAAAGTTATGTTGAATCTATCATTTTTTGTATTCAAGTCTCAACAAGTCTGGTTCGTTGGCACACCAGAAAAACTTGAGTGGGCTGCTGCTGATATTGTCGCTAATTTGTATCTACAAGCTTTCCTCACATAATTACTCTGACTACCTGGGAAAAGTTCTTAGTGTATGGAAGGATCATAAACCAATTACGACCCTTGGTGGAAAACAGAAGTGGTAACGCTTTATGAACCAGGACTTTGAACGGATAGCTTAACGTGTATAAAAACAACAGGAACAGTAAATGATAATCATCCCTTAGAATCTAAAGCAATTATCCTAGTAATGCAAATCCAAAAGTCTACTTTTCTTATTTCAGTAAATTTACTGCAACAGTATTTCTCTAGAAAGGTACATAAAAGTAGAAGTTAACTTTCAGGAAAATTACGATGAATTTTACAGAGTCTCTCAAAAGTGAGCTAATTTCTTCAGGTATAATTGACCAAACTTTAAAGGTAGGAGATACAGCACTTACGGCAGCTATGAGGTACATTCCCAAATCTGAAAGCTTTGATAGGAGAGGGCAAGGAAAAAAACTGTATTGCATAATAGCCGGAAGCGCTGTATTATTCCTAATTTCATTCTACCTAATGCTTTCAGCCAAGCAGTAGAATTACAAAAACTACTAGTTAGTGGGCCTGTAGTTATTTCCTTTTATCGAGGTTCTTGGTGTCCTTTCTGTAACTTGGAACTAGCAGGACTCCAACAAGCATTACCTGCAATTAAAACATTAGGAGCATCAATAATTGCTATTTCACCTCAAACTAATCGTCATACCATGTCAACTGTAGAAAAACATGAACTAACTTATGAAGTATTGAGCGATCGCAGCAATATGATTGCTCGTCAATTTGGCATTGTGTTTCAAATCCCGGAGTATCTAAGACCTATATTAGAGTCAAAGGGTCATGTGTTACCTAGATACAATGGAGATGAGTCTTTTGAACTACCTATTCCAGCTACATTTGTAGTTGATCGAGACGGAAAAATCGTTTATGCTTTTGTTGATGCAGATTATACTAAACGGTTAGACCCAATTGAAATAGTGAGTATTCTAAGAAATATTCCTATAGTTAGCAAAAGCTAGTACAGCTTGGCGTAATTCGGATACTACAAGCCTTTCGTTGATTTGGAATGGGTGTTTTATTTACGCCGTACTGTAGTAGATAAATTTTAAATTAAACTATTTTTCCAAATTTTAGATAATATTCAGCTTTGTATCAGACTCATCTCAGAATAATCTGTCACTCTAATAATTAAAATAAATCAGGCAGTCTTGAGGAAATATTTCCTTATAAAGTATTTGTCTGATTCGATAAGTTTCACTTAAAATTATCATAAAAGAGTTGTCAAAGATATGCAAAATGCTAATCTACAAAAAGCGACATTTGGAGCAGGCTGTTTCTGGGGAGTTGAAGCAGCATTTCGTCAAGTAAAGGGAGTGACTTCTACAGCAGTTGGTTACACTGGCGGACACTTTGAGAATCCAACCTATGAAGATGTCTGTAGAGGCAAAACTGGACATGCTGAAGCAGTGGAAGTGGAATACGATCCAGCAATAGTATTTTATGATGAACTGCTAAATGTGTTTTGGAATAAGCACAATCCCACAGAATCAAACCACCAGAGGCCAGATGTTGGTTATCAATATCGGTCAGTAATATTTTTCCACACTCCAGAGCAGGAATTATTAGCAAAAGCCTCCAAGGAGCAGCTTGAAAATAGTTCTCGTTATCACAAAAATCCAATTGTGACGGAGATTGTATCTGCATCGCAATTCTATAGAGCGGAAGAGTATCATCAGCAATATCTGGAGAAGCATGGACGAGCATCTTACAGGATAGGCTAATCTTTCACTGGTTCAAGGGGATGTTAAGAGTCGAATGCTGTAAATCCCCTTACTTGCTATACATATCAGGGAACTTTACTTGAAGTTTAGCCAGCTTCGGCAAGTCATTCATTACAACATAGCGATCGCCCGGATGATGCACTATATAATTCTGATGGTATGCCGCAGCCTGATAAAAACCTTTCAAAGAATCTAATTCTGTGACAATCGGCTTGTCGAAGACTCGCGATTTGTTGAGTTGAGCAATATATTCTTGTGCAGTCTGTTTCTGCTCATCGTTAGCAAAAAAGATCGCCGAACGATATTGCTTACCTGAGTCTGGCCCTTGTCGATTCAACTGTGTTGGGTCATGGGCTACCAAAAAGTAGACCTTGAGAAGCTGGTTATATGATATTTTTGATGGATCGTAAGTGATTTTTACGAATTCAGCATGATTAGTTAATCCAGCACTGACAAGTGTGTAGTCTGCGGTTCTTGCATCACCCCCAGAAAAGCCAGAAACGACATCAGAAGCACCTAATAGATGCTCAAAAACTGCTTCCATTCCCCAGTAGCAGCCACCAGCGAAAACCGCTACTTGCTTTCCCTGCGGTGCAACAGTCGAAATATCAGTGGCGGGAGCAGAAAGCATCACACGAGATGCACCGTATAGGAGTACAAAAGTCAGCGAAATGATGGACAAGTTGCGTAATAACTGACGGGAGAGAGTAAAGTTATGAATTGACATGAGATTGTGAACTTCTTTATTTAATAGACGAAGAACCGAGTTTATCAAAACAGAATTCAGATGTTTCTAAAATTGCTTGCTCGGTGCGAGTTGGATAGTATTCTAGCAGTTCACAAATTTGCTCAAATAGTTCTGAACCTTGGTCATCGATAAGTAACGGCATGGTAAGATTTTAGGTTGATTGCTTAGTGGTTGAATAATATCTGTGTCTTCTTGAATTGATAGCTGAGACGAATGTAAATTAATCCAGCGAAAGCGAGAATCTTATTTTTGTTGAATCCTCAATTTATTGCTCTCCTTAAGGCATAGAAAAACTTACTTGATTATTAGAGGAATTTATTAGATATCTAACACCAATTTTGCAGTTCCAGGTTGAGAAATACAAATTAACACCGAACCCTTATCAGTTGTTGCAGTTGGTTGTTCTTGGTAAGCAACTATACCTTCGCGGATTTTACACATACAAGTACCACAAACACCTACACGACAACTAAAAGGTGGATTAATATCATTGGCTTCGGCAAATTCTAGGATAGTGCCATCACTAGGTTGCCATGTCAAAGTTTTGCCAGATTTGGCAAAGACAATTTCTGCAAATCTCTTATCTCCAGTTGCTCCCGCAGTTTGTTTATCAGACTGACTTTTCATCGGTCTACCGAAAGATTCAAAGAATACTCTACTGTCAGGTACTCCCGATTCCTTCAACCCTTGCATTATGGACTGCATAAAAGATGGAGAACCGCACAAAAAATACTCAGCTTCTTGTCGTACTAACTCTTGAATAAGAGCAGCATCAATATAACCAACACTGTGGTATTTACCTCTATCTTCAGGTGTAGGACGACTATAGCAAAAATGCATATTCAGATTATGATTTTGCCTTGCAATTTCCCTCACTTCATCCCGAAAAGCATGAAATTTTCCGTCTCTAGCACCATGTACAAACCAAATAGGACGAGTAGGATTAAGAAGACTAGAAGCTTTCGCCATACTAATCATCAGTGTAATTCCCACACCATTGCTAATCAACACTATGGGGATAGATTTCCGCACATCTAAAACAAATTTCCCGTTTGGTGGTTTTGCTAGAATTACTGAACCTTTTTGAACGCGATCGTGCATAAAATTAGATGCTATACCGGGCATAACATCTAATCCGTTCGGTGCAGGTTCCCGCTTAATAGAGAGGCGATAGTATTCACACTTTTCAGGATAATCTGAAAGTGAGTAAGTACGAATTACAGGCTTATCCTGTCCAGGTATATCAAGTTTGATGGTTAAAAATTGCCCTGGTTGAAAGTTAGGAATTTCCCCTTTATCTTCAGGTTGTAAATAGAAAGAAGTAATTTCTTCGCTCTCTTTCACCTTACGAACAATAACAAAATTTCGCCAATCTTGCCAAACATGACTATCTGATGATTTGAGGTCTGGAGTAGATTTATTTCCACTTGCTTTGTTTGTATAAACTAAACCAAATATTGCACCACTAGCTGTTCCAAACAGTGAGGAATAGACACCAAATTGATAGGCAGATTTAGCTTTGGCATTGGTTACTCCAATTACAACAGCAGCAGATAAGGTAATTACCGAACCAACTGTAGCTGCTGCGGCTATACTTCTGACTAATGGATTGTTAATTCTTCCCAGACTTTCTAGCATCGTTGTTTCCTGTCTAATACTTTTAGTGATGTTGGGCTATACCTGCGAAGATGCAGTAGTAGGTGGAGGAATAATTTCAAGACCATACCTCGGAGCCGCAGCCAGAAACGCGACTAAAGAAACAACGTCTTGCGGTTGACCCAAGCGACCAAGCGGAATATTTTTTAGCAATTTGTTGGTTAATATTTACTAACTCAAACTAGCAGCGCCAAAAGTAGCATTAAACTTGCGACACCAGATAGCGATGGATTTGTAGTCTGCTAAATTGATGTTTTTAGGAATGGAATATGTTTGAGCGCCACTATATTTTTGTAACGGAGCTAGGATAAAATAATCTCCGTTTTTTAAAGGATACGATGGTGGCTTAGTTGAATTAATCACGTTATCTGAACGATGTAAAATTACTACTAAATCTGGCCCTGATTCAGAAGTCTTAAATGACTCATCAAGCTCCAAAAATGATTTACCATCTTTAGTGGTAATACTAACTTTCCCTTGAGTTGTATGTTCTCCAGAAACAAATGTGCCTGACTTCATAGCATTTGAATCTGGAGATTGCGCTGAGTTGGCTAAAGGTTTCGCCTGAGTTGAAGACTCGGGAACAGATGTATTCACAGCTATAGGGCTTTCATTGTCCTGGTTATTTGATACTTCCCGGGCGCAGCCAACCATGACAAGAGAAGACAAGCGCATTATTAATAAATATCTTAATTTCATAATTTTAATTTCTCAATGCATTAATCAGCAATATATCAGTTCCCGATCTAGTGAGGTACATTTTCAAAGATAATACCCTTGGTAATAAAGATTTGAGTGTTCCCTAGTTATTTAGGAAACACTACATAGCTCTTGGCTCGAGCTTTAAACTGATTGTTACTTAAATAATTAATCTAAAAATGATAGATATATAAGAATTGATATCTAAAAAACTAATGTTTTCCTTAGAAAGTTCTTACAGATTTCTCAGCAAAATTTAAATTTTTAGGTTATAGATGATTAAATGTAAACAACTATACACGGCTTTATCATATATGCTTTTTCAAATCTATAGCCAGACATAAACAAACTTTACCAGCAGCAGTGCCAGTTTAATCATATCCTGGAGGCTGAGGTAGTAAAAGGCACAGCAGAACTACGAGCAGCGCCGAGAAAAGTTGGGACTGTCCTTGTCACGGTTCACGTTTCAGTTCCAATGGGGAAGTTTTGCACAAACCGACAGTGAAAGATTTGAATAAATTTTAGCTTCAACTTCAAGTTGCCTCACCTCTGTCCCTCCACGGAGCGTGAGAGCAATTTTTGGGCGATGAGTCAATAAGTTCTTCAACGCCCGCCTATGAAGGATTACATCATTTATTACCTGCTTGCACACGCCCTTTTGTCCCTTGTGTTACCTTCACTTGTGACTCTTCCTTGCTGGAGTTAACCATTTTAACCAAGTGCTGATTTAGATAACTTTGCGCTGAGATATACAAGCTTTCCCAAATCTCTTGGTTCCGACTGATTTTAGTTCCAACTGTATTACCTGCTGTTTTCTCTGACACCAAATATTTGCGGAAGTAGTTATTCCACAAGTGTTGGAGGAAATCTTCGGCGAATTCGTTAAACGGCAGAATCCATTTATACTCCTTGTCCAAAAATACCCGATATGATGCGATTATTGGTAGTGCCAGGTCAGTTGGCGCACCAAACCCGAATGAATACTTGCTGTCAGGCAACAACGTAGTTTTACGTATATCAATTGATGCTAAATCGTTGGAACCCTTTCTTCTAGGGTTACTGATATGTTCTTGGATTATTTCGTAGAGTCTTTGTTCTATCCATAGAGCATGAGTCAAGAGAGGCAGTAAGGCGGTTAATCTTTCCCTTTCTGCGTCTGTAATGTTACTTGGAAGACTCATCCCTGCTGGGTGTTTGGTTCGTTTATTGCCGTCGGGGTTGTATTTATTTCTGTCAAGGCAGTAAAGGAGCTTGAGCAAATGGGTGACATTGCACTGGGCATTTCTGGGAGCGCCGCTTTGGTTTTGATAATAGGCAATGCGGAATTTTCTATCTTCTTTCTGTTCTAACTGGGCTAAATACTGCTTGATGAATTTGTAATCACCCCTAGCGTTGACTTGGGAGCGAGAATCTACTGGCGTTGTCGTGTTGGAGGCCAAGGCTATATCCTTAGCCTCGTCTTCCGAGAGTCCAATGTGGATGATCGCCTGAATCAATGACTAGCAACTTGGGTTAATACTGTGTGCCCACCGTTGATAATCCCATCACTACCGCCCTCGTTAGCTTCTAAGACTTCTAGCTCCAGTTCAGTTTTGTTCTTGATAGGCTTAACTTTATTGGCTGACAGAACGATTCCACTGTGACGAGAGAAGAATTTTTCGGGTTCGGTTGTCAGTGAGTCGAAGACTTGTCTGTAGGTCGCACTTTTGCGGTTCGGTTCGCGGATGTTCGGTTCTAGTGGCAGGTCTATAGGGAACGAGTCTACATGGGCGGTGGCGATGATGCAATTGGGGTTGGCTTGAAAATAGTTATCTATCTTAATATTCCAAGTCTTGGGCATAGTTTGTTTTCGTTAAATTCGTTTTGGACTTATGGAGAAAGGAGAGGATAGGTCTATTGGGCGATGCTCAATCTCATTGCTGGGTATCGGTTGTGGGCGATTGATAAATTTGACGCAATTCGGAAATAGTACTCACCGTTTCTAGCCCTGAAAGAATTGCTTTTAATTGCTCCACATCTTCAATTGTTGAAATGGATGGTAACAGGCTTAACCCAACAGTCCCAAATCTCAGTTTTAACCCTAATTCAATCCCTTCTAGTAGTCCTAACCGAATACCACTGCGTTCAAAAGAAGTAACATACTGCATACGTTGCTCTGCCTCCAATTGTTCTACTTCAAAAAGAAACTCTCCTTCTAAATCTGAGGGGAGTGTCAATACCTAGTCTACAAAAGCCAATAAGTTTAGAACATCCTCACGCTCAAAACCCTGCAAACAAGTTTATCCAACAAGCCAGCATATAATGATTACGGCTGATTGCGGTGGTAGCAATAGTTATCGCTCACGATTGTGGAAATTGAAGCTACAAGAATTAGCAACCCAGACTGGTAAAACTATTCATGTGTGCCATTTTCCTCCAGGCACAAGTAAATGGAATAAAATTGAGCATCGCTTGTTTTGTCACATTACCCAAAACTGGCGAGGCAGACCATTAACCAGCTTGCAAGTTGTGATTAATCTAATTCGCAATACTACCACCACACAAGGATTAGAAGTTGAGGCTAGATTAGATCCAAATCTCTACAAAACGGGAATCAAGGTTACAGACCAAGAGCTTGATACTATCGCAATCGAACGAAATTCTTTTCATGGTGAGTGGAACTATATTATCAAACCCAAAGCAGTCAGTTAATTGTTCAAGTTATTTTTACATAACTCCTTAGTCAAGGAACCAGAGAAATTAAAACAAGCTATAGCGATCGCTCTCAAAGAAAACCCTGACCCAAGTGTTTCAGACTTTGCGGCTGCTGCAAATATTGTGGTTCCTCAACTTCCACGCAAAAAGCAATCTATTCAGGAACCAATGGTTCCCAAAATTCAAGAACCAGTGGTTCCTCAATTTGCTAAAGTCACAGTTTCACAACAGTCACACCCAAGGTGTGGAGAAGAAGGAACCATTGAGGCAGACGCACCGAATCGTTGGCAACAGATTGTTACCTTTGCTGATGCTGAGAGGCTGCTGATCAACAATGCTGATTTGGATGCCCCCAGCGTTCCCTTTCCCAGAGAACGCAATTACCCCGCAGAATATACGGAAGCGATCACTGCTATTGAAGAACGCCATAAACAGGAGTTAGAGGGACTTTCCCAGGAATTGACAATTGGGCTACAAACAGAGGCTAATGCCAGAGCCGAAGCCCAGGTACAAGAGCAAATCCAATCTCTGCAACAACTATTCAAGCAACAGAAAGAAGAAAATGTTCAGTTACAGCAGCGCCTCTTGGAGATGGAAGGATTACGGAAACTGGAGATTGAGAATTTACAACTCCAGCAGCGCATTCAGGAACTAGAACACGCCGTACAAGAGCGCCCTTCTCAACAATGGGAAAATACCATGACCCAGCAAGCGACCAAAGCGTTGAACAAACAAGTAAAACTTGCTCTGGAGAAAACTATTGATCTGCGATCACTAGCTGTTGAACCACCCAAAGAGAATGCCCAGGAATGCTTACGGCTGATGGGCATGGCATTGAAAAACCTTGCTAGTGCTATGAACAATACCCAAGCGCTCGAAGCTGCGGCCATAATTCTGGGAAGCGAACCTACACAATCTGCGATCACTTATCGAGCCGAGCAACTGGAAATGTTGCCCCAGGCGGTGAGTGACATTAGGGCAGTGCTGGCTAAACCGGGGTGTACTTGGCAGGAGTTTTGGGATGTTGCCCAAGAGTACGAGGTGATTAAATCAGATTATTTGGCGGAATTGACCACCCAAGAGACAGAATTAATTGCTGCTCTCCACAAAGCATCCACTCAACCAGACACTATTGGCATCGGCTCTATCGTTGCCCACGCTGACCCTTACCGTACTTTGTATGTAGAGAGGGGCGAGGTTGTAAAGGATTTAGGCGAGGAAGTAGTGGTGGCTTGGGATTGCTGGAAGGAGCAATCGAAAAAGGCTGATAGGTATTTCCGAGATGAATTGCGCTTTTGGAAGGGCGAAAACCAGTAGATAAAGACTCGCTTTGAGATAGCCAAAAAACTTAAACGCGGCATTGCAACCATGCTGCTCACATTGTCATGGAAAAATTTAGGAGGAAATATGACTACTACAGCCTTAAAAGCAATCAACGGTGGGAACAAACAGCGAAGCGATCGCAAACAGACGGATGCAGATAAATCGATTAGACCACACTGCAAGGTATCAATTGAGGATATTAACTGGGTTCGTCAGCAACCTCCATCTGTGCAGCAGCTTTGGTTAGATTCTGTAGCAGCTGAACAGTTTGGTGGTTCTGCTCACAAACTCGATACTAACCTCACCTACAAATCGTTCCAAAAAGCAGGTGCGGCGTTGACTGCCCAAGGATTATTTCAGTTTGAGGAAGTGTTTGGCCGCTTACCTTCCGGCAGACCAGGACTGATTAGCTACCGTGTCCGTAACCTTCACGGTTATTACAATCGCTTTTACTGGGAATCGTCCACGTCTGGGGAAAACAATTCTTGTGACGAGAAAGCCGTCCACGCCGGGGAGAAAGTAAACCAGCCCGGACGGAATGAAAATCACCCTGGCGTGGAACAAATTCAGTCTGATTTGGAATCATTCCAAAAGAATGGTCAAAAAAATGAGGATTTGCAAGGGTTCCAAAAACCTAACAACGTTTCTAACAACCCGTTAACTACCTACCAACAACCAACTAAGGTTGTTGGTATGGTAGTTGGTTCTGACGCGCAAAACAAAAATTTGCGTGTTGAGGAAACGGCTCATGCGCCCTTGGGGGGCGCTTCGCCTCAGACTGTTGAAAGCGCGTCAGAACTTGAAGAATTGCCTACGGCAATGGACTGTACATCGCTAACGCTTGTGGATGTTGCACAAAGTAATGCTGCTTGGTTGCCTGAAAATCAAGATTGTGGTGTTGAGCAAAAAGACTGTTATGAAGGCACTGATTCCGCCGCATCCGTTGCCCAAAATGAATTTTCTAACAAGGAAGCGATCGCTAATCAAACTCAGGGGCAGGTAGAAGAACAGGATTATTCCGCTTCGTTGTTGGTTAAAATTCAGTTTCGGGTGTAGACATAAAAGCGGATCATGAAGGCGAAGGTTCCGCCGCGTCTGTCCCCAGTCCTGATAAGTGGTCGCATGAAGCGATTGTAGCGAGGTCAAATATGCGACCTGTAAGAAGGGAAAAACTGAATCGAGCGGCGAATTCAGGGGAGAATCCGGGGTTTGACTTTTTGCAGGAGTGTTGGAGTGACGATCCGGCTTTGCAGATTGTGATTAAGAAGTTGCTGGCGAAGTTTCCACAGTGGGGGATTGCGATTGTGAATGGGGTGCTGGTGAAGTGGGATGAGTAGTTAGGATAGTAACATTACTATCGGATTTGAAAAGAGGTCAGCGTGAACACCAAAGAAAGAATCTAGCGTTGCGCCGAGCCAAATCTTCCCAATCCTCAGTTAAATGTATAAACACAAAGTTTTGTAACAATTGTGGCTGCTTTGTGTAAAAGTTGGGATCAATCCATGAGATATATATGAATTCGCAACTTGGTGCCTTCTGATTCGAGGTCTTTTATGACTAATGACTGGAGAAAACAACTAGATGCACAACTTAAAGAATTAGCGATCGCAGCCCAACAATACACACACCTAACCAAGGAAAAACGAATAGCTCTAACGCGGCTGATTAATGCTATTTGGGAATCAGATAAACTTGTTCATCCTTACAAAGGTCAATTTCAACTAGTTTATGAAGATATCTATGATGAAGCAGTACAAAATTTATTTTTCTATCTTTGTCAAGACAACAATATTAATAAGTATGACCCAGAACGCGGCGAAGTGATGACTTGGGTAAATATGCTATTAACTAAACGTTTTTTCCCAGAGGCTATCCCCAAAGTTATTGGGAAAGGAAATGAAATAAATCTGGAAAGCTCTCATTGGGAAAATATACCTTCATCTCAACCTCTGTCTTTATTTGAAGAAGTAAGAGAATTTATAGAATCAGATCCAGAATTAATTTTTTGCAAGGAACACATCAAAGGTCATCCAGAGGCAAATTTTCAAGCTATAGCCCAAAGAAGATGTTCTGGCATTTCCTGGAAAGAAATTTCGGCAGAATGGGGTATTGGAATCACATCTCTCCATAATTTTTACCAACGTTGTTTGATAAAATTTGCTACTAAGTTCCATGAATATTTATATATTTAATGTTTAATATCATCTAATCAGCTAGGTAAAAATATGAGCAAAATCATCAATAATTTAACATTTTCAGCACCCATACCTGTGGATGGAAGACATCGAGCAGAAGAGTTACGCAGACAACAAGCCACGCAAGCAAAAAGCGAACAAGTTTTTCTCAATACTTTATCTGTGTCTTTCGTAAATTATTATTTACGTTGTATGGGATTTGAGACAGACTTGAATCAAAGTGATAGTTGGAATATCATACAACAGACACTGATGGATGTCGCTGATTTGTCGTTAAAAAACTTGGGCTTATTAGAATGTCGGCCAGTAATGTCAGATGCACAATTTGTTTATGTGCCGCCAGAAGTGCAGTCAAATCGAATTGGCTATGTAGCTGTGCAGATCAGCAAATCATTTAGAGAGGCGAAGTTGCTGGGATTTATCAAACAGGTAGAGACTGATTTATTACCCATTAATAAATTGCAACCTTTAGACAATCTATTGGAATATTTAGAAGAACTTTCTCAAGTTAAGCTTGCTGAAGTAGCTGAGAATTTGCTGAACTTAAATCAGGATTTAGTTCAATTAAAGCAATGGTTGTCAAATATTTTTGAAGCTGGTTGGCAAGAAATGGAAACCCTCTTTGATAATCAAATAGCTAATCCAAATTGGAGTCTAAGAAGTGCTAATGATTCTTTTGTTAGTAGAGGTAAGCTGATTGATTTAGGAAAAACAGGAAACATCCAATCTGTAATTCTAGTCGTTGGCTTTATTCAAGAGAAGGAGCAGGAAATAGACATTATCGTAGAAGTACATCCTACATGGGGAGAAAATTATCTACCACCAAATCTCCAACTGATGGTGCTTGACTTTGAAGGAGTAGAGGGAGAATCTATTATGGAAGCGCAAACTAGAAGCACTAATAAGAATATTCAATTGCAGTTTAGTGGTGAGGTGGGGGAACGTTTTAGTATTAAATTGGTCTTGGGGAATATTAGCGTTATAGAAAATTTTCTCATCTGAAGCGAAAAACAATAGGAGTGCTGCAAATGAGAAAGTTAGTTGTTCTAAAGCTAGATGGCGATTTGGAGTTAGGGGTCCGGGTAACGCTGGAGATTGGAGAAGATGGCAAACGCCCCAGCATAGAAATCTCTGGTCACTTACCTCCTAATCTAAAAATAGCTAAAGCAATTGACGAGTGGCGATCGGCTTATTCTAATTTAGGAAATGGCCGGATCAAAGCCAAAAAAATTATTTACGATGGTTCTATTTCTCAACGGCGTGATGACTGTCAAAACAAAGTTTGTGAGTTGCGATCGCACTTAAATCACTGGCTAGAGTCAGAGTCATTTTGGCGGATTCGAGAAAAATGGCTTAAACACTTAATGCCCAATGAGGAAGTACGAGTGCTAATTCGCACTGATTCTATGCAGCTAGAGAAACTTCCTTGGCATCTATGGGATTTGCTCGATCGGGACTATACCAAAGCCGAAGTAGCTTTGAGCGTTCCAGAGTTAGAACAAATAACTACATTGCAGACATCTACCTACAGACAGAAAATCAACATATTGGCGATTTTGGGCGATAAAGCTGGTATTGATGTGGACAAAGACTGCGAATTACTAAAAAAATTACCCAATGCTACCACAACCTTTTTGACACAGCCCCAACGCGATCAGATCAACGATCATCTGTGGAACCAATCTTGGAACATTTTATTTTTTGCTGGTCATAGTAAAAGCGAGGGTGAGACTGGTCGCATTTATATTAATGACCAAGATAGTTTAACAATTACAGACCTGAAATATGCCCTGAGAAATGCCGTCACCAATGGGTTACAGTTAGCGATTTTCAACTCCTGTGATGGATTGGGATTAGCGCGAGAACTACAAGATTTACATATTCCCCAAATTATTGTCATGCGGGAACCTGTGCCCGATCTTGTGGCACAAGCATTTTTAAAACATTTTCTGGCAGCTTTTTCTTCAAGCGTATCTTTATATATTGCAGTTCGCACTGCCAGAGAAAAACTGCAAGGATTAGAGGATAAATTTCCAGGGGCAAGTTGGCTGCCGATAATTTGTGAAAATCCTGCTGCCATACCCATGACTTGGCCAAAGCCCCGGATTAAATCTAATATTGGCTTACTCGTAAGGGGATTGCTAATGAGTGTGATGCTCACCATCAGCGTGCTAGGAGTTCGGCAAATGGGAGGATTGCAAACATGGGAGTTACAAGCTTACGATCAATTAATGCGATCACGTCCCCAAGAAAAGCAAGATCCGCGCCTGTTGATAGTCACTGTTACCGAAGAAGATTTTCAGTTACCAGAACAAAAGGAAAGAAGAGGGTCGCTTTCGGATCTAGCACTAACCCGACTTTTGGAAAAACTTGCACACTTGGAACCCAAAGCTATTGGTTTAGATATTTATCACGATCAGTCATCACAACCCAATCAAGCTGCTTTGGCGGCTAGGTTGAAAACAGATGACAGACTTTTTGCAATTTGCAAAGTTCAAGAACTCACAAAAGAACGTCCCGGAATTTCACCTCCTTTGGGGGTGACGCTAGAACGCCAAGGATTTAGTGATATTGTCCCAGACTCAGACCACGTTCTGCGTCGTCATTTATTGGCAATGCAAGCAGCAGACTTAACCTCTCGTTGTACTGCACCCTACGCCCTTAATGCTCAACTGGCATTCCACTACTTGGAAGCAAAAGGTATCTCTGCAAAATACACTGATTCTGGAGATTTGCAGTTAGGCAAGGTTGTTTTTAAGCAGTTGCAGCCTCATAAGGGTGGCTATCAACAGGCGGATACAGGCGGCTACCAAATATTGCTCAATTATCGGTCTGTTCAAGGTTCTCCTGAAGAAATTGCTCCTAAAGTCACACTCACAGATGTTCTTCGCGGTAAAGTCAACCCTGAACAAGTCAAAGACCGAATTGTTCTTATTGGGACTACTGCTCAAAGCTTTCGTGATTATAGTCCTACCCCATACATGACTGAGCAAGGTTTTTCCGAAGAAATACCAGGGGTGATTCTGCAAGCACAAATGGTGAGTCAAATGGTGAGTGCGGTGATGGATGGGCGGTCTTTGATATCAGTTTTGCCCATTTGGGGGGAAGTTTTGTGGATTTGGAGTTGGTCAGTAGTTGGAGGTGTGTTTGCCGTAGTTGGAGCAGTGGCGATCACAGCAAGCGATCGCTCAAAACTATATTTAGTATTGGCGGGAGGAGGTGTACTTGGAGTCTTATACGTTTTTTGCTTAACTCTCTTTTACCAAGGGATTTGGGTTCCCCTAGTTCCGTCAGCTTTGGTTTTAGTAGCTACTGGCGGCACAGTAGGAATTTATCTATTTTTACAACAAAGCAGAACTTGAGGCATAAATAAAAATGAAATTATCTGTGCAAAAGATTCAAATTTTCCTCGCCGTTAGTTTAACATTCCTTAGCTCTATAGATGTGCAAGCACAGCCTGCAAATCCCAACGAACAATTAAACCAATCATTGATTTTCGCAGCACCGCCTCCACCAAAAGGCATCGGGGAACCAGGTAAGCGAACAGAAGCAGGTAGTCGTGGCTGTGGTCAAGATATAAATAAGCCTTTGACTTCTTCTCAAAAGCGACTCACAGCTTTAGTACCTGTTTATTCAAACTCAGAATTGGTGTTTGGCACAACGATCAGAGAGTATCCTAGTTTCTTATTTTATGTTCCTTATGCATCGGAATTTGCATCTGGAGAGTTTGTGCTAGAAGATGAAGCACAAAATCAGGCTATTTATAAAACTTTTTTAACGGGGACACCAGGAATAGTAAACCTTCGCTTGCCATCAAAAGCAGCACCTTTAGAGATTGGCAAACAATATCGATGGTATCTTAACATCTACTGTCAGAAGGATAACCAAATTATTGCTAATGTTGAAGGCTATGTAAAACGGGAGCAATTAAAGCCTGCTTTGAAAACTCAATTGGAAAAAGCAACACCAAGCCAGCAAGTAAATCTTTATGCGGCTAATGGTATTTGGTATGAAGCGCTGAGTGCTGCTAGTGAATTGCGTCGCACTAATTTGCAAGATACTTCTTGGAGGGCACTGTTGAAAGCTGTGGGTTTGAATGATTTTGCAACTGAACCAAAAGTAGAGTGCTGCAATCTCGATAATTAGGGCGTTGCATAAATGTGGGATGATTTTATAGAGTTTCCTTTGCACGGCAGTTGTCCTGCAACTATGTAACGCCAGAATTAGCAGTGAGGTGATGTGATCGCATTGTTAGCCGATACAATGGCATTGTCAGTCAGAACAATCGAGTTGTCAGCCGATACAATAGCATTGTCAGTCGATTAAAAAAACCAGATTGCAATCTGACTTTCTTAAATTACGAATCACGAATTGCTTTGCAAGATATCGGCTTCAACCAAGGAGTATGAGGCGTATTGGTGGGAAGATTTGCTGTCAGCACGACTTCCCCTTTTTGGTTTAGTGCCAAACCAGTAGCTTCTATAATGGGTTCTGGTGCGGGGGTAGTTATTTTGCTGGAAACAAAGGAGCTATCGGGGTTATCACTGTTTGGATTGAGACTCACCAAATCTACCTTCACCGCATCAGTGTTAAGAGCTTCGCCTGGATTAGGAGGCAAGCCACCGCGTCCAGTTATAGTAAAACTGCTCTTAGCTAAATTTCCACCAGCTTGACAAGTCTGTGCTACTTCAGTGTCAGCTGCTATTGTTGGCAGGTTAACTAAGCCACTGTTAGGGTCAATATTCGGCGTGTTAAGTTCTACAGTACCGTTTACACCAAACTCAGAACTAGCGGTGATATCACTCAGAGAAGTTGGGTTAGAGCGGGGTTGAATGCCATAGATACCAATGGCTCGAATATCTACTCTCCCACCACTGCCTGTGTAAGCATTAGCAGTGATGTCGCTATTTTCGCTTGGGACGGCAACAATGAAGCCCGAGGGGGAATTAATATTAATGTTGCCACCATTACCACCAGCTTCTGCTGTGCCTGCGGTGGTGGAAATTTCAGCGCCACGACACAGAAGCAGTAAATCAGTTTGTAAGTTAATGTCGCCACCGTTACCCGATGCAGATTCGGCGTTGAGTGTGCCACTGTTGTATAAGGTAATTCTAAGTGAGGTGACGATAATATCTCCAGCAGTACCCGTCGTACTTTGGGAGTTAACAAATAAGCCACTGCTGATGTTCAAGTTAGAACTCTTGCCAGAAATAGTGAAAAAATCAGCCGCATTAACTTTAATTGTGCCTGCATTTCCTTGTCCCTCTGTTGAGGCTTGAAGTAGAGCGCCATCTCGTAATGAGAAAAAACCAGAATCAATAGTAATGTTACCTCCATTACCAACTGTTCCTGTGCTTACGAAGCTAAAAATCGCACTGGGTAAACCATTTTTCTCCCCAGCAATATTAACAGCGTCAGTGACATTAACATTGACATTCCCCGCTTCCCCCCGTCCTGCTGGCTGGGTATCAGATGCACCACTAGTAAAGGTTTGCAGTTGAGCGCCATCAATGAGTGATAGGGTTGTAGCATTGATGTCGATATTGCCACCTCTACCTACACCGCCAGCTTCCACCTAGGGTGTTGACTTTATAGGGAAATCGCCGAAAAAACTTCATGCAGTATCAGTCAGTTCACAGAGCTTTTGTTCAATTAATTCCCCTCTTGTTGAGTCCAT
>NZ_JABXKH010000121.1 GCF_017115105.1 Nostoc sp. NMS2
TACGTAAGTCTGCTGCTGTTATTTTCTGTTTGCTTCCATTTAGTCTAAACTCCAGGCAGCTGGTGTTTACGAAAATTTGACAACCAATGGTTGTCAAAATGTAGCAAATGAGAATTTGATAACCAATGGGACACAAATTCTGCCTACGAGTGAACGCCAAGTCCGACCGATGACCAAACTTGAACCCCAGGAACAGCAGGAAGCGTGGCTAAGAGCAGTAGAACTTGCTGGCGGCAAAGTGCCAACTGGTAGAATCGTCAAAGATGTTGTGCAGCACATCATGGAGCGTATCCAAGTACCCAATACCTACCAAATCGGTGAAGTCTGCCTCCTTATTGCCAAGGATAATCCTGATTTACGAGGAAAAGGCGGATGCTGGGGGATAGTCAACCATGTGGGTGAATTCAGTTGCACAGTCACAATGTGGGATGGAGAATACACTGTGAGAATTGACCACTTGAAGCCGCTCAATTACTTGGAGTCGGAATGTCAGCAGATGCAGCAGATTAGCGATCGCATCAGTAGGTTACGGCAAAACGAGAGCTTGGAAGATGCCCCAAGTGCTATGTTGAATTACTTGGGGGAGTTGAAGCGACCGTATTTGACGGCAGTGGAAGAGAAATTGTTGAGTTTGATAGAGTTTGAATATGGGGTTGATTGAATGTTGAGTAAATCCTGATAAATTACCATCGGATTAGGGATTGGGTATGTTTCTCTTAAACTTTTTGTCCGTATTTTACTTGACTTTTTGAGTCCGTCGCTTGTCGGTGGTTTTGAACTTGTTTTGCTATCTAGTCCCAACCGTCTCTCTAGCTCTGCTATCCGTTCCCGCAATTCTTGATTTTCTTTCTCCAGCCTCTCGATTTTTTGATCTTTTTCTTCTGGACTGATGCTTGAACACTACCATCTTTCTTCCCTCATGGGAATATTCCTGACATTCCTACCTGGGCAGTTACAAAACTTTTTGGTTGCTTATCACTACTTGCATATCATTACCTTAATTTGTCTAAACCATCAGTGCGCTTAAGCACATTGTTTCTGTGATCAAGGACACATACTTGCAAATTACTATAACCATATTATTCTGCCTGTAGGGATAAATACAGGACTCCGGTTTGATTAATGAAAAGTTGTTATATAGCTTTACTGGACTAAAATTTTAGTTTCAGTTAGCCTTCAACTAACTGTGGATTTAGTAAGTTGATACTAGTCTAGCAACTTGATATCAGTCAAATAACCTAATATCAGTTTGACAACCTGATATCACTCTATAAAAGTCTCAACACCTCGAAAAGAAAAACCAGAGTGATGAACAGGTTTAATATTATGGTTCTTCGGTAGGTGTTATGCTGAAATTTTAATTAAACCCCAAAACTTTCCTTTAAAATCAACGCTTACAGGCGATTATAAACTCAATTTCAGCACTAAGGCTCAAATGGTAATTGTAATGTCTGTTATTATTGCCCAATAAGGATTGAAAGCTTATTTACAGACATTTTTAGCATAACAGGTACGGAAGAGCCAATATTATCCCCTAATTTAGCAAGAAAATTAGCTATACAAGGGGCAGGGGACTCAGTTAAAGATACTCTTGGCTTGCCTTGGCAACTACTCCTGAAGAAGAGTTTAAGCTCAACTCCAAATCTCTAGATTTAGGGAATTAGTATTACACAAAGAAACCTTTTTATGTAGCATGACATGTCCAGTTCAATACAAGTCAATTCCGAACGCAGTCAAGCAATCTTTAAACCTTTGCGATCGCTGTCTTCCATCTCCTGAATTAAAAGTGTTTAATAAAATTACTAGTACTTTGGCAAGCTATAGCAATCCGATTTGATTTTTGAAAAAATCTAAGTATATGTAAGGTATGTTATACCGCTGGCTAACATACTATCCGAAGGCTTTAGTGCGTTAGACAGAGGCATAACGCACCCTATGTATATTTCAAAAATCAAATATGATTCCTATAGTAGTTTTGAAGGTTAGTAGTAAGCACTTTAGTCTTTACTACGAACTTGACTAAAACTCAAAATTCATGTGGCAAACTACTAATGATCTGCCACACGAATTTTGGGAAGTTTATAGTGATAGATTTATTCGCTCAATCTCAGGAACTAGCTAGAGCCATTAATAACTTTCACAATCCATCATAATTAATTAGATGAACCACTAGTGGTCTGTCCCATTAATTCTGATAGGTGAATCAAATTTAAATTTCTCTTCTTTCCTTCTTCCTTTGCGTTCTTTGTGTCCTTTGCGGTTCGTTCTTTTATCCCTCAAAATTAATGGCACAGACCACTAGTCTCCAGTCTGTAGTGTATTTCTCACCTAGAACTTTATGGCAGTTAAATTTTTTCGTGGTAACTGTCTTCTTCACGCAGCTAAAGATTCACTAGCTGGCATATTTCTCTGTTTTCTGTATTTTTGAAAGTGATAATTTTCTCAATGCAGATTAGATAAAACTACCAAGTTTTATTAATAAACATTCATAAAAAATTTAGATTATTAAACACTTTTACCAAGATGAACTTTTCTGTTTTTACTTTTCACTTTTTATGGCAAAAGTTTGCCAGTATGTTTTTGAAAAAATTACTACATCTGAGAAATAGGCATTTTTTCTTTTGCGATCTTGTTTTATTTTCAATAATACCTTTATTAGCTCTGATTCTACGTTTAGATGGCACTTTCTCCTTCAAGGAATACATATCAGAGCTAGTAGTTGTGACAATACTATTTTTAACGGTTAAACTAACTTTATTTTGGAGTTTTGGTTTTTATACGCATTACTGGCGCTATGCCAGCATTGAGGAGCTTACATATATAACGATGCTGATATCGGCTGCGGTAATTATCCAAGACTTGTTGTTTTATATTTCAAACTATATACCTCATCTTGATATGGATAAACTGCCACAATCGTTACCATTTATTGATGGTTTGCTTACCTTTATTTTTATTGGTGGACTACGTTTTAGTGTTCGGGCAGTAGAAAGAACTAGCCATAAACAAACAATCTTGAATCCACACGAGCGGGTATTGGTAGTTGGTGCTGGTAGTGCAGGCGTTTCGTTAGTACAAGAAATGCAGATAAATCCGCAGTTAGGTTTTTATCCTGTAGCCTTCATTGACGATGATCCACAAAAATTCAATGTAAACATTCGTGGTATTCCTGTACTAGGTGATCGCAACTACATAACTGACGTAGTGAAATATCAGCAAATCCACAAAGTAATAATTGCAATGCCAAGTGTTGCAGGACAAGTAATTCGGGAAATTGTTGATATTTGCAAAGCAAATGGAATTCAGACTAGCACTCTACCAGGAATACACGAAATTCTCAATGGCCCCGTGCGAATAGACAGCATCCGCGATGTACGTATCGAAGACTTGCTCAGACGCGAACCTGTACAGACGGATATTGAAATAGTTGCCCAATTTATTGAAGGCAAGAAAGTATTAATTACAGGTGCAGGCGGATCGATTGGTAGCGAACTTTGCCGTCAAATTTGCCAGTGCCGCCCAGCAGAAATTATGCTATTGGGACACGGAGAAAACTCCGTCTTCAATATCCAACAAGAGCTAGAAAAAATTGTCGAAGCCATGAAAGACAATGGCAAAGCACAACAATATACTCCTTGCATCTCGAGCTTAATTGCTGATATTCGCTTCGAGGAACGACTAAATCATGTTTTTGAGCAATTCCAACCCCATGTGATTTTTCATGCTGCTGCCCACAAGCACGTCCCCTTGATGGAATTAAATCCCCCAGAAGCCATCACCAACAATGTCATTGGAACAAAAAATTTGTTGGAAATGGCTCTGCGATATAACGTTCCACATTTTGTGATGATTTCCACAGA
This sequence comes from Nostoc sp. NMS2, assembly GCF_017115105.1. Classification (GTDB taxonomy): domain Bacteria; phylum Cyanobacteriota; class Cyanobacteriia; order Cyanobacteriales; family Nostocaceae; genus Nostoc. The sequence goes on from NZ_JABXKH010000121.1 coordinate 3,861, forward strand.
TAAAGCAGTCAATCCCACCAATGTGATGGGAGCCAGCAAGAGAGTTGCAGAAATGTTAGTGTTGCAAGCGGCAAGACAAAGCGGTAAGCCTTATGTTGCCGTGCGTTTTGGTAATGTTTTAGGAAGCCGGGGTAGCGTAGTTCCCACCTTCAAAAAACAAATTGCAGCAGGTGGCCCAGTCAGAGTTACCCATCCTGATATCTGCCGTTATTTCATGACCATTCCAGAGGCAGTGCAACTTGTTTTACAAGCCGCAGTACTTGGTCGTAGTGGTGAAGTTTTAATGATGAATATGGGTAAGCCTGTAAAAATAATTGACTTAGCGAAGGAACTCATTCGTCTTTCAGGATATGAAGTCAACAAAGACATTGAAATTGTATTTACAGGCTTGCGGTCAGGGGAAAAACTATTTGAGGAAATGTTTATTGAAGGAGAGGAATATGAACCGACTCAACATGAAAAATTATTAATAGTAAAAAACTCTAGTCGTACTATTCCCAAAAATATGGATTTCATTGTAGAGTCTTTGCATCGAGCAGCATATAAGAATGATACCAATTCAATTATCTTTTTGCTTGAGCAGCTAATACCTGAATATAAACCTAAAGATTTAACCAGTGAAATCAATAGCTTAGAGAGTAATAAGAATATATCTAATTATCTCTCGAAAAACTTGTCATTAAAATAGGTTTATTAACCCTAGTGATTGTTGGATTTATGATATGAAAATTTGGCAATTGCATAACTTACTTGATTACTGGAAAAAACTCACCAGTGGCTCTGTCAATCGCAAAATTTTTGGCGCAGCGATTACGATTGCCTTCGGCACAGCATTAGTCAAAGTGGTAGCGGTGGTAAGAGAAATCGTCATTGCCTGGAAATTTGGGACAGGAGACGAACTGGATGCATTTTTAATTGCTTTGCTAGTTCCAGAATTTATTATCAATGTTGTCGCTGGATCTTTTAATGCTGCCCTAATACCTACCTATATTAGAGTACGGGAACAACAGGGAATAAAAGCAGCACAAAGGCTTTTTTCTGGAGCTACAGTTTGGAGTCTAGGACTCTTAGGAATTACTAGCATATTGATAGTGGCATCTGCACCACAATATTTGCCACACCTAGCATTAGGATTCAGTGTTGAAAAAGTAAATCTGACTTTTAAACTACTTTGTGTAATTTCGCCAATTGTGATGTTGACTGGGATTGTCACAATCTGGAGCGCTGTTTTGAATGCAGGAGAGCGTTTTGCTTTGGCAGCACTAAGTCCAATAATGACTCCAGTTATTACTATCGTTTTACTCATCTTTGGAAACAAATTTTGGGGCGTATTCGCTTTGGCTGGAGGACTTGTTGGCGGTGCAGTTATAGAAATAACTCTCTTAGGAATTGCACTACGCCGACAAAAGGTTTCTCTACTTCCAAGATGGTATGGATTTGATGATAACTTACGTCAAGTAGCAAACCAATACGCTCCAATGATTGCTGGAGGCTTTTTGATGTGCAGCACGGGAATAGTCGATCAAGCAATGGCAGCAACATTATTACCCGGAAGTGTAGCAGCACTCAGCTATGGTAATCGCTTAACTGCTTTCCCAATAACTTTAATGACTCAAGCATTAAGTACCGCAGTTATTCCTTATTTTTCTACGATGGTAGCGCGTGAAGATTGGGTAGGAGTACGTTATACATTGAAGCGCTATATGAAGTTTATATTTGCAGCCGCTTTACCAATAGCATTACTGATAATTTTATTTTCTGGAACTATAGTACAAATACTTTTTCAAAGAGGCTTATTTACAGCAAATGATACTCAATTAGTAGCTACTATACAGGCTTTTAATGCTTTGCAAATACCTTTACGTGGCCCAGGTATTTTGGTAGTACGCTTCATATCTGCAACACGATCTAATCAAATCCTGATGTGGGGATCTGGTTTTAATCTAATAATCAATATTGCCTTAGACTATCTATTCATTCAGTGGCTAGGGGTTGCAGGTATTGCCCTATCAACATCCTGTGTTTATATTTTCTCTTTCTTCTTCCTACTGTGTTTTGCAATTAAGAAAATAAACAAAGCCTCCATAATACCAAATGCTTAAAAATAACGGATCACAATTATTCGCAAAAAGGCGAATAACACTTGTTATCCCATCACTTTATTCAGGTGGTGCTGAACGAGTTTTATCAATCATATCCAATTACTGGGCTAGAAAAGGATGGAAAATCACTTTGTTGACTTTTTTTGGAGATCAGCCTCCGTTTTATCATCTCGATTCTAGAATTACTTATATTCCTTTACATATAGCAGGAGATTCTTTTAATCTCATAGCAGCAGTCAAGAATAACTTGTATCGGATTTATAAACTACGACTTGCTATTACTGCTAGCAATCCAGACATTGTGATTAGCTTTATGAGTGAAGCTAATGTGACTACACTGCTAGCAACTAGAGGTTTAAATGTGCCAGTATTAGTTTCGGAGCGTATTAATCCTGAAATTAGTCTTGCCAAAAGCTCTATTTGGATGAAACTTCGTCAATGGACTTATCCACTTGCAGAGCGAGTTATTGTTCAAACTCAAAGAGCATTGAATTATTTTCCATCCAGTTTACAAACTCGTATTTGTGCCATTCCTAATCCGGTTTTATTACCACCCCCCAAATCATCCAAACCCAAAGAATTATCTGACAAGTTACCTGGACAAAAATTCTTTATTGCTGTAGGACGGCTTGAACAACAAAAAGGTTTTGATCTATTACTACAAGCTTTCGCTAATTTGAAAGATGATTTTCCCCAATGGCAGTTAATTATTTTAGGAGAAGGAACTTTACATTTAGATTTAACAGAGTTGTGTCATCAGTTGGGACTCAATAATCGCGTTGATTTTCCCGGAAGAGTAAAGAATATTTATGAATTTCTCCAAGAAGCTGATATTTACGTTATGTCCTCACGATTTGAAGGCTTTCCAAATGCACTATGTGAGGCAATGGCTTGTGGGCTACCAGTTATTTCTACCGACTGTCCCAATGGGCCTAGAGAAATCATTCGTGATGGTATAGATGGTTTATTAGTACCTAATGAGGATGTTTTAGCATTAACCGCAGCAATGAAGCTTTTAATGTCTGATGAAGAAAAGCGAAAACATTTAGCTACTAATGCATCAGGTATTACTGAACGCTTGAGCATAGCAAAAATTATGGAAATGTGGGAATTTGTTGTTAAAGAGGTTGTTGAGTAATGAATTTTAGGAAACTTGTTTATTTTTCTTATGCGAATTTTAGAGGTTATAAGGTTAGCCATTTATATCAACAGCTTCAACAAGAATCTAGTTCTGTTATTAATATTGGTACAACCCAAAAGTTACTAGAAAAACTTTTAATTCACTGCAAAAAAAACGTGCCTTACTATGCAGACTATCTGAATAAAATCAGCCCAGATAAATTGCTGATGCAAGAGCAAGAACAATGGCTTACCCAATTACCTATTTTAACCAAGGATATTATTCGTGAAAACTTTCAACAATTACAATCTGCTGATTTAGCACAACGTAAGTGGTATTTTAATACATCAGGTGGTTCAACTGGAGAACCCATCAAGATCATCCAAGATCAAGAATACACTGATAACTCTGAGGCTATTACCTTACTTTATTCCCATTTAGTTGGACGAGAACTTGGTGAACTGGAAGCGTATTTATGGGGTTCAGAACAGGAAGTTATTAAAGGTACAAAAGGATGGAAAGCCAATTTTTTCAACTTTCTTAGCAATACAATTTATCTGAATGCTTTTAAAATGACCCCTGAAAGCATGAGAAGATTTCTTCGATGCCTAAATGCAAAGCGTCCACAGTTAATTATTGCTTATGCACAAGCCATATATGAATTAGCAAAGTTTACTGAAAGCGAACATATAAAAGTTGTTCCTCAAAAGGCTATTATCACTTCTGCTGGTACACTGTATCCCTGGATGAGAGATAAGATTGAGATGGTATTTCAGTGTCAGGTTTTTAACCGTTATGGTTCTAGAGAAGTTAGCAATATAGCATGTGAACGTCCAGGCTGTAAAGGTTTGTGGGCAGCTCCTTGGGGTAATTATATCGAGATTGTAGATGATAACAATCAACCAGTGCCAGCAGGAGTTGAAGGTAATATTCTGATTACATGTCTGAAAAACTTCGCTATGCCTTTAATTCGTTATAAAATTGGCGATCGCGGTACTTTATCTGCTGAATATCATTCAGGACAGATATTACAGTATGTCACTGGCAGGAATGTTGATACTTTTAAAACTCAAGATGGAACTTTGATAGATGGAGAATACTTTACTCACCTTTTATATTTTAGAAAATGGGTTAAAAAATTTCAAATCATCCAGAAAAGTTACTCACATATATCTATTAAAATTATTCAAGATGCTAGATTCAGTTATCAACCAGAAGATTTAAATGATGTTATTTCTAAATGTAAAAAAATCATGGGTGAAACCTGTATTATTAGTTTTGAATTTGTGAATGATATACCCCACGCTTCTTCAGGCAAATATCGATACACTATTTCCGATATTTAGCCAGGATAAATTAATAATCATGAAAAAGAAAATTGTGTTTGTTATTCGTGATTTGGGCTACGGTGGCGCTCAAAGACAATTAATTACTCTAGCAAAAAATCTTGACAAAGAAAAGTTTATTGTTACTGTTATTTTCTTCTATGCAGATGGATTGTTACAGAAAGATTTAGAAGATAATAATATAGAAATTGTATGTTTAGAAAAACGAGAGCGTTGGGATATATTTAGATTTTTCTGGCGATTTTTTGGACATTTGCAACGAATCCAACCTGATTGGTTACATGGATATCTAAGTGAATCTAACTTACTCACTATCTTCTTGAAACCTTTTTTTCCTTCAACTTTTATATTTTGGGGAATACGTGATTCTAATATCAGCTTTGATAGCTATGATTGGTTAGACCGTTTAATCTTTGAGCTTGAATGTTTGCTTTCTCGTTTTGTAGACCTGATTATTGTAAATTCTCATGCAGGTCAAGCCTATCATTTGTCTCATGGGTTTCCTGCTAACAAAATGGTAGTTATTCCCAATGGCATTGATACTGAACGTTTTCAGCTTGATTTGGAAGCTGGTTTAGTGGTGCGAACAGAATGGGGAATTTTAAAAGATACAATTTTGATTGGTTTGGTAGGACGTTTAGATCCGATGAAGGATCATCCTACTTTTCTCAAAGCGGCGGCATTGTTGTGTAAGGAGAGAGAAGATGTCCGTTTTGTTTGTGTAGGTACGGGATCGCAAAGCTATGGGCAAGAACTGTATCAATTAGCTAAGGAACTAGGAATTAACGAAAAAGTGATTTGGGTCGGTGGGCGTGCTGATATGCCTGCCATTTACAATGCCTTAGATATCACTTGTTCCTCTTCTGGCTATGGAGAAGGATTTTCTAATGTAATTGGAGAGGCGATGGCTTGTGGAGTCCCATGTGTAGTGACCAATGTAGGTGATTCAGCCTGGATTATTGGTGATACAGGTGTGGTTGTGCCACCAAGTAATCCAGAGGCATTGAAAACGGGGATTACAAGTTTAATCAATGTTATTAGTAGTGAAGATTACTCTCCCAGCCACATTAGACAGCGCATAATTTCTGATTTTTCCGTATTTAATCTGAGCCTAAAAACGCAAAATGCTCTTTTATCTAAAAGTCTCTCATGATTACAGTTGCCCAGAAAAAAAGTAATTTCCTAATTTATTATCAATGCTGGTTAGCTGTAGTAGCTGTGTTGATTTTTTTTACAAATCTAGATGTTTATTGGCAAACCGCAGGAATCCTCCCCTTTGAACCTTTGCATTGGATTATCCTTCTTATTGGTGCGTCTACACCGATAATTTTTTCGTTGTCTTCTAGGAAAAAGTTTTTGTCAAAAAGCTTACTAAAATGGTGTCTTGCGTATTTTTTGCTTTCATTATTTTATTTTTGCCTATTTTTACCAACTCCAGAAGCATTCCAAGAATTAAGAACTAGGGTATTATCTATAACTTTCTTATTGCTGACATTAATTATTTTTTCTAAATATTATCTTGTTCAAAAGTTTACAAGATACGCAATTATAAGCGCTGGCTTATTAGGTACAATTATTAATATATATGAGTTTTTTAATCCTTTAGTATTTATTGCAGTGAATGAAACAGGTCGAGCAGCAGGGTTTTACATAAATCCTAATACATCTGGTTGTGCCCTGGTTGTGAGTTTAATTTTTGGTGTGGATTTATTACAGCGAAAATATCGAATTCCTTTCGCCTTAATAATTGGTATTGGTATTTTTCTCACATTCTCGCGCGGTTCGCTTCTTGGTTGGATAATAGTAATGATTATATTCACTACTACAAATGTGACTCCTGGCCACCAATTATTTTTGTGGCTTGGAGGATTAGTAATGATGATTACTGTTGTGGTGGCAATAACGGGAAATTTCTTCAATTTAGATAGTTTACAAGATATGGGCTTGATAAATGATAATGTCATGGGAAGGTTGCAAGAATTTGGTTCTCCTTCTAATACTGATGACGATGCTGCTCTAGCTCGAATTGAGGTTGTAAAACTTGCTTGGCAGATGTTCAGTGAACATCCATTTATTGGTAATGGCATTGGTTCTACCCGTGCTTTAAGTGTTGGAGGATTATCTACACATGATATATCTACACACAATATGTACTTATATTTTATGACTGATCATGGAATTATAGGCGCTTTTGTTTATCCATTATTAATTTATGCAGTAACGCATTCCTATCAGCAAAATAATAAATATATTGTTTGTGGATTTGTGGCTTTTTATCTGATTTGGGGATTTTTCAGTCATAACATTGTAGAACAGCGCTTTCAATCAATAGCATTTTCGCTAATGGCTACTATGAATCAGACTACTCACAGAGTTAACTGTAAATCATGAAAATTATTTATATTATTACTGGATTGCCTACTGGCGGTGCAGAAATGATGCTTTATAAACTGCTTTCTCAGATAAACCAGGAACGGTTTGAGCCAATTGTAGTTTCTTTGATGGATCGTGGTACATTAGGCGATCGCATTCAGGCATTAGGCATCCCTATTCACACTATTGGCATGAATCGAGGCATTCCCATGCCAGTTGACGTTTGGCGATTGGTTCGTCTTATTTATCAACTTAAACCCGATGTGATTCAAGGCTGGATGTATCATGGCAATTTAGCCGCGCAGTTTGCCAGCTTTTTAAGTGGGAATAAAATTCCTGTTTTATGGAGTATTCATTATTCAATTGATTCTTTAGAATCAGATAAAAAAATGACTGTGGCTATTATTAAATTTGGTGCTTATATTTCTCACATCCCTAAACAGATATTATTTGTTTCTCAAAATAGTAAGTTGCAGCATGAGGCTTTAGGATATTCCAGCGCTCATAGCTGTATAATACCTAATGGTTTTGATACATTATTGTTTTCTCCTTCATTAACAGATCGAATTGATGTTCGCTCCGAGTTGAGTTTGCCTGAGCAATCTTTGCTAATTGGGTTGATATGTCGTTATCATCCTATGAAGGATCATGCAAATTTCATTCAAGCAGCTGCACTTTTCTTGAAAGAGTATCCTAATGCCAACTTCTTAATGATTGGTCAGGGAGTTGATAGAGATAATTCAACCTTAAGCAAACTGATTAAAGAATTAGGTGTTGGCGATCGTATATATCTATTAGGAGAGCGAAAAGATATTCCTCATCTCATAGCAAGTCTAGATATTTTTACTTCTGCCTCTGCTTATGGTGAAGCATTTCCTTTAGTTGTAGGAGAGGCAATGTCTTGTGGCATTCCCTGCGTGGTCACAGATGTTGGCGATTCAGGTTGGATTGTAGGTGACACAGGAAGAGTCGTTTCGCCACGGAACCCCCGGATGCTAGCGGATGCATGGAAAGAGTTAATTGCTTTAGGTGAAGAGGGGAGAAACAATTTGGGCAAAGCAGCAAGAGCCAGGATTACTAAAGATTTTTCTTTAAATTCTGTTGTAGCTAAATATGAATTAGCCTATGAAAAAATATTATCTCAATAAATATATATAGGTATGCCTATTGAAAAAATCTCATTTTTGGATAAGTATAATAATTAAATATAAAGGTTTAATACTCATGTGTGGCATAGTCGGTTTTTGGGATATATCTAAACAATTTAGTGTCGAGCATTTGTATGAGACTACTGAAAAAATGTCAAAAACCTTGCTACATCGAGGCCCTGACGATGGGGGAATCTGGACAGATGTAGAGGTAGGAATTTCCTTAGGGCATCGGCGCTTATCTATTGTTGATCTCTCACCGTTAGGACATCAACCCATGATGTCTGCGAATGGCCGCTATTTTATTGTATTTAATGGAGAAATTTATAACTTTTTAGAATTACGACGTGAGCTAACTCAGTTAGGACACCATTTTCGGGGACATTCTGACACTGAGATCATGCTGGCGGGTTTTAGTGAGTGGGGGCTGGATAAAGCTATTCGGCGTTTCAATGGAATGTTTGCTTTTGCTTTGTGGGATCGCCAAGAGCGGATTTTACATTTAGGGCGCGATCGCTTGGGTGAAAAACCACTCTATTATGGTTGGCAAGATAGCACCTTTCTATTTGCTTCGGAGTTAAAAGCCCTAAAAGCCTATCCTAATTTTCGGTCTGAAATTAACCGCGATGCATTAACACTATTTTTGCGATATAGTAACGTTTCTTCACCCTATTCAATCTACCAAGGTATTTACAAGTTACCACCAGGAACAATCCTCTCCTGGAATGGTGTCGATGCTCATCCAGATCCATTCACCTACTGGTCAGCCAGGGAAGTCGCAGAATTGGGGATTGCTGAACCATTTATGGGGTCAGAATCAGAGGCTGTAATACAACTAGAAGCTCTATTGCGAGAGGCTGTAGGGCTACGCATGGTGGCAGATGTGCCATTGGGTGCATTTCTCTCAGGAGGAATCGACTCTTCCACCATAGTTGCATTGATGCAAGCACAAAGTAGCCAACCCGTGAAAACCTTTACTATCGGTTTTAATGAAGAAGCTTATAACGAAGCACAGCACGCCAAAGCTGTCGCCCAACACCTGGGTACAGATCACACTGAACTATATGTCAACCCCAAAGAGGCTCTGGAAGTTATTCCAAAGCTACCAATTCTCTATGATGAACCTTTCTCAGACGTGTCTCAAATTCCTACCTTTTTGGTATCACAATTAGCCAAACAGCAGGTAACTGTCAGTTTATCAGGGGATGGGGGAGATGAATTGTTTGCTGGATATAAACGTTATATATTGGGTCGAAAAATTTGGCAAGCAATTAATTGGATACCAAAAACTATACGTCATAACTCTGCACGCGCCATAACTAGCATATCTCCTGAAAGTTGGAATCGTGTTTTTGCTAATGTTAATGTCTTCTTACCAACCAGAATCAAGCAACCTGAATTCGGAACTAAATTACACACCTTGTCTGAGGTTATGAGACTTCCCAATGCCAAAGAAATATTATACAAAAGGTTAGTTTCTCACTGGGAAGATCCCAGAGCATTAGTCATAGATGGCTTGGAGTCTCCAACAAACTTAAGCAATTCTCAAAATAGGGGACAGCTACCTGACTTTACCGAGTACATGATGTACCTTGACACCGTAACTTATCTACCAGACGATATTCTCGTCAAAGTAGATCGAGCCAGTATGGGGGTAAGTTTGGAAGGACGTATACCTTTCTTAGATCACCGCTTAGTAGAATTTGCTTGGCGAATACCATTATCAATGAAAATTCGGAATGGACAAGGCAAATGGCTGTTACGCCAAGTTTTATACAAGTATGTACCTCCCAATTTAGTCGAGCGTCCAAAAGTAGGTTTTGGAGTTCCCATTGATAGTTGGTTACGTGGCCCTTTACGAGATTGGGCTGAGGGACTGCTAAATGAAGGTCGCCTGAAGAACGAAGGGTTTTTCAATCCCCAGCCGATTCGACAGAAGTGGGAAGAACATCTTTCTGGTGCTGCAAGTTGGGAATATTATCTATGGGATGTGCTGATGTTCCAAGCTTGGTTAGAAGCAAATAATTGACTATTTATATTCGGTTATGTATTTAAACTTTATCAAGTTTAAAAAAACTTTAAGACTACATTTTTTGGAGGTTTAAATGAATGTATTAATTGTTTCCTCTAGTGATGGCATCACCCTATCCTTATTGAGGTGTCTGGGATTACTTAATATTAGGTCACATGTAATCAGCATCTGGAAATCCTCAGATTCATCAAGGTTTTCGAGATTTTGTAAAAACTATACTTCCTCTTTTGTTTCTGAGTCATCACAAGATACTAAAGAGATAGTTAATACAATTAATAATTACTGCAAAAAGCAAAAAATTGATATTATTATTCCGTCAGGTCTTTTGGGGACTTTTTTAATTGCTTTAATTAAGGAAAAACTGAGTTATTCATCAGTTTTTCCTCTTAATAGTGCAGACCAAATATCTAACCTCAACAACAAATGGTATTTTTATCAATTGTTGAAGCAACATGGCATTCCCACTCCAGAAACAACATTGATTGAAACAACAGAGCAAATAGAATTATTGAATTTAAATTTTCCTATTATAGTCAAACCATTAGATCAAGGCAATGGAGATGGAGTTAAAAGAATAGACTCAATCGAAGATTTACATAAATACATCTCAAATGAAAATCATCTGAATAATTTACCTTTATTGGCACAAGAATATATAGATGGTTATGATATTCTCTTGAATATACTTGCAGAGAATGGAAAGCTAATTGCTTGGACGATTAATAAAAGAGTTCCCTATTTCTTTGAATTTTTTAAAGATGAAAAACTCTTAGAAATAGCTCATAAACTTGTATATTCATGTAATTACAGTGGCGTAGCTAATTTCGATATCAGATTTGATGAGAGAACTAACTCCATGAAAGTAATAGAATGTAATCCCAGATTTTGGTCTAGTTTCGGAGCTTCAGTATCCTATGGCATAGACTTTGTTAACTTAGGTATGTTGTTAGCTCAAGGACACAAATTGCCTGACAATCTGAAAAAAGAACTTACTTGTACAGAGACTGAAAAGATTCCTTATCCATCGCCAAGTCAATTTCTCAAAGGATTGCTACTAGGTAAATATCGTTTTACGGGAATTAATAACATTAGCAGAGATCTTGCTTGGCAAAGCATTTTAGACCCATTACCTAATATTTACGAAAAAATCTGGAATCGATTAGGCATAGTAAATACCTATGATGGGGTGATGTTAAATAAACTGTTATAAAATCCAATTGGAGGAAAAAATTGAGTCTATAAAATGTTGAAAAATTTACACTTATTTAGATACCGTTGAAAAAATTACGTAAAGTTTTGTACACAATTAAATATTTCTGATTTTAGGCGGTTATGAATATATAGCTAGCAATCCTAATTAATTCATGAGGAAATACGGAGACGAAAAGTACGTATTTCTAGGTATTTAAGCCTTAATGCTTCTCAGGAATAATTTTTGATTGTCATATAGGATACTTAAAACGCTAACAATTGGGTTTGGGTTTGATCAGCAATTCAAAATCGCAGAACGTAATTACAACAGGCATTGTGGGTACTTAAATATATGCAGATTATCCGTTACTTCAAAAAACTGAAATTTATTCGATGGGTAATGCTGATATTTAGTGCAATAGTTTGCTTAAATCTTTGGCAAGTGCCTAAGGCTTCCTCGGCAATTGGCCCAGTTTTATATATGGTTCCAAGTTTGAAAAGGATAGGGCAAACTGACAAAATAGCAAGCACATCATCATTCAAAATTTCTGCTGCCAAAGGCGAATATGAATCGCTCCAATTAGTAATTCAAGCTCCCACAAGTGGATTGACGAATGTCAATGTTTCGGTATCAGATTTATTCGGTTCCAATAGTCAGAAAATTACGAAAAACAACATTACTCTCTATCGAGAACATTATGTTTATGTTAGTCATTCTAGCCCAAACATGAGAGGTAATCTGAACCCTCCTCTGGGCGTTGGATGGTATCCTGATGGACTTGTACCATTTTTAGACCCATTAACCCAAAAGCCTCTGCTTACAAGTGAGTTAAAAGCACTTCCCTTTAATTTGAAGCCCCAATATAACCAACCTATTTGGGTGGATGTATTTGTACCTCGCAACGTTCAATCTGGTGAATATACGGGTAAGCTTATTGTCACAAGCGATCAAGGCCAATCTGAAAGCAAGGTAGTTTTGAAAGTTTGGAATTTCGAGTTACCTTTAAAGCCCTCGCTGAAGTCTTCCTTTGAATTATGGGACAACAAAACCAAGAATGCTAATGAGGAACTCCTCAAGCATAAACTCATGCCTAAAAACACCAACCCAAAAGATCAGCAGGCTCTGATTCCGCAAGGGCTTGCTTCGGCAAGTCTTGGTTATTGGAGTGGAGCAAATATCAGTACATGTAAGATGCGTCCACTTCCTTCTTTAGAGGAATTCCGACAAACTGCTGCATCTTATCAGTCGGATCTATTCTTATATAACTACACAGCTGATGAAATTGAGCGTTGTCCAGCCCTTTATGAACAGGTGAAGCAATGGTCTAAAAATCTGCATTCGGCTGGGGTTTCTAACCTTGTGACAATGATACCCATACCTGAGCTTTATGATGATGGTTCTGGGACTGGGCGCTCTGCTGTTGACATTTGGGCGCTCCTTCCTGAGATGTATGACCGAGCTACTGATAGAGTAGCTCAAGTGCTGCAAAAAGGAGACAAAGTTTGGTCTTACAACACATTAACACAAGATGAATACTCTCCTAAGTGGGAGATAGATTTTGAGCCAATAAACTATAGAATTCAGCCAGGTTTCATTAGCCAGAGTCTGGGATTAACTGGAATTCTGTATTGGCAGGTTGATCTATGGACACAAGATCCCTGGCATGATGTTCAAACCTTTTCTCAAGGGACTCGCAACTATTTTCCTGGTGAAGGAATGCTTGTTTATCCTGGCAAACAGGTAGGGATTCAAGGAATCGTCCCATCTATGAGACTCAAATGGTTGCGGGATGGAGTTGAGGATTACGAATATATGGAGATTCTCAAAAAACTTGGTCGCGGAAGTTGGGCATTAAATATTGGCCGAACCGTTGGTAAAGATTGGAGAAATTGGACACGGGATACAAATATGCTGGAGTCAGTGCGATCGCAATTAGGAGCAGAGATCGACAGACTATCTTCCTGAAAACGAATGCTAAATGAGTTTATTGGGTCATAAATTGGTAGTAAAGCGATATTTATTGACCCTTTACATTAAATGATTGGAGATTATAACCATGAGTATTAGTTTCATTCCCTGGTGGGCTAAAATTACTGCCAAAGTAGTTTTATCTAGATTGCCAATTGAATACAAATTCTGGAAGGATATTGGCTTATTCTCACATGGCTATATGGAGCAGCCAAATTATGCTTATGGGGTCTTTAAAAAGCATTTTGATCGAGCCAAACCAAAAGCAGGATTTGTCAGTCTAGAAATTGGACCAGGAGATTCATTGTTTTCTGCAATGATTAGTTTAGCCTTTGGTGGTTCTAAATCTTATTTAGTTGATGCTAAAGCATTCGCCAATAAAAATATTCTGCCATATCATGCTATGGCAGAATATTTAGAACAGAAAACGTTAACTGCGCCAAATTTTGATGGCTTGCAATCTTTAGAAGAAATTCTCGATTCTTGCCACGCCGAATACATGATATTTGGTTTATCCTCACTAAAACTTATTCCCGATAAATCTATAGATTTTATTTGGTCACATGCAGTTCTTGAACATATTAGATGCTCAGAATTTAGCGAGACTATGAAAGAATTGCGTAGGATAATTCGTGATGATGGTGTCTGTTCTCATGGAGTTGATTTGAGAGATCATCTAGGTGGACATCTTAATAACCTAAGATTTTCTGAACGTATATGGGAAGGAGATTTTATGGCTAATTCTGGTTTTTATACTAACAGAATTCAATACAGTCAAATGGTAAATATATTCAAAAAAGCTGGTTTTAATGTTGAGCTAATTGAAATGGATCGTTGGAATTCCTTACCCACAGCCAGATCAAAATTATCCCATGAGTTTACACACCTTTCTGATGAAGAACTTTGCATATCTACATTTTCTGTAGTTTTAAAACCTGTATAGCAAGCATATTCTGTCATAGAAAAAACCGATTTTAGTACCGGAGTTAGAGAGACTCTCCTTTTTAACAGGGAATACAAAAAGCATTTAGTCAAACTAAAACAGATAATCAGATACACAAACATTTTTTAATTAGAGTTTATAGGGATAAAAGCGATGGTCAAAGTCTTAGTCACAGGTGCAGCCGGTTTCATTGGATTTCATCTCAGCCAACGGTTACTAGTCGCGGGAAACGAAGTCGTTGGGCTAGATAATCTTAATGATTACTATGATGCAAATCTCAAAAAAGCTCGGCTAGCCAAGTTGCAGGATCACTCCAATTTTAGATTTTATCAACTCGATTTGGCTGACCGTGAAGGTATGGCTGGACTATTTGCCGAAGAGTGCTTTGATTTAGTCGTTAACTTGGCTGCACAACCTGGAGTCCGCTACTCACTCACAAATCCTTATGCATATATAGATAGTAATCTAGTAGGTTTTATCAACGTTTTAGAAGGTTGTCGCCACTCAGGAGTCAAGCACTTAGTCTTCGCTTCATCTAGTTCAGTCTACGGTGCAAATACGAAAGTACCATTTTCTGTACACGACAAGGTAGATCACCCAGTTAGTTTGTATGCTGCTACCAAGAAAGCCAACGAGTTAATGGCTCATACTTATAGTCACTTGTATGATTTACCGACTACCGGACTCCGCTTCTTTACAGTTTATGGGCCGTGGGGTCGTCCAGATATGGCACCATTTTTATTTACCAAAGCAATTTTGGCAGGGGAATCAATTAATGTATTTAATTATGGTCAAATGCGTCGAGATTTTACTTATATTGACGACATCGTTGAGGGTGTTATCCACGTAATAGATAAAATCCCTAAACCAAATTCCAGCTTGTCAGAAAATACGTCAAACTCAGAAATTAGTAATGCTGCTTACAAACTTTATAACATTGGGAATAATCAATCCGTTGAATTAATACGCTTCATCGAAGTTATAGAAAACTGTTTGGGCATGAAAGCAGTAAAAAATCTACTTCCTATGCAACCTGGGGATGTACCTGTTACTTATGCAGATGTTGATGATCTCGCAAGAGATGTGGGTTTTAGACCTAATACACCAATTGAGGTAGGAGTTGAACGCTTTGTCAGTTGGTATCGTTCTTACTACCAAGTTTAAATATCAAAAGAGCAACTCTCTAGTTTTCTTATAAATTTCCTCTCAAAGATGGACAAAAAATCTTCTGTTTCTCCCTTACCTACCAAAGCTTTAAGCGATGATAAAAATTCTCCAATTACTGTTTGGTACGTTGGCGGCGAAGATATACGTCTTCGTATTCCTCTGTTGCTAAAACTGCGAGAGAAAGGTTTCAATGTTGGGGCGGTGGGATCTGAAGATGGAAATGCTTTTGTAGATAATCAGATTCCATATTTTCGATACACTTTAGAACGAGGAATAAACCTCTGGGCTGATATATACACTCGCAGCCAACTGTCGGCTTTATTTAGACAATATCAGCCAGATATTGTTCATAGTTTTGATACTAAACCTGCTATGATTGCACCCATTGTGGCAATGAAAAGCGGAATTCCTGGACGGGTGCGAACTATAACTGGAATGGGTTATGTCTTTTCTTCCACATCGACCTTAGCACTTGCCCTCAGACCAATATATCGCCATCTTCAAAGGCAGGCTGCGATCGCAACTGGGATAACTATATTTCAAAATCCTGACGATCGCGCATATTTCTGCAAGCACAAAATGGTACTAGATGGGCGGGATGATTTAGTTTTAGGATCGGGTATTGATGTAGAAGGACTGATGAAAAACTCTCCCGCACCAGAAAAACTAGCAGCAACACGACGGGAGTTAGGACTAGAAGGGCAGCTTGTAGTCACAATGATCTCACGTCTTGTCATCTCTAAGGGCGTGAGAGAATTTCTTCAGGCAGCTAACATTGTCTGCCAGCAAATGAAAAATGTGACGTTTCTTTTAGTCGGTTCTGTATCTTCTGAAGGTAGACAAGCCGTATCAATACAAGAAATTCACCAACAAGCCGGGGTTGTTCGCTATCTTGGCCCTCGTAATGATATTCCGACACTGTTGAACTTAAGCGATGTATTTGTGTTGCCAAGTTATTACCGTGAAGGAGTGCCAAGGGTTTTGTTAGAGGCTGCAACGATGGAACTCCCTTTGATTACAACTAATATGCCTGGTTGTAAAGAAGTTGTAAAAGATGGCTGGAATGGTTTGCTAGTTCCTCCCAAAGATGCCAAGGCTTTAGCTACAGCGATTTTACAACTTCTGAATTCTCCAGAACAAAGAAACCTCATGGGAAAACGAAGTAGGGTACACGTGTATACGAACTTCAGTCTTAACCAAGTAGCAGATGCTTATGCTAATATTTATAGCCGGGTTTTAAAGCTGCCAAAAACATTGAAATAATAATAATTTAATAATTTTTCTCCTCATGAAACTTATATGAGCAACGAAATTGAAGCAATCCGTCAGCGTTATGACCGCCGCCAGCAAATCCCGGAAGCAACTTTATATGATCCATTGAATCCATCTCGTTATATGCTTTATCAAGAAAAGCGGCAGGCTTTGATTCGTTGGATTAATTGGGCTAATCTAGCCCCCGTTCAAGACAAACGTCTCCTAGAAATTGGTTGCGGAAATGGAAATAACCTAAGCTTATTTATGTCCTTGGGTTTTCAACCAGAGAACTTAGTAGGAAATGAATTGATAGAAGACTATGCACTAAATGCCCGTCGCTTACTTCCAACAGGAACTCAAATTTTAGTTGGTGATGCGTCAACTCTCAATTTAGAGGATAATTCGTTTGATATTGTTTTTCAATCAACGGTTTTTACTTCAATTTTAGATCCTAAATTTCAACAAAATTTAGCTAATCGCATGTGGTCGATGGTTAAACCTGGAGGAGGTATACTTTGGTACGACTTTATCTTTAACAACCCGAAAAATCCAGATGTCAAGGGCGTTACTAAAAGACAAATTCATCAACTATTTCCCGATGGACATCTCAAAACTTGGCAATTATGTTTAGCTCCTCCCATTAGTCGCCGAGTTACCAAGATTCATCCAAGTCTTTATAATGTTTTTAACTTACTTCCGTTTCTGCGGACTCATGTCTTGTGTTGGATTACCAAGCCATAATTTTCTCAGATGTTTCCTGACTGATTTTAATTACTACATCCTATGCCAGAATTCATTCCTTTCGCGTTACCAGATATTGGAGAAGAAGAAATTGCTGAGGTCGTTGATTCTTTACGATCTGGTTGGTTGACTACAGGCCCTAAGACCAAACGTTTTGAGCAAGATTTTGCAGATTTTATTGGTCATGGGGTAGAAGCGATCGCAGTTAATTCTGCCACATCAGGGTTACATCTCGCTCTGGAAGCATTGGGAATTGGCCCCGGAGATGAAGTAATCACTACAGTCCACACCTTCACTGCTACCGCAGAAGTGATTCGTTACTTAGGAGCCAATCCAGTCTTTGTTGATATTGATTTAGCTACCCTCAACATTGATGCTAGGAAAATTGAGGCTGCTATCACTCCCCGCACTAAAGCCATCATGCCTGTCCATTTTGGCGGACTTGCTTGTGATATGCAATCAATTTTAACAATTGCCCAAAAGCATCAATTGAAAGTAGTTGAAGATGCGGCTCATGCTATCCCCACAACCTATCAGGGTAAGTTGATTGGTAGCTTGGATAGTGATGTTACCGTCTATAGCTTTTATGCAACCAAAACCATTGCTACAGGTGAAGGGGGTATGCTAATAACCCGTAACCCGGAAATAGCTCAAAGATGCCGAACTATGCGCTTACATGGCATCAATCGAGATGCCTTTGATCGCTACACCTCAACTAAACCCTCATGGTACTACGAGGTAGTTGCACCAGGCTTCAAATATAACATGACAGATGTCGCTGCTTCTCTTGGTATCCATCAATTGAAGAAAGCCAAGACACTACAGCAACAACGAGCTGTGATCGCTAATCGATATAATATAGAACTAGCTAGCTTACATTTACATCTGCCAGCACTACCTGCTGATGGAGATATTCACTCTTGGCATCTATATGTAATTAGGTTAGCCGACTTCGTAAAAGTGAGTCGGAATAATTTTATTGAGCAAATGGCTGCTAAAGGAATTGGTTGTAGTGTCCACTATATTCCTCTACACTTGCATCCCTACTGGCGCGACACTTACAATCTCTGCTTAGAAGATTTTCCTCAAGCATCCTATGCTTCTGAACGGATAGTAAGCCTACCAATCTACACAAAAATGACTGAAGCAGATCAAACTCATATCATTGAAATCATCAAGAAAACTTTGACTTGATCCTTTAAGCAACACATTCTGAAACAGTTGATTTAAAAATAATCTCAAGACTAAGTAAACAGCTTTTGTCTTCATATTTTTGTGTTTCAATATTCATTCTTGAAACTGCTGTTCAGGTACAAACAAAAAAATAGTGCTGATACAATATCATATTGCGCAGTACATTTTACTAAATTTTTCTATAAAATTGCACTCATATAAGGCACAGTTTTATGAAGAGTTGATGTAATTAACACAAAAAAAGTTAAAAAGTAACTCATATAGCTATAAAATAGTAAAAACGACTACACATTAAGTAAAAAAAAATCACTTAGTTAAAAATTGCACATAGTCCTTTACCTTGTTTTAATAGGAGATTTTTTTGTCTTGAATATAATAGTAATTTTGCAAAATTTAGTTTTTTGTTTTCAATCAGCTAAAGCAAATAACTGGAAAAGATTACCAGAAATTACTCCATCATAAATTTATCTAACTTTAAATTGATGCTGATAAATAACTCAAATGTTAATACATTTTATGTTGGCAGTTAGCTGGTCTGGCTATTTCAAAAATTGAATATTTGAATTATTGATTTACAAACACTTAATAAATATTTGTCCATACAAAAATAACCTAACGCATTTTTAATGGATGTTAATTATGGCTAAACGAATTTTTGATTTACTTTTTGCTCTAATTGGTATTTTTATCATGTCACCCCTATTTTTCACAATAGCAATATGGATCAAACTAGATTCTCCAGGAAATGTGTTATTTCGACAAATTCGCATTGGACGCTTTGGACGTGAATTTAGTATTTACAAATTCCGTACTATGGTGGCTGATGCCGAAAGCAGAGGAAAACAAATTACAGTGGCTAAAGATACCCGGATTACCCGAAGTGGCCAGTTCTTAAGAAAATATAAGCTAGATGAATTACCACAATTATTTAACGTTGTAAAAGGGGAAATGAGTTTAGTTGGCCCTCGTCCTGAAGTTCCAAAATATGTGGCATATTATACGGCTGAACAACGTCGAGTTTTAGATGTACTTCCAGGTATCACTGATCCAGCTTCAATCAAATTCCGAAATGAAAGTGAATTACTAAAAGATACTGCTAACCCTGAATATATCTATATCAACGAAATAATGCCTCAAAAATTAGAATTAAATATGCAGTACCTGGGTCAAGATAACTTAGGTTTTACTCTACTTATTATCCTGAAAACATTACAAAAGGTGATCGGAATATAGAATATCACTCTTAAAAATTTGTAATCTGCTATGCCTCACTAAGACGACAGTAATTCGTCATTCTGATTTTCGTCATTCTGATTTAGGTAGTAATTTAGATCACCGCATGAAACAAAGCTACCTGTGAAGGTAGGGATCTAAAATCCTATTCTTAATTACGAGCAATATCACAAATTTACTTTTAAATTATTATATTAAGCTAAAATTATTCAGCCTTTAAAATTAATTTATGGAATCACAAATAGTTTTTTTAGCATTTGATCAATATTGGCAAATCCTTAAGCGCCGTTGGAGACCAAGTTTAGCTGTCTTTATCCCAGCTTTTCTGTTTTTGATGCTGACTTCATGTTTAAAAAAACCGGCTTATGAGGCAGAGGGAAAGCTACTATTTCAAAGAACAAATACTATCTCCTCCTTGACGGGAGTAGGAGCAGGGATAGGTAATTTAGAAGCAGTAGCACAGGATCAGAAAACTAATCCTCTAAATACAGAAGCAGAGATTATTCGGTCTGTACCCCTTGTGCAAAAAACTATAGACAAACTTATTTTGACAAATGATCAAGGGGAAGGTTTAAAACCCAAAGAATTACTGAAAAAATTAACCGTTAAAGATATTAAGGGATCTGATATTTTAGAAGTTTCCTATAAGGATATTAACCCTGAAAAATCAGCAAAAGTGGTTAACTCAGTGATGAATATCTATTTAGAATATAACGTCTCTTCACGAAGAAAAGAAGCTGCCGCAGCCCGTAAATTTCTTCAAAAGGAGTTACCAAAAGCTGAATTAATTGTCAGAAATGCAGAAGGTGAACTAGCGAAGTTTCAAGATAATAACAAAGTTGTTTCTCTGCAAGAAGAAGCAACTAAATCACTAGACGTAATTACAGAACTACAAAAGCAATCTAGCCAGGTTCAATCTCAAATTGCCAATGTAAATGCCCAGTCTCAAGATATCCGCAAGCAGTTGAATATGAATTCAAAACAAGCCTTGGCTCAGACTTCTCTGAGCCAATCTCCTGGGTTACAAGATATTCTCAAAGAAGTCCAGCAGTTAGAGTCTCAACTTGCAGTGAGGCGAACTGTTTTGCAGGAGTCTCATCCTGAAATTATTAGCTTAAAATATAAGTTAAAAGCCTTAAAAAATATAATACAACAGCGAGTAACACAAGTTGTAGGGACAACTCAAACAGAATGGAATGGCAATTTGCAGATTGGGGCGCTGCAACAACAATTAACTGGAGAAATGATCAGGTTAGAGTCAACTCGCCTGGGGTTAGTTAGCCAAGCTGCAGCTTTATCCAAATTACAAGCAGTCTACAAAGAAAAACTGAAAACTTTGCCCAGATTAGAACAACAACAGCGCCAGCTAGAACGCAAAGTACAAGCATCACAGTCTACATATTCACTTTTGTTACAAAAATTGCAAGAGAGCCAAATTGCAGAAAATCAGAATGTCGGTAATGCCAGTTTGATAGCTGAAGCCGAAATTCCTGACCAGCCTATTTCTTCTAATATGCTTTCGTACTTGAGTTCAGGTTTACTTGCTGTTTTAGCTACTTTGGCGACTATATATATTCTGGAAGTCAGAGATAAATCTATTAAGACTGTTGATGAAGCAAAGCAATTAATAGGGCTTCCTTTATTAGGTGTAATTCCTATCTTTAGCAAGCCTCAAAAATCTTATGTAAGCGACGAACAACTAGACTTGTCTACCTCAAAACTTGTTGTCAAAGGTACTTATTCCTCTCAAATTATTGAAGCTTATCGGATGTTGCGGACAAATTTGAAG
Source organism: Nostoc sp. NMS2 (assembly GCF_017115105.1). GTDB lineage: Bacteria > Cyanobacteriota > Cyanobacteriia > Cyanobacteriales > Nostocaceae > Nostoc. The sequence goes on from NZ_JABXKH010000121.1 coordinate 25,463, forward strand.
TTAAAAGGTGGTGATAAACAGTTAAAAGTTATTGTTGTCACTAGTTCTGTGCCCAGAGAAGGTAAATCAACAGTAGCTGCTAATTTAGCAATAGTAATGGCACAGATGGAGCATCAAGTCTTACTGATAGATGGGAATTTGCATCGTCCAGTTCAACATCAAATTTGGGAATTAACTAATAATCAAGGTCTGAGTAATCTGATTCTGGAAGAAACCCAAATCAGCACCGTTGTCAAAATGGTTATGAATAATTTGCATGTCCTGACTACTGGAGTAGTACCTCCCTGGCCGGCATCTCTGCTTGATTCCAAACGGATGGCTTCTTTGATTCAAAGTTTTGCTAATAATTATGATTTTGTAATTATTGACGCTCCTTCATTAAATGTTGCCGCTGATGCAGCCACTTTGGGGCAAATGACTGATGGCGTTTTGTTGGTAGTTCGTCTTGGGGTAGTTGATTCTACTCAAGCTGCTGTTGCTTGTGAAATTTTAGAAAAATCCGGTCAGAATGTCTTGGGACAAGTTGTTAATGCAGCATCAGTGAGAGGTTAAGGTAATTGCACATTTGTCAAGAGGGTGCAGTAAAAGGGAGAGCGATCGCTTTCCTCGCTTGAATGAAGGATAAACACAATCAAATTACTGCCACTTTACCTAATGCTGTCTCTAAACGGTTGGTAAATTTGGAGGAGCGATCGCAAGTCAAAATTAGTTGCTCAATTGCCCGTGTCATTGCTACATACAACAACCGCGCTTCTTCTTCTGGTGTACCATGTCCGTACTGGTCAGGCATATAACCAATACCAGGAATAAGCACCACTGGGAACTCTAGCCCTTTGCTGGAGTACATGGTTATGAGTTTGATGCTTTGTTCGTCCGGGTGATAGTTGCGGCTCTCACTGTCGGCGTTGATCCACTCTATTGGGATTTGGGCTTGTTGGAAGTGGTTATAGATGCGATCGCCCATAAAGTTGGAGCGATAGATAATTGCTATTTCGTTCCAAGGGATATCTCGTTCGTGTAATTGTTGCACTCGCCCTGCTAGGTAATCTACCTCGTGTTGAAAACTGGGTAAACGGATGAGGTCTGGTTTGGGGCCTTGCCGTCCTGCACTGGTAGGTTCTACCAATATTTGTTGGTCATCATCCTGGGTTTCGGTGGGTTGCATTACTTCTTTAGCAAATTCATAGGCTACCCCCAATACTTGAGCCGTATTGCGGTAGTTGAGTTTAAAAATGGTGGTGCGTCCCTGTGCCTGGATGCCTACGCTCTTAAAGCTAAATTTCTTAGTGCGTTGTTCACCGTAGAGGTTTTGGGCATCGTCGTAGAGGATAAGCAAAGAGTTGGTTTCGGGGTTGACCATCTGGGCAATCAACTTTAACCACTCTGGTTTAAAGTCGTGACCCTCGTCGAGCATCACAGCGCCATAAGTGCCAGCCGGTATTAACTTGGCATCAACGGCTGTAATTACTCTTTGAACCAGTTCTTCTATATAAGCTTCACCTTGATACTCTCTATCGGGTCTAGGGATGTCATACTTTTTAAGTAAATCCATGCACCAGCCATGAAAATGTCGTACTTTAATGCGACTGACTTTGTTTTTATCTTGAATAGTTTGCCGGAGTTTGGCAGCAAGAGAGACATTGAAACATAGCACCAAAATTGGTTTATTTTCTACTTTTGCAAGATGCTGACAACGGTAGGCTAAAATCATGGTTTTTCCTGAACCAGCCACACCATGAATTACCCGATGTCCATCACCTAAACTGCGGGCTAACTGTTCTTGCTGCAAGTCCATAATTTTGAGAATGTCGGGGATTTGCAACTGCGGCATTTCTTCAGTGTCGGTTTCTAAATCAAGCAAAGATAACTGTTTGGCAGTAATCCGTAATTCTGGGAAGATATGCCAACGGATTCTATCTATTTGACTGCTGGTTAAGGTCTTGCCAAATTGATATGCCGATAAATCCCAAAGTCGTTGCTGAAATTCCCCTGCATCTGTGCTTGGTCGCATTTCATCTTTGCAGATAACCAAGTGTTCCTCAAATACTGCTGGTAGTTCACTTTGCTCAAAATCCTTGCGGGTGATGTTGGTGAATACCACGCCGTAAGCGTAGGGGATAACCAGTTTACCTGATACCGTTGGCGAAATATTGCTTAACAAAAAAACGCCAATTTTGCCGCGTATTACATGGATAGGAGAGTTACGCCTTTCCGTGCAATACACGGAAAGAAAAAAATTAAGTTAACTGCCTCAATAATCAATAAACTAGAAGAAATACCTGTGGAGGCAGTATATGTGCTTACATCCTGAAGAAATTCCTCCTATTCCTGATGAAACGGTACGCATAGCCAAGGCCGCGTTCCCCAAAGGTAATTTATATATGCGACTGCGTGATGAACTTGGGGTCTTTTACCAGGATGAAGACTTCGCATCACTGTATCCACAACGGGGTCAGCCAGCGCAAGCACCTTGGCGGTTGGCGATGATACTGGTGATGCAATATCTAGAGAATTTATCTGATAGACAAGCAGCGCAAGCAGTGCAAGGGCGGATTGACTGGAAATATGCTTTGTCCTTAGAGTTGACAGACCCTGGTTTTGACTTTAGTGTTTTAAGCGAATTCCGCGACAGATTAATCGTCGGTGGTGTCGAGCAGCAAATACTAGACTTGATGTTGTTGAAATTTCAAGAGCGGAAACTGCTCTCAGCTAGGGGAAAACAGCGCACTGACTCAACTCATATATTAGCTGTAGTCAGGGAACTAACAAGACTGGAACATTTAGGGGAAACCCTGCGGTACGCTTTGAATGCTGTGGCTGAAGTTGCACCCATTTGGCTGAAGTCATTAGCTCCCGCCGAGTGGTATGACCGCTATAGCAGACGCTTTGAAGATACCCGATTGCCCAGAACGGCTTCAGAACGAGAAGTTTTAGCTCAGACAATTGGGGCCGATGGCTTTTATTTACTCGATAACATCTATTCCCAAACTTCCCCCACCGAACTGCGACAACTGCCAGCCGTAGAAGTCTTGCGTCAGGTTTGGTTACAGCAATACTATGCACCAACAGACAAGATTCAGTTACGCAACGAAAAAGATGGGCCACCGGGAGCAGTACGAATTCGCTCTCCCTATGACTTAGATGCTCGTAACAGTACCAAACGCACTACTAACTGGACAGGGTACAAAGTGCATTTGACAGAAAGTTGTGATAAAGACTCACCTCACATGATCACTCATGTAGAAACTACTGCTGCCACAACTCAAGACGTAACAGTTGTTCCCTCAATTCACGAATCTTTGGGAGAAAAAAACCTCCTGCCTCAACAGCACTTGGTTGACCAAGCATACACATCAGCACAATTACTTTCTACCTCAGAGCAAGACTATAACATTGACCTGTTGGGGCCAGTAGCCCTCAATGTCGGATGGCAAGCAAATTTCCCCTTAAACTTACGATGTAATACACGGTTGAGGTTATGTGGAAACGAGATATTCAGGGAAAGTTTGCGCTTAAAAGTGATGACTATCGTGAAGTACGTTCTTTACGACTAACAGATGATACTTGGAAAGCACTTGGTATTGCCTCTGAATGTTTGGGTAAAACCCGTGCTGACTATTTAGAACACATTGTTAAGCATAACGCTCAACCAAGTATTACACGGGAAGACTCAGAATTTTTAGCTTTCACTCCACCAAAAAACGAGCCTCAACCAAGTATTATACGGTATAGGCAGTTTCCTCTAACATCTGATACGGAGCGCGAAAGACAGTCGGTTGCGTTGCCAACGATAAGAGAACTTGAAATTTTACGCGATGCCTTCGGCGCGGCGTAGCCATCGCATTTTGTCCCAACTGAAGTTAGGTAAGCAAACTACTGGGTATAAAACTGCTCAGAAGGTTCTCAATCGTTTCATTGCTGAACTAATCGGTTCAGTTTAGCTGCTTAGAGAATTCGCCAACGGTATCCGAATCTTCCCATACTCCTACCCCGAATTTCTCACTACATCTCTCAAAGCCTGTGCTTGTGCAGGGGAGCAGAGGAGAGTTCAATGTGCCAAGTTCAATCCCCTTTGCCTCTCTGCCCCTTCCCTCAAGCTTGTGAGAAATCCGGGTGAAAGCGATCTCCCCTAACCTAATTTAATATTTGGGGAATATCAATAGGTGTCGTGTCACTGACTGGCGTGGTTAACACTATATTATTAATGACTAACATCGGCTCACTTTGAAATGCTTCATCTCGATTAAAGCACTGCCAATACTTCTCGCTTTGTGCATTGTTTATCGTTATAACAATTTATGCCGAATGCTAGATGTTAACTATGAAAATTTATTAACTATAGTAAAAACTATGAAAATTTCCGAAATATCGACAGAAACTCTGGAAAAAATTTGGTTTTTTCGCGGCGACTTACTTAATACTGGGAAAAGTATAGCTAGACAAAGTTTTAGGTTTTTGATTAAGAAGAAAATGTTTAAACCTGCATCACCCGTAACACATCAAAAAAGCGCATTTTGTCAATCAGTAAAAATACTCAAAAAGCTGTTAATAAAAATGATAATCGTAGCAGGGAGGGTGGGGTTAGCAAAGGGTAGCTCATTCAGCACTTGCAAGAACTTTAGCGATGAAGGCACTTGCCGTTCAAACCGCCACTTGTGGCGGCGCTCAACACAGCTTGACTAACATAAACTGTTAGAGAGAATTGAACTTAATGAAGAAGGATTGAACTGAATGAATAACAGCCCCATGAACAACAACCCTGCCACCCCTCCTGCACAATGCCCTTTCCGGGGAACCCGCATTGGCGGCGCGCTCGGCTCCAAGCCGCAAGTCGATGATTGGTGGCCGAACCGACTTCAGGTCGAACTGCTTCACCAAAATTTGCCTCAAGCTAACCCACTGCGAGATTTCGATTACAAAGGAGCCTTCGCGAAGCTTGACTTTGAACAGTTGAAGAGCGATATCAAAGCACTGCTGACCGATTCAAAGGACTGGTGGCCCGCCGACTATGGGAATTATGGACCTCAAATGATTCGCATGGCGTGGCACTCAGCAGGCACCTACCGGATCGCGGATGGTCGGGGTGGAGCGAGTCAGGGTATGCAACGCTTCGCACCCATCAATTCGTGGTGGGATAATGGAAACACAGATAAATCACGACGGCTGCTCTGGCCCATCAAGCAGAAATATGGTGCGGCACTAAGCTGGGCTGATCTGATGGTTCTGACGGGCAACTGCGCGCTCGAAATCATGGGGTTTAAGACCTTCGGTTTTGGTGGTGGTCGCATAGATGCCTGGGAGGCGGATCGCTCGACATACTGGGGACCCGAATTCTGGAACGGCGATTCGGTTGACGATGTTAAGGAACACCCTGGTCATCCTGATGAGATGGTCACTCGCACGATTCGGTGGGTTGGGAAACCGAACGAGCAATACTACGACCTTGAGAACCCGCTAGCGGCTTCGCACCAAGCGCTAATTTACGTCAATCCAGAGGGTCCAAACGCTGAGGGCGACCCCTATGGCTCGGCGCGAGACATTCGCGAGACGTTTGCGCGGATGGGCATGAATGACGAAGAAACTGTCGCGCTGATTGCAGGGGGTCATGCCTTTGGCAAAAGTCATGGCATGGTTTCGCCGGACAAGATTGGTCCAGCCCCGGAAGCCGCGCCGATTCAGGCGATGGGTTTGGGGTGGCAGAACCCTGAAGGCACTGGGTTTGCCGAATATACAATGACGAACGGGATCGAAGGATCGTGGACTCCAAATCCAACCCAGTGGGACAACAGTTACTTAACAAATCTTTTTAAATACGATTGGGAACAGACAAAGAGTCCAGCAGGTGCTATTCAGTGGAAGCCGAGCAATCCTGATGCGCCAAAGACACCGGATGCCCATCAACCGCGCGTTGAGCACCCGTTAATGATGATGACTTCGGACATTGCCTTGAAGGTCGATCCGGTCTATCACGAAATCTGTCAGCGCTTCTTGGGTGACTTCGATTACTTCAGCGATGCGTTCGCGCGCGCTTGGTATAAGCTGATCCATCGAGATATGGGTCCGAAAACGCGCTATCTTGGTCCGGAAATCCCAGAGGAAGATCTGATCTGGCAAGATCCAATTCCGGCACTGGATCATGATGTCGTTGATGCCGCCGATATCAATTTTCTCAAGGATCGGATTTTAGCGAGTGGACTCTCTGTTTCGGCGCTCGTGTCAGCCGCTTGGGCAGCGGCATCGAGTCACCGCCATTCCGACAAGCGCGGCGGCGCAAATGGGGCGCGCGTTCGCCTCAATCCCCAGAAAGACTGGGAAATGAACCGCCCGCAGGAACTCGGCGAGGTGCTATCGACCCTTGATCGCATTCAGGCGGACTTTAACGGCGCTCAGTCGGGCAACAAAAAAATCTCGATGGCGGATCTTATCGTCCTCGGTGGTTGTGCTGCGATCGAGAAGGCTGCACAAGACGCTGGGTTTTCTGTTGCCGTGCCGTTTACTCCGGGTCGGATGGATACGACTCAGGAACTGACAGATGTTGAAATGTTTAATTGGCTGAAGCCAGTTTCGGATGGTTTCAGAAACTATCACAATGAGGCTGTTGGCTACAAGGTGAAGCCGGAGCGTATCTTCCTGGATCGAGCGCAGCTCCTCACGCTGACCGCGCCTGAATGGACGGTTCTTGTCGGCGGACTTCGCGCGCTCGATCAGAATTGGGATCATTCAAAGCACGGTAGCTTCACTAACCGTCCGGGGGTCTTGACCAATGACTTTTTCCGTGTCCTGACCAGTATGGACTACGAGTGGAAGCCTGTTGACAATCGCGAGATGCTTTTTGAAATCTGCGATCGCGAAACCGGTGCAGCTAAGTTCACCGCAACCCGCTGCGATCTCATCTTCGGCTCGAACGCGGAACTGCGTCAGATTGCTGAAGTCTATGGCGCTGATGACGGTCACGAGCGGATGGTCAAGGACTTCGTCGCAGCCTGGAACAAGGTGATGATGCTTGATCGCTTCGACATTGGCGCTGAACAGACCCGCTAAAGTCTTGAGCGCTCAACACACCCGAACTCCACGGGTGTATCGCTGCGCTTTGAAGAACTCACCGTGGATAAGAACGCTGCTTATCCACGGGCAGCACAGATGTAAGGTATCGCGGCTTGTAAATGCTGGTTTATCATTATTCGTTGTTAGACAGACACACATCTCAGTATTATCTCGTAGTTTTTTTCAGAAATCAAATGGACTCCTATATATTTTGCTCTAATTCATTAAAAGCGTAGTATTGTCGTAATGTAACAGGGTTAGCGCGTCTCAAAGCCTATTGACAAGAGGACTTGCCTGATCAGCAATCTTTGTTGGAAACAAAGTGACACCATCCGAGGTAGGGTAAGATTTAATTC
>NZ_JABXKH010000038.1 GCF_017115105.1 Nostoc sp. NMS2
TGTTACATTTCTCACAACTTAAAGTGAGATTTGTAATCGAATTACTACCTCCTTTGGCTCTAGGGTGAATGTGTTCTATCTGTAGGGGCACGTCTTTAGCACCACAATAAGCGCATTGTCTGCCCCACTTTTCGAGCAAGAATTCCCTCGTTTCATAACCCGCTAAAGTACCTTGTTGATACAATGCACCTTGTATTTCAGGGGTACGCATTAACTGCATATCAAATCTTACTAATTCTTGACTAATAGCTTCAATCGGTGCAAGTTTACGTAACTTTTCAACCCAGGTTTTTATATTCTCAACCCGACTTTGTAAACTCGGTGCTAACCGTCCTTCTGGGCGGGTTCTGTTTAAAAAACGTGGCGCTCTGTAACGAGTTTTTCTTGCTCGTCTCCCCCGTCTTAATTGTCTCCTAGATGTTAAAGCGTCTCTAATAGCAAAGCCGCGATGCTTTAATTCTGCTGCAAATACAACATATCCAGTTGAATCGTCAACTAATGCTATTCCTGTGAATTTTGCACCTGGGTCGATTTTTAATCGCAGTGGTTGAACTGTTGAATGTGGTTTGGTTTCTTTTAAGATAACTGTGAACGGAAAGCGGCGATAAATTGCTGCTTTTTTGTTCCTTAATAACTGTCTAGCTTGTGCAGAATGGATTGGGGTCAATGGTCTTTTTTCGGTGTCTAAAACAAATACTTTGGACATATTGTCCCTCCTTATGGCTTGCGCCACGCTCCGCGAACGGGTAATGTTAGCCTGGACAATGATTTAAAGGCTTTTTACGCTAACAACACTGACTCAAACCCAATGATTCTGTTTAATTGTTAACCTTAGAGCTACAAACTGGCTGCGTATTTGTAGGTAAGATGACCTAAAAATCGTAGTAATTTAACACTTAGTCGGGTAAACTCTGGGCTTTAAAAGCCCCCACCATATTGCTCTTAGCAATTGGTGGTGGGTAGTTTACGGTGTCTCCCAATTTTTTGGCAGTTCCCAAAGCCTATTACCACCCAATTATTCACATTTATCGGTTTAGATAGATTAAAGGAATCTAAAAATCTGATGATTTTCATTAAACAACTGCTATGATGCAGTGCAATAGTGGGCATATTGTAAGTTTTACCAGTGAAGACAACAAATCGTCGCCTGGATAACCATGCCGTACACCCAAACTAGATTACTCAATAACACAAAAGCTACTCAATCAAATTGAGTAGATTCGCCAAACATGCAAATGCCTATGGCTAGATTGTTAAAAATCTTTAAGCACATAGGCAATTATAGCATTGCTGCTTTACTAATCCATCATTATGCAGTTGTTTTAGTGGGCAACTTCTGTAAAAACACCAATTTTACGGAATTTTTCGTAACGTAGTTGTCGGCGTTCTGGAGCAGTTAGATGGTTAAGTTCGTCCAAATTTTCTAGCAGCACTTGCTTGAGGGTGGTAGCAGCTTTTAAAGGATCGGAATGAGCGCCACCAGTGGGTTCAGGCAGTATTTGGTCGATAATTCCTAACTTTTTTAGGTCGTGGGAAATAATTTTCAGCGCAACGGCGGCTTGAGGAGCTTTACCAGCATCTTTCCACAAAATGGCGGCGCAGGCTTCGGGAGTGGCGACGGTATAAACAGAGTGTTCAAACATAAGTAGGCGATCGCCTACACCAATACCGAGTGCGCCACCAGAACCACCTTCACCAATAACTGTGCAGATGATTGGCACATCTAAGCAGAACATTTCCCGCAAGTTGTAAGCGATCGCTTCTCCTTGACCTTGGTGTTCTGCTTCCACTCCAGACCAGGCTCCTGGTGTGTCGATAAAAGTTAGTATGGGCATACTAAACTTGTTAGCGTGTTCCATCAACCGCATGGCTTTGCGGTAGCCGCCAGGATAAGGCATTCCAAAGTTACGGGCAATATTGTCTTTGGTATCACGACCTTTCTGATGACCCAACATCACCACAGGTTGCCCACTTAGACGACCGACACCACCAACTAAAGCCGGATCGTCACCACCACAGCGATCGCCATGCAATTCCATCCATTCATCACTAATAGCCTGAATGTAATCGAGAGTGCTAGGACGACGCGGATGACGAGCGACTTGTAATCGCTGGGAAGGCGATAGACTAGTAAAAATTTCCTCACGTAGTTGCATGGCGCGTGCTTCTAGTTGACGAATTTGACCAGAAACATCGACACCATTTTCTTCTGCAAGTTGCCGAATTTGATCGATTCGGGTTGCAAGTTCTGCTAGGGGCTTTTCAAAATCTAACAGTAGCGGTTTACGCTCGGTAGTTGCCATCGTAGGGTTTATAAGTTACGAGTTATCTATTTTTTTGTCACTAGTCATTTGTCCTTTGTCATTTGCAAATAACGAATGACCAATGACTAATGACCAATGACTAAACCAACAGTGGTCTAAATCCATGTTTTACTGACACCCGGCCAATCTGCTCCATTTTATCTACGGTAATCTGATTCCGTCCCCACGAAAAGTTCGTGTATAACTTCTCAAATTCCAGCAGCATTGATTCGGCAAAACAGGCAAACAACTGACGGGCTGGCACGTCCATATTGACTATTTTCATAATTTTCCAGTCAATATCCAGGGAATGCTCTACAATTCCACCATTTAACACGTGTACGCCAGGATATTGAATTTTTGTCGCTAAGTTTTTAGGATAGCCACCATCAATCAACAAACAGGGTTGTTTCAAAGTGGTGGGGTCAATTTCCACGCCTCTGGGCATACTAGCAACCCAAACTACAACATCGGCTTCGGGTAGTGCTTCTGTCAAACCCATGATTTTCCCCCGCCCCAGTTCGCCTTGCAACTCTTTGAGACGTTCTTGATCGCGGGCGATTAGCAGGAGTTCTTTGACATCTGTTCTCGCATCTAGCCAGCGTGTAACGGCACTACCAATATCTCCAGTTGCTCCACATATCGCAACAGTCGCGTTTGATAGATTAATTCCTAGTTGTTTGGATGCTTCTTCCACCTGCTTACAAATAATGTAGGCAGTATGCGTGTTTCCTGTGGTGAAGCGTTCAAACTCTAGTTTGATATTGCGGACTTGGCTAAACTGCTCTAACTTAAAGTTTTCAAAAATAATCGAGGAAAATCCGCCTAAAGCTGTGATGTTAATGCCGTGCTTCTGTGCATGGGCCATAGCGTTGAGGATTTTTCGCGTTGCGGCTTTGATGCGGCGACTAGCTAGCATTTCCGGCAAAAAGCAAGATTCTACATACCGTCCTTCAATTTGTTGCCCAGTGACACTGGTGACAATAATGCTATCGACAATTTGCGGCGGGGCGCTGCACCAAAAGTCTAGCCCTTGATCGGCATATTCTGGGTATCCCAATTCTTGGGCTACCGATTGAGCGTGTTCTAAACTAGTCAGATGTCCAATTAGACCAAACATGTAGTGATTATTAGGCTTATGCTGTCTTGAGCGCGGGGAATATGTGGAATATTAAGTGATTCAGTAGTCCTGAGTCCTAAGTCCTGAGTTCTGAAGTTCTGATAAATTTGAACTACTCAGCACTCAGCACTCATTACTCAGCACTCTCTTAAGCGCCTATGAGTCCGTAGGCTGACAAGCGCATGATATCGCGAGTCGTGAAACCAATGTTACTCAGTGCTTCACCATACTGAATCATGAAGTCTTCTACCAAAGCATCTTTTTCCATTGCCATTGTGTGGGCATCACCTTCTACTTGGTTGAGCATTTTCCAGACGATGGGTAGGTTCTGGCGATTTGCAAGTTCAAGTTCAGCTTTGGATTCTGTAAAGTGTTCTTTTAACCAAACTTCTCCAAAATTGAGGTGACTGTATTCTTCTTTAACTACTCCTTCAGTAATTTTACGGGCAAAATCGTCGGCGACGGGGATGTAAATGTTGTATGCTGCGATCGCAAAACATTCAATAATTAAAGATTGAATCAACAGACAAGTAACGACTTTTCCCTCTGCGGCGGCTGTTTGAAAATTTTGGTGTAGTCCAGAGAAAAACTCCTTGGCAAATTGCAAATCTGGGGTTACTTGCAAATTCCGTCCACAAGCTTCAAATCCTTTCTTATGGCGGCTTTCCATCTTGGATAGGCGAATCAATTCATCATGAGATTCTGGCAGCAGTTGGGCTAGTGTGATGTAATTTTCATGGGCTTCTTGTTCCCCTTCAATCACGATCGCATTAATCCGGCTATAAGCATCTTTGTATGTTTCGCTCTTGAAATCTAATTCTTTAAATTGGTCTGTAAGCTGCTGCATGGTTATGTTTACTCCTGTAAAGGAAGAATTATTTGACACCAGGATTTAATTTACCCTATGAACTGAGGGTAACAATCACTGTGGTTTAATTTAACTTAACAAAGTAACTATGTTTATAGATTAACTGTTGCTGGGGACGATGCTGTAGTACTAGCGAAACAAATGCTTTACAGATAAATTTATGTCCAAACCAAACGCGAATCTGAAATCTGGCGATTTTTTGAGCTTAATAATCTTACTGATAGGGGCATTTATCGTTCTACTACCGCTATTTGTGGTTTTTCTCACCTCCTTTGCACCAACAGCCGCCAGCCCAGAAAATTTGTCCAAAAATAACTGGTCTTTAGCTAATTACCGCGTTGCATGGCAACAGGGAAAATTTTTGCTGGCGTTTGCTAATTCTACCTTGGTAGCGATCGCTGTGACGGCGTTTCAGATTGTCACTTCTGCTTTGGCTGGTTACGCCTTAGCACGGCTGAAGTTTCGGGGCCGGCAAGCACTGCTATTAGTTGTTTTAGCCACTTTGGTGATTCCCTTTCAGTTATTGGTGATTCCCATCTTTTTGGTTTTGAAGTGGGGACACCTGATAAATACATACTGGGCGCTCATTTTACCCACTGCTGTCAACGGCTTTGGAATTTTCTTATTACGTCAGTATTTCCAGACAATTCCGGTGGAGTTAGAGGAAGCCGCAGCCATAGATGGGGCAAACAGATTACAAATATTGTGGCGGGTAATGTTACCTTTAGCCCGTCCGGCCTTAGTGACGCTGTTTTTGTTCACCTTCATCGGCGAATGGAATGATTTGTTTAAGCCTCTGGTATTTACAACCCGTCCCGAATTAAGAACAGTGCAACTGGCGTTGGCTGAGTTTCAAGAACAATTTACAAATAATTGGCCCTTGATGATGGCGGCGGTAACAATAGCGACAGTTCCAGTGATGGTATTATTTTTCATCGGTCAGCGTCAATTTATTCAAGGTATTGCTGCAACGGGAATTAAGAATTAGCAAAGGAAGCTACCTGAATTTTAGATTTTAGTGAAGCGCGAGATAAGTAAATAGGACTAGCCCTTTCAAGGTGGGTAAAATTTTTGGACAATAATTCCTCTTTTCTCTGTGTTCTCTGCGCGGCAGTCGCTCATGGGGGAAACCACGCCAGATGCTCCACTATAGCGCTTCGCGCATCCTGCGGCGGGGGAGACCCCAAGACCGCACTGGCTCCCTAAGACCGCGCTGCCTTGCCTCTGTGGTTCAATAAATTACTTTTAGACCGCAGAGACACGGAGAACGCAGAGAGGAAAACAGAGATTTTATGAGTCACCTCGAAAGGGCTAGTCCTAGTAAATTCAGCAGTAAGATATTAATTTTTATAACACTATGCGTAATTGTTCTGAGCCAACCTGAAGCAGAATTATACACATTCTGTAGGAAATGGAAGCAATCATGAACCCTGAAACATTACAGCAGTTACAAGCCGAGATTGAACAAAAACTGCTTGAAAGTGTTAATAACGCTGATTTATACAGTGTGCTTGAGAAGTACGGTGTATTGGATGATAGAGCTTTAATCGTTCAGTGGCAGTGTAATCTTGACCCAAATAAAATCAAATCTGGTGATGCAGTTAATAAACAGCAAGTAAATGAATTATTGCCAGCAACCCCAAAACAAGAAATTGTACTAATGCAAAAATCATGGTGTATTCCTTGCCCTTCAACTGGCAGTCCTCTAGGCTGTAACTGCTAAATAATTTAGTTCTTGGACTGTAAAAAGTTTATTCTAGTGAGTATAAAAATACTGAACTTTGCATTTACTAGTTAGGTTACAGAGATACTTTCAAGTATCACCATAAGTTAGTAGGCAAGAATAAATAAAATTATCTTACGCAATGTAAGATTAACTAAATTGGCTCGTAGTAAGGGCTGAATGCCTGACTACAAACATTTAATTATTCACGCCCACTTAACTTACCTAATTAGCAAAGAGCAGTATTTTAATATACTCTTATTTTTTGGGTGCAAGTTTGTCATGTCTCGATACCGAAGCAGTTGGTACTGGGAGTTAGGGATAGTGAGTACATTAGCAATTGCTGGAGTACTCACTTTCAAAGAAAGTTTTGTCTTAGCCCAAATACAAAAAGATGGCACACTTGAATCTGAAAGTTCAATCATTACACCAAAGCTAATTGATGGTCAGCTTATAGACCAGATTGATGGTGGGGCAGTTCGTGGTACAAACTTGTTCCACAGCTTTGAACAGTTTTCTATCTCTGCGGGAAAGACAGCCTACTTTAACAATGCAATAGATATTCAGAACATTATCAGTCGGGTGACAGGTAATTCGATTTCTAAGATAGATGGCATTCTGAAAGCTAACGGCACGGCGAACCTGTTTCTGATTAATCCTAACGGCATTATTTTTGGGTCTAATGCTTCTTTAAATATCGGCGGTTCATTTGTGGCAAGTACGGCGAGTAGCTTGAACTTTGCTGATGGTATAAAGTTTAGTGCTACATCTCCTCAAACTACACCCCTACTGACATTAAGTGTTCCCATTGGCTTACAATTTGGAGCAACTGCGGCTCCCATCCACAATCAATCTCAAGCAAGTCCAGATGACGCAGTTAATATTTTAGGACAAGGCGTTGGTCTACAGGTGCAGCGAAGCAAAACCTTAGCACTTATAGGCGGTGATATCACGCTAGAGGGCGGAAATATAACGGCAAGGGGAGGAAGGGTTGAGTTAGGAAGCGTTGCTGGCAATAGTCTGGTCAGTTTAAGCCCAACGAACGAAGGCTGGGTTTTGGGATATGAAGGTGTTCAAAATTTCCAGAACATCGAACTAATCCAGTTAAATAAAATTCCATCTATTGTAGATACTCATGGAAACGGTAGCGGCAATATCCACCTGCAAGGGGGACTTGTGCGGGTAGCTGGCAGTTTACTAATTCTAGTTAATCCCTTGAGACTGCAATCAGGAGGGAATTTGACAGTGAACGCCTCAGATTCTGTAGTAATTGAACAAGATTCACAACTGTTTACTCAGAGTTTCTCTAACGCCAACTCTGGAAACATAAATGTCAATACTAAGAAGTTGGTGGTCAAAAGTGGAGCGCAATTGCAGGGGCAATTGACCATAAACGCTTCAGATTCCGTGGAACTAATTGGCGGTACTACCATACCTGTCTTGCGAGATGGTAGTGATTTAATATCAAGTGGATTATTCAGTGCAACTTATGGCAATCAAAACGCTGGCAACATCACAATTAATACTGGAAAGTTGCGTATCGAAGGAGGGGCAAGAATATCAACAAGCTCTGAGGGCATATATAGGTTTATTCCTAACCAACTTACACCAGCTATAGGAAATGCAGGAAAATTGACAGTGAACGCTTCGGAGTCGGTAGAACTAATTGGAACCTCACCAAATGGTTCTAAGCTCAGTAGCTTGTTTTCTGGGACGCAAGGGCCTGGAGATGGCGGAAACTTGACCCTAACTACAGGGCAATTGATTATCAAGGATGGGGCTGCAATAACTGTGAGCAGCCAAGCTCGAAAAAATGTAATCTATATCGGAGATCCAAATAATCTAGGAAAAGCAGGCGATTTAAATATAACCGCTCGCTCCATACTTCTCGACAACAAAGGAAAACTCATATCTAATAGTGAGTCAGGTAAAGGCGGGAATATTACGCTACAGGTGCAGAACTTATTATTGATGCGCCGCGAAAGTCAAATAACCACTAATGCAGGTACAACAGGGTTGGGTGGAGATGGCGGTAATATCATCATCAATGCACCTAATGGTTTCATCGTTGCTACTCCCTTGGGAAATAACGATATCACTGCCAATGCCTTCTCTGACTCTGGTGGTAAAATCACAATCACCGCTAAGAACATCTTTGGATTTGTGCCGCGCACTCGTGCAGATGTGGAGAAACTTGACCCAGAAGAAATAAACCCGAATCAGCTGCGAACAAGTGACATCACAGCGTTTTCTCAGCAAAACCCTTCATTAAATGGCACGGTACGAATCAACTCACCAGATGTTGACCCCAGTCAAGGATTAGTGGAATTGCCTGTAAATTTGGTTGATGCTTCCCAGCAAATTGTTGCTGGTTGTAATTCTGGTGTAAAAATAGCCAGAAGTTCATTTATTGCTACTGGGCGTGGTGGACTACTAGCCGATCCTACGCAGCCATTGATAGCCGATGATGCGGTGTTGGCAGATTGGATTACACTCTCTCCAGAGAGTCAGAATCGTGCTGAGGGTATCCAGAACAGAGTGGTTGTTCACAAGCAGAGAAACACAGAAGAAAAATCACAAAAAGTTAATTCTGTCAATGAACCTACTCAAATTGTGGAAGCTCAAGGATGGGTAGTGGATGCCGATGGAAACGTGGTTTTGGTTGCTCAAGTACCCACTGCGTCGCCTCATAATTCTTCACTCATCGCTACATCTTGCGCTGGTAATTAGAATTTGAGATTCTTGTAAATTTTGTTGGTGCGACGCCGTATGCCCGTCGTAGACATCGCTTTTTCGCAATGACCTTCATATAAGCGATCACCCTTTCTACTAAAATTGGCTGTGGGTGCGTTGGCGTAAGTATCCCTACGGTGAAGAAGGCCAAGCTATGCGTAGCGTCTTGCAGAAAAGTATCGCTTGTTTACTCAATACTCTTGAGCGATCAACGGTCAGTAGCCAGATTCATGAATACTTTAAGGAAATACAACAGAAATATATGAAGTTTTGTTACATAATGCGTAATTATTACTAGTCAAGTTGAAGTTATAATTATGGGAGTTCACAAGAGCTTTAGAAACCTAATGCTTTAGTGCCACTCTAGACTCTGTATTGTTGATTCCTTTGTTGCCAAACTGTACTAGTCGAAGCCAGATTAAATTTAGTACATCACAACACAAGTTTACACATTTATCAGTCTACAAAGAGGGTAAAAATTATGAATTCTCAAAAAATAGAGCAGTTAACAAACGATATTCAAAATGACTTTAGTGAAATACCAAAAAACTCTGAGGTGGATGCTGCACTTGTTGTAAGCGAAAATGAGGGTGTATTAGAAAACAATTTGACAGACTTGCACAGCAGTACCGACTCAAATGAAATTGAATTTAATGATGCTGTAGGTGATAATCAATCTCAAAAATCTTCACGAATAATTCCTGGTCAACATACTAAGCAAAAGGGTTGCTACTTGAACGATCGCGGCAAGATGATATGCCCTTGAAAATACTATCATTTTTTCGTTGTGGCAAAACATTAGTTTTGCCATTTATACAACGTCTTACAAGTACATAAGGCAACACCCCTCCCCAATCCCAATCGTCCCTATGAGTTCGGCTATCCATTAACCAGTCCTTTCTAAACAGTTGCTAGAGTATTCACTCACGTTTTTTATAATCCTGATTCATTCGTCGTTAATTTTCAATAAAAACCTACTTTTAGCGAGAAAATTAAGAGCTAAATTGTCAAGGATGCCTCACACCTCAGAGTTTAAGATGCCTACAAAACAAGCGTTTAAAGATTGTAAAGTAAAGATATGCCTAATGGATATGTGAGTTCGAGAAAGGTGCGCGATAGCACGGGTGAGGTATTTCTGCACCTCACTAAGTTGAAATCTGCTATATGTATGTATTATTTTGCAGAGGCAAAACTAATTGACACTCTCCTGAATCCAATTCGGAAGATTCTTGGTTAAACAAGTTCACTTGAATTTAAGCTACATAAATAACCTAATTATCCTAATTAGCAATGAGCAGTAATTCATTAAACTATCGTTTTTTTTGTGCGAATTCTGTAATAAATCAAAGTCGAAATCATTGGTGCCGGAAGTTAGGATTAGTAAGTGCCTTAGGAATTAGTGGAGCGCTCACCTTATCTGGGAACTCTGCTTTAGCCCAGATTATCAGAGATGACACCCTGGGATCTGAAAGTTCAGTTGTTACACACAAGATAATCAATGATCAGTCTACTGACCAAATTGATGGGGGAACAATTCGTGGCACAAATCTTTTCCACAGCTTTGAACAGTTTTCTGTACTTACTGGAAGCAAAGTTTATTTTAACAATGATGCAGCAAATATTCAAAATATTATAAGTCGAGTAACAGGTAAGTCTATTTCTAATATTGATGGCATTCTTGAAACTAACGGCACAGCCAACCTGTTTCTGATTAATCCCAATGGGATTGTTTTTGGTCCTAATGCATCTTTAAACATCGGGGGTTCATTTGTAGCCAGCACGGGGAGTAGTTTGAATTTTGCTGATGGTACAAAGTTTAGTGCTACAGATCCCAAAGCCGTAGCCCTGTTAACAGTAAGTGTTCCCATTGGTTTACAATTCGGAGCAATTGCGGCTCCCATCCGCAATCAATCCCAAGCGAATCCAGATGGCGTACCTGATCCTGTTGGTCTTCAAGTGCGGCCAGGTAAAACCCTGGCACTTGTAGGTGGTGATATAACACTGGAGGGCGGAAATTTAACAGCGCCAGGAGGACGGATTGAGCTAGGAAGTGTCACTGCCAATAGTTTGGTTAATTTGACCCCAACAAACCAAAGTTGGATTTTGGGATACGAAAATGTCCAGAATTTTCAGAACATTCAACTAATCCAGCGGCAAACTATTAACGGTACTGGAATTCCATCTCAGGTAGATGCCACTGGAGATGGTGGCGGTAATATCCAAGTGCAGGGTAATAAAGTGGAACTCATTGGCAATCTTGTGGGAATCACAACTCGGGCTACGGCTACGGGAAATGGTGGAGACTTAACAATTAACACAAGGAAATTAATTGTTCGGGATGGTGCACAAGTATACACTTCTTCTATAACCAAGGGTAACGGGGGAAATTTGACTGTGAACGCCTCTGAGTCTATAGAGCTAATAGGTGGTTTTTTTAGCCCAGATATTGGGAATCAACCTAGTTCATTGTTTAGTTCAACAGGCTTTGCTGGAAAGGCGGGTGACATAACTATCAACACGAGAAGGTTGTATATCCAAGATGGTGCCAATATATCAACACAGACTCTAGCAAACTCACAATTGATAGCAGCTACAGGGGCGGGAGGAAATTTGACTGTGAATGCCTCTGAGTCTATAGAGCTAGTTGGAACCTCAGTAAACGGTTATCCCAGTGGCTTATTTGCTGCAACTAATGGTTCTGGAGATGCCGGAAAAATGACAATTACCTCAGGGAAATTAATTATTCGGGATGGGGCTGAATTAAATGTAAGTAGTCAATTTGAACCGAATTATATTTACCCAGGAGATACATATTTACTAGGTAAAGCAGGCGATCTAAATGTAACTGCTCACTCCATCCTGCTGGATAACCAAGGAAAACTCATATCTAATAGTAAGTCAGGTCGGGGTGGTGATATTTCGCTACAGGTGCGGGACTTATTACTGATGCGCCGCAATAGCCAAATATCCACAAATGCAGGAGCTAATGGAGATGGCGGTAGAATCACTATCAATGCACCTAATGGCTTCCTTGTCGCTGCTCCCTTTGGAAATAGCGATATCACCGCCAACGCCAACTTCGGCTCTGGCGGTAAAATCACAATCACCGCTAAGAACATCTTCGGTTTTGTGCCCCGTACCCGTGCAGACCTAGAGAGGCTGTTAAACACTAAAGACCCAGACCAACTAAAGCCAAGTAAGCTTCTAACCAGCGATATCACAGCGTTTTCTCAGCAAAACCCTTCATTAAATGGCACTGTACAAATCAACTCACCAGATGCTGACCCCAGTAAAGGATTAGTGGAACTGCCTGTAAATCTGGTTGATGCTTCCCAGCAAATTGCTGCTGGTTGTAATTCTGGTGCAAAAATAGGAAGGAGTTCATTTATTGCTACTGGACGTGGAGGACTAGTAGCCGATCCCACGCAGCCATTGATAGCTGATGATGCAGTGCTGGCAGATTGGATCACACTAGAGCCAGAGAGTAAAAATCGTGCTGCTGGTATTCATAAAAGAGCAGTTCTTCAGGCGCAGCGAAACACAGAAGAAAAATCACAGAAAGTTAATTCTGTCAATGAACCTACTCAAATTGTAGAAGCCCAAGGATGGGTAATGGATGCCGATGGTAATGTGGTTTTGGTTGCTCAAGTACCCACTGCGTCGCCTCATAACTCGTCACTCACGGCCACATTTTGCGCTGCTCGTTAGACTTTGAGATATGGCGAGATTCTCTTTACGAATCAGCTCTTAGAAAAAATTAAGTTTTGTTTTGTAAGTAGAGTAGCCTCATATCAGGGCATGAATTTAGAATTCGAGTGGGATAACCAAAAAGCTAGTACCGCAGGGCGTAATTCGTAATTCGTAATTCGTAATTCGTAATTCGTAATTGCTGTACCGTAAGGGTTTCATTGATTTGGAATGGGTGGTTTATTTACGCCGCGCTGTACTAGTTTGAATCTCAACAAGCACCGCATCAGCTTTGAAGGGGCTAAGACAGTCTTCAACGACTCTTTAGCTTACATATTCAACGATGAATGGCACTCTGTTGATGAACGACGGGAAATCATCATCGGACGCTATCAAGACAATCGCTTGTTATTGGTCTGTTTTATAGAAAGAGCAAACGTTATCCGTATCATTAGCGCCCGTCTAGCAACCAAGAAAGAACGAAGAGATTATGAAGAATTCACAGGCTTCTGAATTCCACAACAACGCAGACGATGATTTGCTTCCAGAGTATAACTTTGACTATCGCAAAGCCTTGCCCAACCGTTTCGCCAGTCAGCAAGAAAAAGCTCCTTTGACAGTTATCCTAGATGCTGATGTCGCTGAGATATTCAAAACATCAGAAGCTGTTAACAACGCTCTCTGTGCCTTACTCTCAGCGATTCCAAAGACTGAAAGATAAACTGCGATCGCTTAAGCTCTGGCGAATATAATAGAGCCTCCGGCACGCTGACGCGTTAAGCGAAGCCTCTCGTAGAGAAGGCTTTACGCGGCTATACAAACAAAGTCCGTCTCCGCGGACTAAGACAAAAGTGAGTGTTTGAAACCTACGGAGGTGGGTTTTGTCTGTGTAGACAAGCCAGTGCGTTGGGCGGCTCTGCCGACTTGAAGCAACTGGCGTGCGGTTTCTAACCGCCCTTTTAACTCCTAACTCCCCACTCCCTAACTCGTCTCCTGAATTTGCAGACGTACAGTGTGTTCAGTTGCACCACTAAGTTGCAATTCCATGATTTCACCACCAAGAGGTTCCAAGCAAGTGAGGAGCGATCGCAAGTTGGGTGTACTTGCGCCAGTATCTACATATAATCTATCTGCCAAATTGCCGATTCGTTTCCACGTCATGTAGAGTTTAGCGATCGTTTGTTCAATCTGCGATGCTTGATTTACCAAATCAGCAGCTATGCTCAAACAGCCGACTCTTTGCGCTTCTTCTAAGGCTGTTTCAATATCAATATTTTCTTGCGTCAGCGCCTGGACTTGAGCCGCGCCTTTGAGATATTTTGCCAAGTTACGCGCTTCAGTAGTTACCTGTTTCAGGGTATCTACATCAGGATTGGCAGCAATTTCTTTCTGGATAAACTTTTGGTGCGATTCTGGCAGTTTTTCCATTTCCTTCACCAGAGGGGCAATGTAGCGCGGCGGAAGGGTGTTATCTGCGGCTTTTTCCTTGACTGCTGTGGGTAATAAATCTGAGGACATGGCTGTCCATTCATCGCTGAGTTGACGCACTTCCCGCCTGGTGATGCGATCGCCTTTTTGGGCAGCTTCACTCACCATCTGTTGCACTTCTGGCGATGCTTTGGAGGTTTCAACAAATGCCCGTTTACTGAAGTTATTCACAGAACCGGGGTCGAGTTTACCGTCTTCAATCAGAGTATCGGCACTATTCGCCAGTTGAATCCAGGCGTAAGCTTGACTTTTGCTGATTTCCCGCTCTTTTAACCATCGCAAAAAGCCAGTACCACGCCCATCACCACCGACTTTTTCTCTGTCGCGGATAGCCCGTAAAATTCGCCCCCGCCAGATTTCAGTTTGCAAATCAAAGCGATCGCATACCTGCCAAGCTATTTCTAGCTGCTGTTGAAAATCTGACTCTAGAATCTGTTCATCTTCTGGATCGGGCAGTTCAAAGCTGATATCGGCTGGCTGTAGTAGAGCAGCAGCAAGGTCGTTGATGGAGTCGGTGTCTTGCACGATTGATGACTAACTAGTGGATGCGATCGGCTTATTATGCCACAATCTGTGGACTATCACTTAAGGAGGAGTACGGGATTTTGAATTACTACACATATAGTAGGAAGGGGTAAACCACCTCAGCAAGGTCTTTAATTGATCAGAGAGAATAAAAACAAAACGATGAACCAGGTAGACTACCTCCGCATTAGTTTAATCGATCGCTGTAATTTTCGTTGTCAGTACTGTATGCCAGAGGGAGTAGAACTGGACTATATTCTCAAGCAACAGCTGTTAACTGATGAGGAGTTGCTCACCTTAATTAAAGAGGTCTTTATTCCAGTAGGCTTTAATCGGTTTCGTTTGACTGGGGGTGAACCCTTATTGCGTCCACGTGTGGTGGATTTGGTAAGTGCGATCGCATCTTTTCCCCAAACTCAAGACCTCTCAATGACCACCAACGGGTTTTTGCTGGCTCCGATGGCACAAAATCTCTACAATGCAGGTCTGCGACGAATTAATATTAGTCTAGATTCTCTTAATCCCGACACTTTTGATCAAATTATTGGTAATCAGGGGCGTTCTCGTTGGCAACAAGTTTGGCATGGCATTCAAGCTGCCCATCACGTCGGATTTGACCCCCTGAAGCTGAATGTAGTGGTGATTCCTGGCGTTAATGACCACGAAATTCTCGATTTAGCTGCCCTGACAATTGATAAACAGTGGCACGTTCGATTTATTGAATTTATGCCTATTGGTAATTTGCATTTGTTTGGCGATCGCGGTTGGGTATCTTCAGCCGAGTTACGACAACAAATCCGCGATCGCTGGGGCTTGACAGAATCGCAAGTTTGTGGTGCTGGCCCTGCTGATGTCTTTCAAATTCCTGGTGCGAAGGGGACACTAGGATTTATTAGTCAGATGTCAGAATGTTTTTGCGATCGTTGTAATCGGATGCGCCTGAGTGCTGATGGCTGGCTGCGTCCCTGTTTATTAAATGAAACTGGTCAAATAGATTTAAAAACTGCTTTGCGTTCTGGGACTAATACCACTCAATTACAAGAGCAGGTTAAACATTTACTCGGCATCAAGCCAGAAATTAACTTTAAAGGGCGTGATTCTGGTATTGTCGGTACATATACTCGCACAATGTCACAAATTGGTGGTTAGTCATTTGTCCTTCGTCCTTTGTCATTTGTCCTTCGTCATTTGCTTAAACTAGTAGATTGTGCGTAAGTCCTAAACTAATGACCAATGACCAATGACTAATGACTAATGACTAACGCTCTTTTATGACTCTCGTGGGATAAAAATCATCCACCCTTATTTTTAAGGACTTTGATGAACTTAGGCGTAGGTTGGGTTGAGGAACGAAACCCAACACCAACAATCTCTGATTTTGTTGGGGTTTCACTAAAGTTCAAACGCCACTTGCTTCAAGCCGGGAAACCCGGACAACGCAGTGGCTCCCCAACCTACGAATATTTTATTTTTTCGGAGTAATAAAAGAGCGCTAAGGACAAATGACTATTACGCTTGTCGTGAGTAGTATTCCACCACAAGTAGTTCATTAACTTGTAGTGCCACCCATTCGCGCTCAATAACGCTGTTGACTCTACCAACCAACTTATTTTTGTCAAACTCCAAATGACTGGGGAGGTTGGCCAAACCGGGATATTGCAAGTTAGCTTCCACCAACTTCCGTGATTGTGCCCGATCTCTGACTGCAATTACTTCACCAGGACGGCATTGATAGCTGGCAATATTCACCACACGGCCGTTAACAGTTACGTGACCGTGATTTACCAGTTGACGAGCGGCTGGGATAGTCGGGGCTATACCCAAGCGGAAAACGGTATTATCCAAGCGCATTTCTAGCAATTGCAGCAGCACTTGTCCGGTAGAACCAGTAACACGTCTGGCTTTCCGTACATAGCGGAGCAATTGTTTTTCAGTCAAACCGTAGTTGAAGCGGAGCTTTTGCTTTTCTTCTAGACGGATGGCATACTCAGAGCGTTTCTTACGGTTCTGACCATGCTGACCAGGCGGGTAAGCGCGTCTAGCGCTTTTACGAGTTAATCCTGGTAGGTCGCCTAAGCGACGGACAATTCTGAGGCGGGGCCCTCTATATCGGGACATGAGTTTCCTTAATCTAATCCTGTTTAAACTTTACCCAGACATTCAATTTTGACATTCCCCTAATAAAAAATCAGGGGATTCTTGGTTTTTCGAGGCTGCTTGCCTTGGTATGACGTATCCTACCAAAGTAGAGGCATCAACTCTTGCGCCAGTTGCTTTGAGTCGGTAGAGCCGACACACTAGCTTCCAAGCCTGAATTCCGACCTGTCACGCCGTACTCCTGCCAATAAGTTTTTTGTGTTTATTTAGTTTCGTAGACTACTCAATCATCAGATTGGTTTACGCAGTATTCTGACTCTGAAATACTTTTTACGTTGCCTACTTATCTTTCAAACAGTTATATTAACACAATTTCCGGCATAATTAATTATGTCTATACTTTGCTGACGCTGAAATTATTGAATTACAGAGGATTTTTAAAATATTTAAGTTAGCATAACTTTGGGTGTTTGGAGAATGGCAATGTCAATGAGCAATAAAGCGGTTAATAGAGGTAAGAACAAACAAGCCAGTTCCACCTCCAGAAGTTTAATAGTACCAGTTTTGGCTATAGCTGGATGGTTGACAACGATCTTACCCAATCCAGCGATCGCTGCTTCCTACAGCAATGATTATAGTGTCTGTGCAGGTCGTCTCCTAAAGGTGGGCGTAACGGCAGAAGCAGCATCACAAGGTTGTGCGGCTGCACTGCGTCCAAGGGATTTGGCTGCTTGCGTGGTTAAAATTGAGAAGGAAACCCAAATTGCCGCCACAGATGCGCTTTCTTCTTGTGGGAGGGCCCGGCGACCTGAAGAGTTAGCTACCTGTGTAGTCGGTGTCAGCTTAAGTACTAAGGAAGAAGCTAATCCGGCAGTTTTAAATTACTGTGGACGTAGTTTGTTACCCGTGCGCTTTGGGCAGTGTGTGGTTGGCTTGCGTAGTCAAATTGATGTTCCCCCAAATCAAGCGTTAGATACTTGTATTAGTGCTGATGATAGTGTTGTCGGTGCTTCATCTTCAACACCGCCGACCATCATTCCTACGGGATCAAGTCCAAGTAACGAGACTGTTCCATTTCCGACGCAACCGACTGTTCCAACACAACCGACTGTTCCAACACAACCGACTATTCCAACGCAACCCCGCACTAATTAAACTACAGTGCTTTGTGTAATTGATTGAAAATACAGGTTAAACATAGAGTTGGCTATTTGCCAACTCGATTCAGGGTCTACCACTTTTTCTAAGATACAAGGTTGGGTTGAGCTTAAGCGTTACCCAACCTTGTATCTTAGAATGCCTCAACTTGACTGGATAATTTACCTTTGCTGACTACACAGCTTGCATTAAGCAATTACAGTAATATTTGCACTAGTAAGCATTGCCTGATTCGAGAACTGGGCTATCTGAACTTGTGCAGCCTTACCAATCCCATCTGCGTCAAAGAATAAATTACCCGTAGTTTGATCGTAGATAAAGCGATCGCCTCCTGCTATCGCACTAGTCCCAAGTCGGAACAAGCTGGCATTGAGCGTAGTATTCTGAGATTGGCTTAGTGCGAATTCTGCCTTAGAAACAAAGATAGTATCATCTGCCAGAGTAAAATCAGCGATCGTATCATAGCCTCCAGTGCGGCTACCAGTCAGATCAAAGCTATCTCGCCCAGTTCCACCAGTCAATACATCTCGACCAACTGCACCAGTGAGTAAATCATCACCTACGCCACCGAACAAGGTATCATTGCCTGAGTTACCAAAGAGGGTATCGTTGCCATCTCCTCCTGTTAACGTGTTAGCAGCATTATTTCCCGTCAGGGTGTTATTAAGGCTGTTACCAGTACCGTTGATTGTCCCGGTTCCAGTCAGAGTCAAGTTTTCCAGGTTATTTCCCAATACCCAAGTTATC
Source organism: Nostoc sp. NMS2 (assembly GCF_017115105.1). GTDB lineage: Bacteria > Cyanobacteriota > Cyanobacteriia > Cyanobacteriales > Nostocaceae > Nostoc. The sequence continues at coordinate 18,450 of NZ_JABXKH010000038.1, forward strand.
GAAGACTTAACTAAATCTGTGCCTGCATCTGAGCCTTCAGCGATCGCATCGTTCAGATTGTCTACAGTGTAAATATCATTGCCAACTCCACCATCAAGACTGTCAGTCCCTGCACCTCCATCCAAGGTGTCATCACCCGCACCGCCTAACAAGGTGTCATTGCCGGAACCACCAATCAGGCTATCATTGCCATCAACTCCATTCAAAGTGTTAGCGCCAGTATTTCCCGTCAGGATGTTATTAAGGTTGTTACCAGTACCATTGATGACCTTGCTTCCAGTCAAGGTCAAGTTTTCCAGGTTATCTCCCAACACCCAGCTTACCGAAGATTTAACTAAATCCTTGCCTGCATTTAAGCCTTCAATAATACTATCGCTAAGGTTGTCTACAGTGTAAGTATCATTGCCAGCTCCACCATTGAGACTATCAGCTGCCAAACCTCCATCTAAAGTGTCATTGCCTGCACCACCTAACAAGGTGTCATTGCCGGAATCACCAATCAGACTATCGTTACCATTTTCTCCGCTCAAGGTGTTAGCGGCAATATTTCCAATCAGGATGTTATTAAGGCTGTTACCAGTACCATCAATTGCCCCACTTCCAGTCAGAGTCAAGTTCTCCAGGTTATTTCCCAAAACCCAACTCACTGAAGACTTAACTAAATCAGTGCCTGCATTGGCGGATTCAGTAATAGTGTCGCTTATACTGTCCACAGTATAAGTGTCATTGCCTTTACCACCAATGAGACTGTCATCTCCTGCACCACCATCTAAGAAATCATTTCCATCGCCGCCATCAAGGGTGTCGTTATCACCTAGTCCTTTAAGCGTGTCATTGCTCTGCAAGCCGGAGATGATATCTTTGTTCGCTGTACCAGTCAGGTTGTCTGGTTTTGGAGTGCCATTAATCACATTGACTGTTTGATTATTGGGATTAGTCACTATCAGTACAAAAACATCGGTGACAGATGCTGTTCCATCACTTGCGATAACTTTGATGTTGAGGCTACCAACGTTGTTAGTTGTGGGAGTACCACTGAAGGTGGTGCCATTGAAGCTCAACCAACCAGGAAGTAAGTTACCGTCTTGCAGAGTAGCAGTGTAGGTGAGATTTCCAGTATCTACATCGGTGAAGGTGTTTGCTGGTAGGGCGAAGTTGAAGGCAGTGTCTATTGTCGCTGTTTGATCAGCAATGGCGTTGGCAACAACTGGGCTATCATTCACCGCCGTAATATTAATATTGCGGGTAACAACGGTACTATTAGCAGTCCCATCATTAACTAGAAAGCTGACGGTACGAGGTGTAGTACTGGGGTTATCACTGCTGTTGGTATAAGTAATGGTACGCAGTGCAGTTTGATAGTTAGCAACGGTGGCATTGCCAGTTAAGGTTAAAATGCCTGTGCTGCTGTTGTAGCTGCCCGTAATCCCATTTTGAGTGGTGAAGGCGAGGGTGTCTTGAGCAGAAATAAAGCCACTAGTAATGCTAACAGTGGCACTAACTAGGTTAGCGGAGTCTACATCGCTGACGGTGATGGCTGAGTCGATCGCTGTAGTGGCGTTCTCGGTGTATGCTAAAGCAGAGTTGGTAGCAGTCGCAACGGGCGCATCATTCACCGCCGTAATATTAATATTGCGGGTAACGACGGTACTATTAGCAGTCCCATCATTAACAACAAAGCTGACGGTACGAGGTGTAGTACTGGGGTTATCACTGCTATTTGTATAAGTAATAGAACGTAGTGCAGTTTGATAATTAGCAATGGTGGAACTGCCAGTTAAGGTTAAAACACCTGTGCTGCTGTTGTAGCTACCCGTAATCCCATTTTGGTTGGTGAAGGCGAGGATGTCTTGAGCAGAAATAAAGCCACTGGTGATGCTGACGGTGGCACTAGCTAAGTTGAGGGAGTCTACATCGCTGACGGTGATGCCTGAATCAATAGTTGTAGTGGCGTTCTCAATGTATGCCAGAGCAGAAGCAGAACCAGAGGTGATTGTCGGGGGAACCCCATTGTTCTTGTATAGTTGGGCATATATCCCATCGCTAGACCCGTCTTGCCCAAAGCTTTGCCAGGAAATGACAAAGTTCCCATCAGTTGCGATCGCAACTGATGGGTTACTTTGACTATCAATGGTAGTATTATTGACCAGAAATTCGTTCCCTTGAGGCGCCCCAGAACTGTTGTAGCGTCGGGCATATATCCCATAGTTATCCTCGTCCTGACCATAGCTAGTCCAAGAAATAACAAAATCCCCATTTGCATCCATCGCTACTGTGGGGTTCTTTTGGTTGGCTATGGTGGTGTTATTGACTTGAAATTCGCTCCCAACAGCTACCCCAGCACTGTTGTAACGTTGAGCATATATTCCATTGCCAGAAGCATCTTGACCAGTCCAGGAGATGACAAAATTCCCACCTGCATCCATCGCTATTGTGGGGGTAAGTTGATAGAGGCTGGTGATTTTGGTGCTATTAACTTTAAATTCGCTCCCTTGAGCTACCCCAGCACTGTTGTAGCGTTGGGCATATACCCCATAGTAATCGTCCCCATTCTGAGCATAGCTAGTCCAGGAAATAACAAAGTCCCCATCTGCATCTACCGCTACTGTGGAGCTATTTTGATTACCGTTGGTGGTGCTATTAACTCTGAATTCGTTCCCTTGAGCTACCCCAGCACTGTTGTAGCGTTGGGCATATATTCCATTGCCAGCCCCATCTAGACCAGTCCAGGAGATGACAAAATCCCCACCTGCATCTATGGCTATGGTGGAGTTATTTTGATTACCGTTGGTGGTGGTATTGACTCTGAATTCGTTCCCTTGAGCTACCCCAGCACTGTTGTAGCGTTGGGCATATATTCCATTGCCAGAAGCATCTAGACCAGTCCAGGAGATGACAAAATCCCCATCTGCATCTATAGCTATTGTGGGGTTATTTTGATCGCCGCTAGTGGTGGTATTGACTCTGAATTCGTTCCCTTGAGCTATCCCGGCGCTGTTGTAGCGTTGGGCATATATCCCATTGTTATCCGTATCCTGGCTAAAGCTTTGCCAGGAAATAACAAAATTCCCATTTGGATCTATCGCTACCGTAGAGTTAGATTGACTATTGTTGGTGTAAGTATTGACTTGAAATTCAGTCATGAAAAAACCTCTCTTAAAAACTAAAAATTTAATTTCAACAATTACGCACTAATTAAGCAGACTCTCTACTAATTAGGAATCACCGCACTCGGTCGCAGCCAGTAGTTCAACTCTGGTGCTGTAAATGCTTGGCGGATTTCTTTTCGTTCTTGATTCAAAACCATCGGACGCTGCACACCACCAAGAAACTGCACATCATAAAGTTCTTGACAGCCTGTGGTGAACTTCAGCATCCCCACCTGCTGGCCATTTCGCAAATCCACAACTGCCACGCCACAGAGCAACCGCTCAAACCTTTGGGTTATGGGCAACCCCCCGAAAATATGCCGTTCCCGAATCTGGCATAGTCCGACTACGGCGTAATACCCCACGCAGCACAACCCCCGCAGAAATCCAGGGAGTACACAGACTACTTGTTTGTCTCCTGATTCTGGATGAATACGCCAGACTTCCCCTGCACCAGAGTTGAGCAGCCACAAAAACCCGTCATGCCAAATTGGGGAATGGGGCATTGATAATCCATCTACAATAATTTCATTGCTTTCTACTTCCACTACTACCCCACCGTTGGCTTTACTTGGTCGCCATCCCCCGACGGTATCCGTTGCACCGAGGGCAGTTACATACTTTGGGTTGCCATCCACCATCGCTAACCCATTGAGGTGGCAGCGGTCTTCTGGCACTACTTGGGAAATAAATTTGGGATGCCAGCGCGGGACAAAACTAAAGTCTGGACTCAAAGTAGAAAGACACGAAAACCTGGTGTTGACAATCCACAGCCCTTCTCTGCCAAATTCCAGGTCGTGAATGTTGAGGTCGCCTGTGAAGTATGTCATCCGTGGCAGGTAAAGGGCATCGTAGCGTCCGGGCTGGTCTTCTAAATACTCATAAGCTAATGCAGGAGCATTGGCTAATAAATGGACTTCGTGATGGCTAGCCAGTGCCAAACGTGAACCATTCACTGCCAATCCCATTGGTTTGGAAAATTGGCGTAACAGCATGGTTATCTGTTCCCCATTCCAGCCCACTAGTGCTAGTTTCCCGGCTTGGTAGGTGGTGATGGCAATGGAGCCTCCGGCTTGACTCAGCCAGGAGATAAATCCGGGATCAGCATCACACTGAATTAAGTTATTCTCTTCTCGGACAGTAGTACTAGAGATGGCTAACATAAATCAAATTTTGTTGGGGAAATAATGTTATGGTTTAGACTTAGTTGAGTAAAAAAACGGTTATACAAAACTAAATCTATAAGTAGCTACACTGACTTTTTCATAAGTCAAATTGGTTGCCAATAAACAAACCTGTACCAGGAACAACACCGAAAGGAATCGCCCTCTGATAACAGGTCACGCAGCACTAACTGCACCGTATACAAACTTTGCAGACTTTTTGAGATTAGTTGTTTTTATACTCTTCTACTGGTAAGTCTTGCTGTGGTAACTACCGTTATAATAGTGACTCTTTATTTAAAATAAATCAGTATATATATTGAAGATAAATTTGGTCAAAACTTCAATTCGACGGCTCATATAGTGTCCGTCTAATTAGCCTAGTTAAAATACTTACAAGTATCATGTCCGGCTAATCACTTGTTACCATAACTTACGCGCAGGTAACAGAAAATTAAACCATAGAAGACGCTGAAATACCAGCGTGTTGGGCGGGTTCTCCGACTTGTACTCCTTCGGAGAACTCACTGGGTAGGAACTGGCGCGACACGGAGAAATAAGAGTTATTGCGTAAGTCAACTTAACGCGAAACGGGCGGTTAGAAACCGCATCTACACGAAACTTTACCCACCTCCGTGGGTTTCAAAGCCTTGATTTGACCTTAGTCCGCGCAGGCGGACTTTGCCTGTATGGCCGCGTAAAGCCAACTCTTAGAGACGCTGCGCGAACGGCATAGCTTCGTTTAGCGCGTCATGCAGGAGGCTCTATTCCATTCGCCAAGGCAAAAGTAGACACCAATGCACAGTTGTGCTGACCCACGGATGATTGGGATTCAAATAAATCAAAAACACTATAATTATCCTCTCCAACATAAAGAGGAGTTGGAGAGAGGAGAGAGGTTAGTTGAACTCACGTCAGTTGTTCAGCTTTGAGAATTGTGAGTTTTGCACAGTTTTACTAGTCTTCTTTTTCACCAAAAACTGTCTGTAAGACTACTGCAATACCACCGTCTTGATGATATTTATCTGCCCAAGCACGGATAACTTCATCCAATTCTTCCATAGCCTGCTCCATTTTTTCTGGAAGAATATCAAGTTCTTCCAACAAGCGCATGGCGTTTCGTCGCCGTTCTGCCCAATTTTTCATCATGCGGAAATACCGAGCGGTATCTTCTACCATGATGTAGGTACGTTCTTGATCGTCTGCTGGGGCATAAAAAGGACGAGTCAGTGCGTAGAAGGGCATTCCCCAAGGAGAATCTATGCGTGTTACTGTTCCTGAGTAGAGTAGACGGCGCTTGATATGCTCACCCAAAGCTTCACTCAAAGGCATTTGGTGTTCGGTTGGCAAGTCTTCTTGCGATCGCCTGTGCAAAAACTCAATCAAATCCAGAAACTCAAAGGAGCTAACTAACTGGGCATCTGGTAAGTTACTTGGCAGTTTCTGCTCAATTTGTCTTTTTTCTTCACTTGTCAGACTTGTACCAGGTACGCGCGATCGCCCCGGTTGCCAAGGATACTTTTCTAGCCAGACGTAAGGCAATTGAATCAAATAGCGAGGTTCTTGAGAACCCAACATTTTTAACAGTTTGCCTTCTGTTAGCGCCTGTCTGACTTCTTCTACAATAATTTTTACTCGTTTCGGCTCTAAGTGGTGCAGATGCCCTGTCATTCGCAGGTTTTGCCCCTGCTCTAGATAGGTCATGTAAATTGCACACTTTGCTGCTGTTGCGGCTGCATCTAAAAATGCCCCATGCCTGTGCCCACTCGTCCGCATGGCACTAAAAGCCAGATAAAGCATGATCTGATCCATCGCACTGGGGTCAAGACGTTTGATCAGATCTATGTCGTTACTCATATTACAGACAATTGAATAGCACGTTTACAGAGTTTTTAATCGATTGAGAATAAGGTAGTATACACCTGGCTGAAGGCAGTTTTTTCACTTCAGACTATATTAGTATGCGATAACCATGAAATTGGCGGTAGCCCAAACTACCGTTTTCGCATATTTTCTAGCACACAGGCAGATTTAGTCGTTGTTACCATAACTGTCTCTGCATCTGACTAGAAAATTACAGATATCACTAAGTCCAGCTTGACGGCGGTTTACTTCTCAAAAGTTAACTGTGTTGCAAATAATCTACAAAGCTTTTAACTTCTCTGGGATTATTCTCATCTTTCAAAAGCAACAACATCAAACTGCTTATACCTAATTATGGCACTATGCCGACTCAGAGTAAAAACTAGTTTGCGCGGTTCATCTGGGGTATTTGTTACTCGAAAAAGATGGTTTTTATTCAGCTTTGGTGAATTATTTGTAGTACACAGGTGGCTGGAGATTATTAGGAGTAATCTCAAAAGAAACCGCTCACTAGGTGTAGTAACATTCAGAGGTTGAGCCAAACAGTTTGTTGGGAACTATCATTTCGTTCACAACCTCCTGTGATGTCTCGGCAGTATCAGCCGTTGGCTTGAGGGAAGATGGTAGACATCAAGTAGAGCAATTAATTCCAATTTTAAAGTACCTATTGTTCTTTCAAATATCGCTTTTTATCATACCATTGTTTTTTACTTTTGGAATAAAATTATCTATTTTAAAGTTTACAAACCATGAGTATTTAAAATTTTATATTATGACTAAATCAAGGTTTGATGATATTCCTATTTCGACTCTTAAATATAAGTCTGATTTATCTTTTTGTGTTGATAATTTGACACAGAAAGCTGCGATTGATTCAGACTGAATCGCATAGCCATCATGCTTTTTTGCTCGTGCTAATTAACTAACAATTAGTTAATAGGCATATATATAATAAAACAAATTGGATTCCATCTGATGATTATTTAGAGATTGTTTTTCAATGAAATTATATTTTTTTCATGAAAGAATTTTAAAATTCCATGATTTAACTAATTCATCGGCTCCTTGAAAATATATTTTGACATCGCTGTTTTATATACTTGAGAGACTGTAATTGTGTAGGTAGCATATTACTAAAAAAAGACGAGAATCCGCAGCAGACTACGATATAAGCTTCTTTTTCTAAGCATCTAGGCGATCGCAGACTAAGTTGACTAAGTAAGTTGGCGCGAAAAAACCCAAGTATGTTACGAAACGTAAATAAGATTAAAACCCTTGCTAATGACTAATGACAGAGGACAAATGACATCATTAGGCAGTTAGCTTTAATTGCGCCGACCTACTTAATACACAAAGACATTAATAAAGATACCATCTCGCCAACCTCAAAAACATACAAACGAGGTATTTTGAATTTCGCGTTACTCGCAGGATTTTTCGTAGGATAAAGGGGCTAGCTGTTTTACTGGCGCGATCGCTCCATATATTCACGTACCTGAAAAAACGGGTTACTCTCAACCCTTCTACTACTTTTTCATCTCCCAGTTCCAAAATGTGCTGCAATGGTCTTAACTCCTTGCAAATTTCCTTTTTAAGCAAGTACTTGCGCTCAATTGCTTGAGTCAGTACTACTCATACTGCTTATATATACGTGTTTTCCCTATCTGTATCAGGCAAATCCCTAAAAATATATTACAAATCATCAACTATAGGGGTTCTCAATTGCATGGACAAAAATTTGTGTACACCGTAGCCGAGTCGCAGCGAGGTTAGAGTGTATTGCACATGAGTGTAGACGCGGAGCGGCTTGTTGTCAGACATCGCTATATTAAGTATTATCTGCACCTATCTGGCAGTCCTAAATTATCCGTGAAAACTAAAGATCCCCGACTTCTTTTAGAAGTCGGGGATCTTTGATGTAGAGAAATTCCAAGTGGGCGGATTAGCGTCAGGATTGATGCTGAGAGTGATAGAAGCTAAACTAGCACCCACTACACCCAAACTGATTAAACTCGCCATTAATTCGTGTTACTGGAGGGTTTAGCTTGATTTCGCATTGTTTCCAGACTGAAAGCAGCTGCACCAAAGGTTACTAATAACACTCCCAGAATTTGTACAATATCTAAATTTTCTTGAATGATTAACCCAGCAAAAATTACGGTTAAAACTGGGATGCTACCACCGATAATTGCCGATCGCGAAGCACCTAATTTACTGATACCAACATTGTTTAGCAAATAGCCGGCAAGAGTCAGTACACCCAGGATAAATGCGCTCAAAACCAGTTCTAGCATCTTAGAGGAGTCAAAAACTATCAAGTTCCAATTGCTTGGTAAAGGTAGCATCAAGCAGATAAAGCTCAAGAACAACATGGTAGCAAAGTTAATTAAGGTAAAAGTCACGGGATGCAGTTTGCTAGCACACACCCGTGTCAAAATTATGTAGGCAGCAAAAGCTACGCCCGAAAGAAGGGCGGTGCTGCTTCCCATTGAAGGATTACCCATGCTGGTGCTGGGAGAACCCCCTAAAACCAACAATTCGCCACAGCAAATAGCGGCGATCGCAGCGAAGCGGAATGTGGTAGGGCGATCGCGGAACAGAAACCACGACAATAACCCACTAACCATCGGATAGATAAAGAACAGTGCGATCGCCATTCCAGTTGTGACTTGAGCGATCGCAATGTAGATTAGCACCTGAGACAAAAACAAAAAGCACCCACTTACAACCGACAATAGTAAAATCCGCTTGGTAGCTGTATTGGCAGCTGTGGGATTTCCTCGCACTGAAGCCGCCAAGTTGTCTAAGTCTTGCCATAGTGTTGGATGCAAGATGGGAGATAGCAGTACCATCAGTGGTACTACTACCATAAAGCGTAGCGTCAAAATTAACAGAGTATTGCCCAAAGTTGGCGGCAGCAAGCGTTCTACATCTAATACTCCAAAAATCTGGGAACCTTCATGGAAAATTACCTTGATGGCTATGTTGTAAAGCGACGATATCACTGCGGATAAGACAATCAACAAGAAACCGACTTGCAACTGCGAAAAGCCGGAAGAATTAGGCGATCGCGATTCTGAAGGTTTTGCTGCCGGCTGCGGCTCTAGCGCAGTAGAAGGTGGTGATTTCGGTTTGCTCTGCGACACTCTGCGGATAACAGAAGTTGGTTCAGCAGCGTTTCTTCTTCGTAAAGGTTGAGGTTGTATTGCTTCCGGCTGTGGCACAGATACAATAGGAGGTTCTGATGTTGTTTCGCTTTCTGACAAATCCTTATTGAGGACAGAAATGGGTTCAGCAGCATTTTCCTGTGGTGGCGGAACTACGGCAGCAGTAGGCTCTGATGTCGTTTCTCTTTCCGACAAGTCTTTGATAGGAACAGAAATCGGGTTCGCGGCGTTTTCTTTAACAATGGGAGGCTCTGATGTTGTTTCCCTTTCCGACAAATCTTTGATAGGGACAGAAATCGGATTCGCGGCGTTTTCTTTAACAATGGGAGGCTCTGATGTTATTTCTCTTTCCAACAAGTCTTTGATGGAGACAGAAATTGAGTTCGCGGCGTTTTCTCTAACAACGGGAGGCTGTAATGTGGTTTCTTTTTCTTCTAAAAATTGATTCGGGATCGCGGAAATTGGCTCAGAGGAATTTCTTACTACTTCGCTAAAGGTTGGCGGGGATGTCTCAAAAGAATTGTTTTTTTCTGGCTCAGTAAACTGCAAAACAGTAGGTATACCTGCTGCTGGTTTGCGTGAAGTTTCTTCTATAGTTTTTTCTAGTTCTCCATGCAGGCGATTAACAAACTCCGCCAAAATCGTTTCCCCTTGCTGTTGCTGGCTATACATCCGTGACAACTGTTGGGAAAGATTACTTTGATAGTTTTTTAGCTCCTGTTGCAGCGAGTTAAAAGTAACAGTAACGGTGTCATCTAGGCTGTCAAACATGTGTTCGACTTTTTCATTGATTTCACCGACTACATTGCTGCTCACTTCAGCAGACTTCAGCGCAGCTTGTTCGTAAGACTTACCCTCTATGCTTTGGTTAGCTAAATTTGCCAGAGAAGATTGCAGTTGTGAAGATATATGTTTTGCCAGAACTTCTGCCAGTTGACGAATTAAGACTTGCTGCTCAGTGATTTGGCGCACTTGTTGTAAATGCTCTTTTTCCTCTACCAAGCTTTGAATCTCATCGGATAACCGATTTTTTTCTGACTGAAGTCGCTTTACATCTTCCTGCAACGCTCTGAGGACATTCTGCTGAAGATTTTCTAAGTCTTCAACTACAGCCCAAAGAGCATTTTCTGCTGCTCTAGATAGCTCGCCTCTGATTCTTGGGTTTTCTGGTTGCTTCTCGAATCGCCCCATTAGCTTCTAACCTCTAACACCTTGACGATAAAGCTGCTTCCGGTACGCTTTATTGGCGCTCATCCTAATTTCCTGTATTTTGTCAGATAAATTAAAAATTTTAACAGCACTTCCGCATTTCAACGTAATTCTGTCATACTGAACACAACTTAGCAAAGCATTAAATTTGCCCCACGGATTATTACACCGTGTTCTATTCAGCGTTGACAAGCATTTGGTCAGTTTAATTTATATCAACTATTTGTCAATGAGATTTTTACTTTTAAATAAATCTCACTCCAAATAAATATTTATTGTTTTGCTACCAATAGTAATTGTCCAAGACTTGTAGATGCGTGTGCTTAGGCGGAAAGTTATCTGACTTGCGAAACTAGTTGTAAATTTTTGTGGAATGTAACTTGTGTGACAGTTTATATCTCTAAATGGAGATTAAAGTATCTCTCTGTAGAAATTCAAAGTTACGCTATCCCCTGCACAACATTCTAATGAATGAGCAGCAATTCTGCAAAAACACGCTTTTTTGGCGTTATTGCAGTCTAGGTTCTACGTTGAGTAGATTTAGTAGACAAAAAAGTTAGAAAAATATTAATAATTCTTAGAGGATGTTTGAAAAGTATTTTTGGTAACATCTAAGTCTCGGAAACCTAACCCCCCTACCCCCCTTCCCTACAAGGGAATGGGGATTTAAAAGCCTCCGAAGCAATAGCTGGATTGGTTGAGAAGCTTACACTGTATCCAAGCATCAGTGTAGGAGTATGTCACAGAAATAAAATTCGGGCGATGCTAAAGATGGCAGCGCTAAGTAAAGCACTCACGGGGATTGTAATTAGCCATGCAGCAGCAATACCTTTTAGTGTTTGGAACTTAATCGACTTGATATTTTGCACTAGTCCAATACCAACTACACCCCCGACGAGAGCGTGGGATGTGGAGACTGGTAAACCTAGCCTAGAGGCGATAAGGATGGTAGTAGCAGTAGCAAGTTCAGCACAAAATCCACTACTAGGTTGCAAGGCAATAATGTTTTCGCCAATAGTGGCGATAACTTTTTTACCCCAGACAGCTAAACCACCAACAATACCAGCACCGCCAAGGATTAAAATCCAAAGGGGGATGGTGATACCATCTGTAGGTACGCTACCAGTGCGATTGATGTAGACGATCGCAGCTAAAGGAGCGATCGCATTTCCCACATCATTAGAACCATGAGCAAAGGCTACAAAGCAAGCACTTAGTAGTTGGAATCTTCCGAATAATCTTTCTACTGGATTGGGTATGAGGCATGTAAAAGAGGCAGAGGGGCGGGGGGCGGGGGGCAGGGGGAAAACTCTTCTCCCTTGCTCCCTGCTCCCTGCTTCCTGCTCCTCATCTCCCTCATCTCCCCCCATCTTCCCTAACTGTCGCCAACTAATGATTGTGAGTCCAACTGCTGCGATTGCACCGGTTAACAGGGGGATGTCGTAAGCAGGGATCGTAAAACCAACTTGCTCAATTACAAAATTGGTTAGCGGTTCAGTCAGCGATGGTAATACAATCACGCCGAATACACCTAGCAGCGCAGTACTCAACCAGGGAATCCATTCTTGTAACTGGACTACTTGATTAGGTTGATCCAAAATCCAGTGCTTGATTAAACTGTAAAATAAAGCAGCGATCGCACCACTAATTAATGGCGTTAAAACCCAGCCAATGGTAATTAAGCCAATTGATGTCCAATCAATTGCACCGACTCCCAAAGCTACCCAACTAAATCCAGCGATCGCACCAACAACGGCATGAGAAGATGAGACTGGTAAACCGCGTGATGTGGCAATTTGCAACCACACACCACAAGAAATTAGTACCGTTACCATCCCAATAACGAATATTTGGGGTGTAGCTGCGAATAAGGCGGGATTGGCAATTTTCGTGGCTAGAGTTTCCGTTACCTCATGTCCAAACAATACAGCACCCGTAAACTCTAATACCCCAGCAATAATTAGTGCCTGTTTGAGGGTAACAGCTTTGGAACCAACAGAGGTTCCCATCGCGTTAGCGACATCGTTTGCTCCAAGATTCCAAGCGACGTAGAAGGCTAGTAGAGCCACGAAAAGTAGGGTATAGGGCATATTATTGGGTAGTAGGGGAGGTAAGGGGGATGAGGGAGAACAATGAATGAACCTCTAAACTTCGTCGTTGAACTTCTAAGCTTTAAACTTCTAGTTTTAACAATACCTTCGCCATTTTTTGTAGTGGCATGGCAAGGTTAAAATAGTGCATTAGATGTCTGACTTTTCACGTTATGTGGAAAAGTCCACGAAAACCTAACCCCCTAACCCCCTTCCCGACACGGGAAGGGGGAAAATTCAAAGTCTCTCTCCTTTTAGGAGAGAGATTTAGAGAGAGGTTTTTCAGATACCGTGAAAAGTCAGATTAGACGTAGGTTGGGTGAAGCGGAGCGCAACCCAACAAACATATATCAGAATGTTGGCTTTGGCAAAGCCTCCACCCAACCTACAATTTTTTTGCAACTGAACTCCCTCATCCCCCTGATTACGGATAAATCAATATTTTATAAGTATCCGGTGTGGGTGCGATCGCTTGCTCAACAGCTGCTGATAAATCTTTTAATGGATAGCGATCGCTAATCAATGCTTGCACATCAATTCGCTGATTAAATACAATATCAGCTGATAGACTCTGAAGCCGATAAGATGAACTGTAACTGCCTATCAAGTCAATTTCTCGACGGTAGAGGATATTTGGATTAATGGGAATTTCCACCTCATCGGGGAATTCGGCGAAAAACAAGATTTTGCCACCTTTGCGGGTACTATTAAGTGCTTGAAAAAAGGCTTTCTCACTAGGAACAGCCAGCAAAGTGACATCAACACCTAGTCCACCAGTTAAGGCAGAGATTTTGGCGGGTAAATCGGCATCACGGGCATCAAAAGCCGCCTCTGCACCCACACTCAAGGCTTTATCAATTCTAGAAGGTAGTAAATCGGTAGCGATCGCTTTTGCTCCAAAATACTTCACCAACATGATAAACATTAACCCAATTGGCCCAGCACCAGTAACTAACACAGTTTGTCCTGGAGCAATTTGAGCTTTTTTCACCGCTTTCAAGCAACAGTTAGTCGGTTCGACAAAACTGGCTTCTTCAAAACTGATGTTATCCGGGATGGGAATCAACCCACCATTTTCCACAATATGTCCGGGAACTTTGACATAATCAGCAAAACCGCCGCCACTGGCGTTAAAGCCTGCGGTAGTAGAGATGTTTTTGTAAACATCACACATGGAGAAATTATCATTTAGGCAGTAGGCGCAACGCATACAAGGGATGTGGTGCATCACCGCTACCCGTTGTCCAACTTGCCAACCTTTGACATTATTGCCTATTGCTGCGATCGTGCCGGCAGTTTCATGTCCAAAAATGCGCGGCGGTTCATATAGCGGATAACGAATTTTTTTTATATCTGACTGACACAACCCCACAACCCTCACCTGTACCAGCACTTCATCTGGTTCTAAGGTGGGAACTGGGATATCTTCGTAAGAAAGTTGATTAACGCCTCTAAATACCTGTGCTTTCACGTTGGTTTTTCCCCGCTCAACGATACTAGATGTAACATTAGCAGTCAACGTTAGGCTATTAGGTTTGGGATTTAATATTGCTTGTAAATCTTGGTGCTTCTCTACTGAGTAATTCTAGAAGCTCAAAAAAACTCATGGGTGGCTTTTTGAGACTTTGAGACTGTAGCTGTAATACCTCAATCACTTGTTGCGGATAGAGATTATATAATTCAGTTAAAAACTCATCTGGAGATTTGGCTTTGATTTGCCAAGGTGCTAAATCCTGATATTGAAAATGCTTCAGGTTTGAGGTGACAATTATATCAGCCTTAGCTACCACAGCAGCCAGAACATGGCGATCGCTAGGGTGATTTGTCATTAATTGAACAATATTATCAGGAACTGCGATTATTGCTGTGGGAAAAGCTTCTTTAATTCTCCCTTCTAATCTCATAGCTTGAGTAGTTGTAAGTCTACCTGTATTTACTAGATTACGAGTTGCGCCATCAAGTATTTCTTGTGACCAACGTGGTACATATAACCCAGCCTCAGACATACACAATAGGGTATCTCGTAAGTACATAGGGAACAGTACACAAGAATCCAGCACAGCAAAATACATAATACTCAGTAAATAATAAGAAAACCCTACTCATAAAATCCTAACTCTTGGCTTTCGGCTATTAATTCATCTAGCAATTGTCTACGTTTAGTATCCCTTTGCTGTTTATATTTTCTTAAATTCTCAAATTTCACACGTCGATGAGTTCCTACCATAATGTAAGGAAGCTCACCCTGCTCTAATAATTTAATCAGATAGGGACGTGATACATTTAACAAATCAGCCGCTTGTTGTGTTGTCAGTTCGGGATTATATGTAACTATAGATACATTTTTACCTGATGCCATTGCCTGCACTACTTCGCGTAATACACGAAATACAGAATCAGTTATAGTTATTTCTTCGCCGTTTGCTGCGACTAATTTCAGTTGACTATTTTCCTGATTGAGTATGTGTTCAAGTTGCCTAATGGCTTCAACTTCGGCTTCTGTAGTAATACTGGAATCAGTAGACAGATTTTGGTCAGATAGAAAGGTATTCATAAAGAGGGTTAACTTAGTATTTTATTTTGATTGTATTACACAAACGCAATAAACGAAATAAAAATCAAGGTAACTGCGGCTGCTATCCAAGCGACAATACCACTTCTTCTAAGATACAAGGGTGTGTTACGGCTTCCGTAACGCTGTATTATTTTTGAATATTTTCTCAAGATTTTCTCCGAGACGGTAGCAATGACTATTCGCCATGCGACTGAAACTGACTTGCCTACAATTGTGGCAATTTATAATGCTGCAATTCCTAGCCGCATAGCAACTGCTGATTTAGAGCCAGTATCTGTGGAAAGTCGTCTTCCTTGGTTTCAGGCGCGATCGCCTTCACAACGTCCACTTTGGGTAATCGAAGTGGAGGGAGTAATTGCTGGATGGCTTAGTTTCCAATCCTTTTATGGGCGGCCCGCCTATAATAAGACTGCCGAAATTAGTATTTATATAGCCCCTCAATTTCATCGCTGTGGTTTAGGAAGACAACTATTAGCACAAGCAATTAGCGTAAGTCCTAGCTTGGGTTTAAATACCCTACTATGCTTCATTTTTGCCCACAATCAACCCAGCTTAAAACTTTTTAAAGCATTTGGTTTTCAACATTGGGGACATTTACCTAAAGTTGCCGAAATTGAAAGCATTGAATGCGATTTAGTAATTATGGGACTCCGAGTTAATCAACCTGTTGTTTAATTTGATGGCAATAATATTAACAACGCTGCAACTGTGTTAACAACACAACAATTTCATCAATAGCCTGCCGCACAATTGTTGCGGGTTGCTCCGATTGATTCACAATAATACTAAAAACTAACGGCTCATATTTAGGCACATTTATATATCCAGATAGAGAAACTACACCTGTTAGTGTACCTGTTTTTGCTTGCACAATGCCCTCAGCAGATGTGTTGTGAAAACGGTCTTTCAAGGTTCCAATTTTACCAGCGACGGGTAAAGATGCGCGATACACATATCCTGCTGGTGTTCTTGCCATTCCTCGCAAAGTTTGTACAAAAGCTTCTGGTGTCACTAAGTTCCGACGTGATAAACCCGAACCATCTACTAAAATATAATTTGCTGGATCAACTCCCAATTTAGTTAAACTCGCTTTGACAGCTTCTAAACCAACATCAGCGCTAGTCTTATTTTTCACTCTGGGTTTTTCCCCAGCTAATGCTCTCAATAGTGCCTCAGCATAAAGATTATTACTATTCTGAAGAGTTTCCATTAATAATTCGGATAAAGGTGGCGAATCTACAAATGCTATTTCCTCTTGATTAAGACTACCACTGACTACTAATGTTTGTCCCAAAGAAATTTTTTCTGTTGCCAAAGCAGCACGAAAGCGCCGCAAGAAGTAATAATTAGGGTCAACTACAGGCAAATCTATTAAAGACGGTTCAGAATTTGTTGTTAATTGTCCTTGAATTCGTAATACTGTTCCTGATAATTCGCGGGTAATGTTGACGTAGGTTGGTTGGTTTTGTGCAACCGTTATTGACTGATTAATTGTCCGCCACTGTTTCGCCTCGCCAGGATCAATCCATACCACTTGTAAGGATTTACCTACAGCCTGCGGTACAAGTTTTAAGCTAAAAATATTTTGATTTAGAATAAAGCTGCTGACTGGTGCGCCATAGTCTGACTGCACATCTTCCCATTGCCAGGTGGGGTTAACAATGTCTCCTTGAATATAACTATCATCAGCTATCAACCGTTGAATTTGAGTAATACCTTTCTGTTTTAGCTGCTGTGCTAATGTTTGCAGTTGAGTATCACTTAAGCTAGGATCTCCCCTACCGACAACACGTAAAACACCATTGCCATTCTGATAAATAGAGGTGCGAATCCGAAAATTAGCACCCAATTGCTGCAATGCAGCTGCTGTTGTCAACAATTTGAGATTAGACGCGGGAGTAAAATATTTCTGAGCATCTCGACTGTAAAGAGTTTGTCCAGTTGACAGAGGTTGTATCAAAATTCCCCAGCGCACTCGACTAAATAAGGGACGATTGATTACAGCATCTATAGCTGTTCCCAGTTGGGTAGAGCAAATTGATTTTGTGGTAGTTGTTGGCGCAACTGGGGTTTGTGCTTTAGCTGCTGGCTGGGTAACACCAATTTGAGTACCCAGAAACAGCAGCATCAAGCCAAGAGAAGTTTTCCTAGTCATCAGATAGTTCTTAAAACTACTTGATGATAATACCTTAGTTCGATGGGAGTAAATTAATACTCTTATTCCTCTTCCTCTTCTTCTTCGTCTTCCCCGAACACTCCGTCTATCAGTTCTTGTGCGCGTTCGTCTGAAATCTTTAAGGCTTCTTGAAGCTCGGAGATATAATCTTGTTCAGCTTCGGGTACTTCTTCATCAATCCCCACCACTAAAATAGCTGTGATGTATGCAGCTTCACGATAACCTCTATTGGGTAAGGATTCGATAGACTGAGCGATTAAATCTTCTGCTTCTTCTTCTTCAATCAAGCTGACGACTTTTTCGGTCAATTCTTCAAAGTCTTCTTCAGAGTAATCTTCAAATAAGTTAACCCGACTCAGAAATTCACTTAAAGCATATTCTTCTGTGGAAGAAATACCTTCACCATCAGCAGCTGCGGAAAATAGTCCAAGGATTGCGATCGCAACTTCTGGTTCTAGAGCTACTGAACTAATACTACGGCCTTTGGGCAATCTGCGTTTAGACATAATTATCCTCTAAAAGTTACGTGATATTTCAGGAAGTAATACGTTGTGGTCTGTAATCCTTCCTCGATTTATGATTCCCAAAAGAATGCGAAAATATACATTGGGATCAATCTTTTTTTCATAAAAAATACGCAGATAATATATTCGTCTACGTATAAAAACGGTTAATTGCCTTGAGCGATCGAGGTTTTTAGTACTTGTGTACACCACCGTAGCCTAAAGGGAGAGGTAAGAAGACTGTCAATACGGTTCGGTTAAGATCCCCCGTCTGCGGCGACCACCTTAAAAAGGGAGGAAAAGAGGGTTAAAAGCCCTTTTGAAGGGGGGGTGGGGGGATCTTCAGACATATTAGAACGTTAACCTAACCATATTGGGAAGACTGTATTGGACTCAACTCTCTGAAAGAGTAATATCAATAAATTTTAATAAACTCTTGTTTTTTAGCGCAATCTATGAAAGTCTAATAAATGCATACTACTTTAAATGGGTCGATTTACCGTAGTTTAGTCAGCAAATTATCTGAGTTATTTAGTGCCAAATAAACTTTTAGCCTCTATTACAAGAGTTATTGAAAGCTATGTCTGAGCCACACTACGGAATGTGCCTAAAGTCACAGCAAAACACGTTTCAAACAACCTCTAAGACTTTCAAGGAACTCACAATCAATTTAGTGGTATTAAATATAGTTTTATTAAGCACACTCGGTCTTTTCTGGAAAATCTTAAATCGGTGAAGGAGTCCAATTAGATCGAGAAAATAAACCCAAAACTCAGAAGCTAAACAAGCTACTTAACTATCCACAAGTGAGAGATTTTATTAACAGCCAATATTGAGGGCAAATAGTATATGTGTTTTAAGTGCAAACGAAGGATAAAAATTTATTACTTCGTCTTTCACAAATTAGGAGTTACTAAATTTAAACTGTGACATTATTGGAGAATAAACTTATGTTTTATGGACAAATTGAAAGAGAATGTTTATATGGAGAGAATTGGATAATTTCGCAAAAAAGTAAATTACCAGATCATCTACAGTTATTAGTGGATCAAGAAGAAGTAGAATGTGATATCTGGGAATTGCAGAGCCAAGAGCCTGATGATAAGCCGATTTATTCAAATATTAATCAGGCTTATACTGCGCCACGACGTAAATAAACCACCAATTCTACATGAATGAAACGCTTCTAATATAGTAATTCCGCCTTTTTTGCGCGTCTCATAGATTGTTACTAAACAAGTATTTAAGCTACTATTTAATATTTAGGTGCATCATAATGATTTCTAAAGACCATACTGCTCTCCAGCTATTTCATACAAAATCGAGTTCATGGTGTAAATCTCTCCCCAATTTGTTTTACCTAGCAAGAGAAGGAATCAATATTAATGGCACATCTGTTTGAACCATTCAAGATTCGTGAAGTTACCTTCCGCAACCGCATTGCCGTTTCACCCATGTGTCAATATTCCAGTACAAATGGATATGCTAATGATTGGCACGTTATTCATTTAGCTTCTCGCGCAGTAGGCGGTGCAGGTATAGTGTTCACAGAAGCAGCAGCTATAGAACCGCGTGGGCGCATTAGCCCGCAAGATTTGGGAATCTGGTCAGATGCACATATAGAAACTTTAGCCAAAACTGTGGCATTGATTCATAACTTTGGCGCTGTTGCAGGTATTCAACTTGCTCATGCAGGTAGAAAGGCCAGCACTGCCAAACCCAGTAAGGGAGGGAAAACGCTGGATGAATCTCAGGAAGGTTGGCGGCCCTTAGTTTCGAGTAGTGCGATCGCTTTTAGCCAAGATAGTCCAGTTCCAGAAGCCCTAAGTCTTGAAGGAATTCAGGAAGTTATTGATGCCTTTGTCCAAGGTGCTAAACGTTCTCTGCAAGCTGGTTTTAAGGTAGTGGAAATCCATGCTGCCCACGGTTATCTCCTCCACCAGTTTCTCTCACCCCTGACTAACCAACGGCAAGATGATTATGGTGGCAGCTTTGAAAACCGGACTCGTCTGCTCAGAGAAGTTGTTCAAGCAGTTCGAGAAGTTTGGCCCCAGACACATCCACTCTGGGTACGTATTTCTGCCACCGATTGGGTAGATCGGGGTTGGGACATCGAGCAAAGTATCGCTTTAAGTGACAAACTTAAGTCTCTAGGAGTTGATCTCATCGATACTTCATCAGGGGGAATTATACCGGGTGTCAAGATACCAATTAAACCTGGTTATCAGACTCAGTTTGCCGAACGCATCCGCCGCGAAGCCAATATCCATACAGGAGCCGTAGGCTTAATTACAACCCCTGAACACGCTGACGAGATTATTCGCACAGAAGTAGCCGATATGGTGCTGTTGGGACGTGAACTACTCCGCAATCCTTACTGGCCGCATCTAGCAGCTAAACAGTTAGGACACGATAAACTTTGGCCTGTTCAATACGATCGAGCTTGGTTGTGATGTCGCTTCGCTTTGGCGGTAGAGGAAATTCATGAATTGCCCCTACCTAAAAATCAGGGCTTCGGACATTGTTGGCTAAATCCTGGATAATTAGAAATTAGTTTATTGAGGAAAGCAGGAGGAAAACTGCACTCTCTCAAGTACCGCGACTAGTGATTTACTCCTTCTGCCCCCTGCCCCCTGCCCCCTGCCCCCTGCCTCCCTCAAGAGCCTTCTTTGGCAAGTTGGGCTTTTGCCTGTTGCCACAAATTTTCTAGCTCATCCAAACTGTAATCAGAAAGGGGGCGATCGACAACTCCCTCCATTTTTTCTAATCGCTGGACAAATCGCTGATTTGTACCTTGCAAACCGTCGCTAGGATCAAGATTATGCCAACGGGCTAGTTGAATAACTGCAAAGAGTAAATCGCCTAATTCTGCTTGTTGTCGTTCGGGTGTTTCCTCAGCTAAAGCCTGTTGAAACTCCCCCAATTCTTCATGAAACTTATCCCAAACACCCTGAATATTTTCCCATTCAAACCCAATGGCAGCAGCCTTTTGAGAAATCTTCATCGCTGCTGTCAACGGGGGAAGCGTGCGCCCATAACGACCGAGTTTAGCACTAAGTTTTTGCGCGTCTGGGGATGGTTCGCCTTTTTCCTTTGCTTTGATTTGTTCCCAATTTTGCCGCACCTCATCCACACTGGCTACCGACACATCACCAAACACATGAGGATGACGGCGAATCAACTTTTGGGAAATCCCCCGAGTTATTTCTTTGAGAGAAAATTGTCCAGATTCGCTGGCGATTTGGGCTTGCAATACCACTTGTAATAATAAATCGCCTAACTCCTCTGCGATCGCCCCTTTATCCCCACTTTTAATTGCATCCACCACCTCATAAGCTTCTTCAATCACATAAGGCGTAAGCGTTTCGGCAGTTTGCGCCAAATCCCACGGACAACCACCATCAGGCGATCGCAACTTCGCCACCACCTCAATCAACTCCTGCAAAGCCGCCAAACTCTCATTTTGATTTTCCATACCTCTGCGTACCTCAGCGCTTCCCTTTGCGTTCCTTTGCGTTAAAAAAATCATTTCTTTGTCTTCGGCCGACGACTACCACTCCTCATCACTTTCCGCTTCTTCATTTTGCCACCAGGAAGCAACCCCCGAACCCCCTGCTTTTGCACACGCTTGTATGCTGAACCACTCCAATCGCTGAGAGAATGGCTCATTGCACCAAGTTCCAACCCCAAAAACAGGGCAATATATTCAGCATTGTAATTTACGAGCGATCGCCCCACAGTTCCACCCAAATCTTGCCAAGTAAAACTCAGATTCCATAATCTTTCGGCAATTGCCAAAACCAAAATTGCCAAGATAGCTAGCAAACACCCCAGATAAAGTATCCGCAGAATCGTGCCAATAATCGGCCCGTGGGATAAAAAAGAACGATGCCGCAGACTTTTTTGATAAGGTAGCCAAATCCAACGCAAGAAACCCCAGCGTTGAAATTGCACAGAGTAAATATCCAAATCGGGGCCAAACATCAGCCCTCCAAATAGAAACCCGCCTGCAACCAACAAAGTCACATTGCTACTGCGAGTTTGCCAGAAAGTAATGCCCGCCACGAACGGCAGAGCATACATAGTAATGCGATCGTGCGTCCGACCAGAGGGCATCCTAAATCCTAAGTGCTGAGTAACTTAATACTGAGCCAGTATAAGAGAAAAAAAGATTTTCCCAAAACTACTAGCGCAATGCGAAATCTTCTGCTATATTAGTTAAGGATTAGTCAAAAGGGCGGTTAGCTCAGTTGGTAGAGCGCCTGCCTTACAAGCAGGATGTCATCAGTTCGAGTCTGGTACTGCCCATTAATTAAATTAAGGCTAGAGACAGCTTAGATGCAGTTTCTAGCCTTTTTTAAACGATTCACCTAGCTACTATTAACCCATCTTGCATATCTTCAGAATAGAGAGTACTTGCTCTTGCAGATAGGGTTAGGTCTGTATTGGATTCATGGGACTTCCAGAAAATTTATCCAGTAGTTACGGGGTTAAGCCTAATGCGCCGCCTACAGATAACAGGTGCGTTGCGCTAACACACCTTACCGGAATGTCCCTAATCCATAATTCCCAGTCAAAATGCCTAATGAAATTTGGTTATCACAATTGCAAAAACATCGGGCGATCGCAGTCATCCGCGCCCCTAAAATCGAAATAGGAAAGGAAATGGCAATGGCTGTAGCATCTGGGGGAATGCAGCTAATTGAGATTACCTGGAATAGCGATCGCGCTGGAGAATTAATCAGTCAACTACGCTCAGAATTACCAGCCTGTACTATTGGCACTGGTACGCTATTCAATGTGCAACAGCTACAAGAAGCGATCGCATCTGGGGCGCAATTCCTCTTCACACCCCATGTTGATTCAGCAATGATTCAAGCAGCACAAGAAAAAGATATACCTATCATCCCAGGAGCGTTGACTCCTACAGAAATTGTTACCGCTTGGAGTCAGGGCGCTAGTTGTGTAAAAGTGTTTCCCGTACAAGCGTTGGGAGGGGCTGATTATATCAAAAGTTTGCAAGGGCCACTAGGTCAGATTCCCTTAATTCCTACTGGCGGTGTCACTCTCGAAAATGCTAAAGAATTTTTGCAAGCCGGAGCGATCGCTGTCGGTTTGAGCGGTGAATTATTTCCCAAAAAGCTTGTCACAGAGGGAAATTGGCAAGCGATCGCATCTAGGGCAAAAAAACTCATCCAACAGTTAGGCTAAATTAGAATCAAATCATCAAAAATTCACGTCTATTAAAGTAATAGATAGGGAATAAAATTGAAACCTGATAAGTTTCTCAAGACTTCATAATTTGAGTGTGAGTGTATCTAAAATGAAAAAACTGATTTATCCTAACTGGGTGCATCGCTTAAAAATACTCCTAACTGGTACAGCACTGTCCTTAAGTGTTTTTACTACTACTGGAACGAGTGAAGTTTGGGCGAATTCCAAAAATCAAGTGATTGCCCAAACAATCCAGACATTACAACAGTCGAATCAGCGCTGGATTCAAATTGATCTTTCAAAACAACGATTAATAGCTTGGGAAGGTGACAGAGTGGTTTATGGAAGTGCTATTTCCTCCGGCAAAAAAGCTACTCCCACTCGTGTTGGTACTTTTAAAATTCAATCCAAGTTTAAAACTACGCGAATGCGGGGAGAAGACTACAATGTTCCCAACGTTCCTCATGCGATGTTTTACCAAGGTAGTTACGGTATTCACGGAGCTTACTGGCATAAAAAGTTTGGCACTCCAATGAGCCACGGCTGTGTAAATCTTGCACCTAAACATGCTAAATGGCTATTCCAGTGGGCATCGGTAGGGACACCAGTAGTCATCCAGAAATAGTAGATAAAGCAGCCAAAAGGCAATCTATGAAAAATCATTAATAACAACAAATCAAGACAATTGAGTGATTCCCAGCAATATTTTATGCTGGGAATCTTCGGAGTCGGAATTACTGAATTTGAAATAAAATATATAAGAGGGGATTCATACCAATTTGGGATTTTAGATTTGGTATTTAGGATTAAAAGTCTTTTCCTAATTTGGTATTATCCGGTTTGCCCCAAAGAAATAAGCGTAAATCCTGACAATTCTGACTTTTCACGTTATGTGGAAAAGCTAACGATTAACCTAACCCCCTAACCCCCTTGCCTCGTAGGGAAGGGGGAAAATTTAAAGTATCTCTCCTCAAAGGAAGAGAGAAATAGAAGAGAGGTTTTCCAGATACCGTGAAAAGTCAGCTGACAATTCCTGTGTGAAACTACAAATGCAAATATTAATTCGGGGAAAATTTGCATTGACGCATTTAAATTACAGATTTTTTTTGTAAAGGTTGTTCTTAGTCATTAATGAATGACAAATGACCAATAACTAATTAGATGCGGATTAGTTTAGGACTTGTATTGAAAACCATTAGCGGATGAATTGCGTAAATCCTTCACAGCAAATTAGTAATCACTCTGGAAATTTGTAGAGTTCCAGAAAATTACTTCACTTCATAATTTTTGCGTACTTTAGAAGGTAAGGCATAATGCAATCCTGGATTCGCAGTAGTGGGATTCGTTCTTCAAAAACTTTTTGTACAGCCGTGGCGCTGATGGTGGTGACTTTATTTTCTTGGTCAGCACCCTTAGCAGGCGATCGCCACTCTGCTACAGTAATAGCTGCATCAGTCGATGAAAATGGCATCACTGAATCTAATATCAGGCAAACATCCCAATCTCGCTGGATTGAAATTGACCTGTCAGAGCAACGGTTACGTGCATGGGAAGGTAAAAAACTTGTTTATTCATACCGCATTTCTGGAGGTAAGCGATCGACTCCCACACCCATAGGTAGATTTCGGATTAATTCTAAGTATCGCACTCACCGAATGCGAGGCAAGGGCTACAATATTCCTGATGTTCCTTACACAATGTATTTTTACGAAGGCTATGCCATCCACGGTGCTTACTGGCATAACCGTTTCGGGACTCCAGTCAGCCACGGTTGCGTGAATTTACCTGTTAAGCAAGCACGCAATGTTTACAATTGGGCTAGTTATGGGACTTTAGTAGTGGTGCATAAATAATTCGTAATTCGTAATAGAGCCTCCGGCACGCTACGCGAACGTAATTCGTAGTTAAGAGTTTTAATTAGGAATTATCGTGATGATGAATTAATCACTGGTGCAATTTTTTTCTGAATGTATGGATAGGTGATTTAACTCTGTGAATGCACCTGTCCATAGATACTGCTAGACTAAAAACACATCTTCGAGGGATTCAGGAGTTATGAGCTACTCAACTACTCAACTACTTACCCTGAAAGAGTTTCTGAAGCTTCCAGAAACAAAGCCTGCGAGCGAATATATTAACGGTAAGATTATTCCTAAGCTAATGCCGAAAGGGAGACACAGCCGCTTGCAAGGCAAACTCGGTGCTGTTGTGAATGAAGTTGCGGAAAATCAGAAGATTGCTTATGCTTTTCCAGAATTACGGTGTAGTTTTGGCGATCGCTCAATTGTACCTGATGTAGCTGTATTTCAGTGGGGACGCATACCGTTCACCGTTGATAATGAAGTACCTGATAATTTTGAACTTCCACCAGACTGGACGATTGAGATTCTTTCGCCAGAACAAAAACCCAACAAAGTAATTGGAAATATTCTCTACTGTCTAAAGTATGGTAGCCGCCTTGGATGGTTTCTTGATCCTGATGACCTCAGTATTTTAGTATTTCTACCAGAGCAACAGCCAGTGCTATTCCAGGGAGAAGATTTTTTGCCTGTATTACCAGAAATTCAACTTGCACTAACCGTCAATCAAGTTTTTGGATGGTTAAAGATGGGTGGTTAATAAATAACTCGACTGGAATCAGAAGGAGCGACGGCGAACAGCCCATCTTAGACATCGCTTTCTGGTGAATACCAAATTATAGACATAAAACATGTCTATAATAGACACGATCGTGAAGAAAAGAGGTAGCAGAATGAACTGGAGAATTGCAGAAGCGAAACAGAGGTTCTCCGAACTAATTCATGCTGTAGCTAAAGAACCGCAACTCATTTACAACCGAAATGAACTGGTGGCTGTTGTTGTTGAAGCTGAGGTGTTTGAGGAATTCTTGACGTGGCGCAAGCAACGCGAAAAGATTTCTCTAGCTGATGTTTTCAAAGAACTACGTCAGATAGCTGTTGAAGAAAATTATATCCTCGAAGTACCCTCGCGCCAAGACCGTCCCAACCCTTTCGCTGATGCCATCGATGACTTTTCTCTGTGACACTAATTAGTTAAACGCGCAATAGCTTAACTCAACTGTGCCACAAGTTGATTTTCCAAAAGCGTGTCATTCGTTAACAAGTCTTCAACGGTGATTCGCAAAAAGCGTTGCTCATCAACTTGAAAAAGAATTTTGATGCGATCGCTTCCAGGATATCCGGCTGGTGTCAGTTGGGCAATTGTCCTCGCGCCTTCTTGATCGTTGAGAGGTTTGACGCTGGTTTCACTATTTTCCAGACGGCGAGTAATTAAGCGATCGCCATCAAAATAAACTTCGGTATTACCTGTATCTGCTCCCAATTCTCCCATAATTAATTCAATGCTGGGCTGATTTTCCAAAGAAGCACCTAGAACTAATTCCACTGGCTGACTCATCGGGTATGCAAGTCCCGCTTTAATTAAAGAATGCCATTTGTGACGCTGATTGCGGCGATCCCAGTAGCGGATACCATAACTATGATACAGAAAGTCTTTGATTTGTATCCCTTGAGCTAACTGTAAGGCACCTTGAGCGATCGCTTCAAAGGGACGTTCGCAACGGATTTTTTCTGGCTCAAAATACTGTTTTATCCATGTCTGCACTGCCGGCAATTGTACTGTTCCACCAACTAACAAAACGGCATTAATATCAGGAAGTTCAATTCCTTGGCGTTTTGCTTGCTGCAACAGTGTCGTCATTGACTCATCCAATAACTCAAAAAATGCGTGTTCTTTGAGGATATTATCAAAAGTGTCGCGGTTTAATTCCAATTCATAACTTTCAAATGTTTCATCATCAAAATAAACTTCACTAGCTTGGTTTTGGGTTGATAACTGAATTTTCACCCGTTCTGCCAATCGGGTTGTCAAGGGACTTACCGCCAACTCTTGAGTTTTTGCAAAGTAATCTACCAACCAATTATCAATATCAGTACCGCCTAGATTTTGCCCAGCTTTCGCCAGGACACGGGCAGTTTTGACTTTTTGTTTTGAATCTTCAGCCAGAGACTTATTACCCCACTTGAGGATAAATCCCAACGCCTTGGTGGTTGCTTGCACGCCTCGATCTAACCGGACAAGAGACAAATCCAAAGTACCGCCGCCGAAGTCAATTACCAAGAGAATTTCTTGATCTGCCAAGCCATAACCCAAGGCTGCGGCTGTGGGTTCATCCAGCATCCGCACCTGTTCGACGGGAAGGGCTTGACAAACTTTTCCCAACCAGTGACGATAGGCTTCAAAACTGTCTACGGGTACGGTTAACACTAAAGAATCTAACCCCCCTTGCATAGGCGCTAGTTCTTCAATTACTTTGGTGAGGAACCATTGCCCTACTTGTTCAAAGGTGATAATTTGCCCATCTAGTTCGGGTAAATAACCTTGGATATCTGCACCAATACCCCGCTTGAAGCTGCGGAAAAATCTAGTTTCGCCCTTGAGGTCAAGACCGCGATCGCGTACTTGTTGTCCGACTAAGACTTTATTTTGGGTTGCGTCTTCAACATAAACCAAGCTGGGAATCAGTGGCGGATTGAGACTTTGTTTAATTGATAAACCTGGTAGAGTCAGGGTTTCTGGCTGCTGGGTTACTGGGTTCCAACGAGCAATGACTGTGTTGCTAGTACCAAAATCGATTGCGATCGCCATATTTTATATTTATTATCTCGCACGAAGAGGCTAAAGCTGCTTTATCTGTGATTATTCTCCATAAGCCATCAACAATGCAATTGATAATCCAACGGTCGTTTGAGAAAATCAAGAAAGCGATGCCTGCGGCGGCAAGCTACGCAAAAAATGATTTGGCATATAATAAATCATTTTTTGCGTAGCTACAACCACTTTCACGACCTAACTCTTGTCTCTACTCCTAACTCAATCTTCATGCCGTAACTGCCATGCTGCACCGCAAGCGGCCCCAGCCCCAGCTAACAATCCGGTACTCATTCCTTGGATAGTTTTTTGGATTGGATCTTGAGTTAGACAGTCGCTTGTAACCTTACTGTCTTCCAAGCAGAGATTACTTTCTGCCCAAGCAGCAGTACCTCCCAAAATTACACCAGTTATACTACAGAAAACAACTAGCAGCAAAAGGCGTTGAGTTTTTCTAACCATAGATAGATGTGCTAAAGATTAGAGATAGTGATTCACTTTCAATTACTTTACACATTCTTGCTAGCAAATGTCAGCTGGTTTCAAAATCGAAACAGGTCAAAGTTGATTTTGCCTGTATTAATGATACAAATTTGACTAAATAAATCGCTTGAAGAAGAATTCAGAAATCAGAATCAAGATGTTCTCTACGACACGCTACGTGTAAAGAAGGCTTTACGCTGCGCTATCCAGGAGTCATACAGAATTCATTCTGACTCCTGAATTCTGTTTCGATAAATTATATTTTTACCTATTCTGAGGCACTAATACTGGTATTTGATGAGCATCGGCTACGGATTTGGCATGTTGCCCAACAGTCACAACATTGAACTGACTGGATATAATTTCCAAACTTTTATTCACTATTGCCAGCTTTTTGTAGGTGGGAAGACTCATTCCAGGGAAGAAAGATAACTCTGGCACATCCTCTTGACTTACAAAGTCTGTAGGATGGAATAGCAAAGAAGGCTGGACACGTGTAAGTTTACACAGCCATAGAGCAATTCGGAGGTATAGTAACGCAGCTTCCGAAGAAAATGTACTTATATACATTATGTAACTGAAGTGAATTGGCACTTTGAAAATAGGCATTGTGGTGACAGGAATTTCAGTCAATTTATCCTTACCCATCTTCCACTGGTAAGGTTTTAGAGGCTGCAAACCGTCTTTTAAACCGCCAAACAAGGCTTCGCGTTTCTTGCGTTCTTCTTTGCTCAGTTTACAAGTCATTAAATAATAAGCTCGTGCTAGAGGCCCCAAAAATGTGGGAAAAGTTGAAGCATCATATTCGTATCCCCGTCGCGCTAAGACTTTCAATACCGCAGGAGAAAAACTGTATCCAGGCCCCCGAAAGCCAATAGGATGTTGATGGGTAACGCGCTTGATATGTTGTTCGGCCAACGCCACTTCTTGTTCAATTTCATCCTCTGAATATAGATGTAGCCAAGGATCGTGGTAAAATGAATGATTGCCTATTTCGTGGCCGGCGTTAGCGATCGCTTGTAATGCCTTGGTGTTCTTTTCCAGGGCTGCATCCTGACCCACAATGAAGACTGTGATTGTCAAATTCCATTGCTGAAAAATATCTAAGAAACGAGGGACTGCAATATCTAAGTAAGAGGGAAAAGTCTCCCAACCAGGAGCGCCCTGATTTTTTAGAAAAGACCAAACATTATCCAAGTCTAAAGAAAGACTGGCTATTGGTTTTTTTCCTGGTCGCTTCGTTTTCATTATGAATTTAAGTATTTGGATAATTTTAAGTGTAAATTAAGTCTTAGGAAGACAGATTTAATAACCTGCAACTTTATTCCTTAAAAATGACTACGACGCGCTATTAGGCATCGCACCAGCTACAGGAATTATAAATTACATCAGCATATTTTCTAGATTATAATGCTAAATTTATATCATCACTTCCAATAAAAAGCGATTATACAAAAATTTTTCAACATCCTAGATATTGATTTGCTGCTTCTGAGTCAAACACATTGCAATTCCTTTTTCGTAATAAGCTGCCTCATTAATAAAAATCGGCCAAACGGTAGATGTACCCTGATAAACAATTGTTTTATCATCAAATGTTAAAAATATTGGATCTCCTGGGTTCAATGCTTGATAATCCTTGTCCTGAAGCTCTGGATGAATCATCCCAAAGATTTGACCATTCTGTTGTTTTGGATAGTCCACAACTGATAAATGGTGATAGACAATCAACGTTTCATTAGTTGATGAAATTTTACCTTGATTAAACCGTTCTAGATAGTCGAGAACCGCATAAACAAGTCCCTCTGTTTGTTGAAACAGCGTTGCTTTTAAGATACCTTGGGCAATAGGGCCAACCTCAAACGCAAAGCCTAATTCGCACAGAGAATTTACAAATGGATTTTCTGCAATTGATTTAAAAGAACAGCGATAAATCCTCACCAAAGGGCTAATCTGACTGAGATAAGCAGCCAATTGCAAGTTTAAGGGATGACTGTTTACCAAAATAATTGTCAGACCCATATTAGCTGTACTGCTGTGCAAGTCTAAGATAAAATCTGCTTGTTGATCTCTGTTTGATCCTAGAGTGTCCTGAATTGACTTAGCTTGCAATTCTTCATAACTGTTAAGAGTTGGATTTTGTAAATCTTGCTGGAGAAAACAGCGATTTAAATCTTTCTCTACATATCGCCTCCCTGCTGCAAAAGCGTTAGGATTTGCTAACAAAGTAACTGTCTCAAAACTTTGTCTAGTAATCAAGTCGGGAAACTGGGCAAATTTTTGGATTAAATAGGCCCCAGTAAACTCATTCCCATGAGTTCCACCAACAATTGCAACTCGATTAATCTGGTTCACAATTACACCCACTCCAGAATGCAGCCATCGAGGTCAATCAAGAGGCAGGGGTCGGGGGGAGATGTGGTTCGACTTCGCTCACCAACCGGGAGATGAGGGAGCAAAGAGAAATATTTAGTAATTTTTACTACTAAAATAGCTCGAAATACACTTGTTTGTTTCTCTCCCCCTGCTCCCCTGCTCCCCTGCTCCCCTGCTCCCCTGCTCCCTGCTCCCTTGCCTCTTTCTCAATGTACATTATGAAGCATTCACTGTGCCGATGCGATCGCGCCCAGATGGTTGATAAAGATAAGACATATCAGGCCCATCGGGAATAATCCCACCGGGATTGAGTGGGAATAGGTTCCCGTAGTAGTCTCGCTTCACACTCTCGACATCGCAGGTGTCAGCTACACCGGGAAGCTGATATACATCGCGTAAGTAAGCTCCCAAGTTGTGATAGTCTCGAATTCGCTGCCTATTGCACTTAAACAAACCGTAGTAGGCACTATCAAACCTAAACAACGTCGTGAATAAACGGACATCTGCAAGCGTGAGATTGTCTCCACATAAATATCGACTAGTTTGCAATGCAATGTCAATCTCATCAAGAGTCGCAAACAGTTCATTACAAGCTTGATTGTATGCTTCTTGGGTTTGGGCAAAACCGCAGCGATACACACCGTTATTTACCGCGTGATAAATTTTCTCATTCCACCAGTCAATTTTCTCTTTGAGTGCTTCTGGGTAAAGATTCAGTGTGGGATTGTTGGCGAACTCGTTAAATTCCGAGTTCAGCATAACGATAATCTCTGAACTCTCATTATTAACGATCGCTTTTGTTTGGTTGTCCCATAAAATTGGAACTGTAGAGCGTCCACTGTAACCAGGTTCTGCCAGTTGATAAAATTCAGCTAGTGTACGACAACCTTCTTCTTCTTCGTTGAATATCCAACCGCCTTCAATGGGAGAGGGAGAGACGATACATACTGATATTACCGCTTCGAGTTTTTTGAGCGATCGCACAACTAGGGTTCGATGCGCCCAAGGACAACCCAACCCAACATATAATTTGTAGCGTCCTGCTGCTGGTGGGTGTGGATTTCCTTCTTCTGTGCCAATGAACTTGCGAAACTGGCTATTAGGACGAATATATGCTCCTGACTGATTGCTAGGAGCAAGCTTTGACATCATTATCTGCCACATAGTCGTCCAGACAAACTTTCCCAGCCAGATGATGAGCTTCGGAGGGAGTGTCCTCCCCTTTTTCTTTGGGAGATTTTTTTCGTCATCCATCGGAGTCGAGTTGCTCATGGTGACAATCTTGCTTTGGGAATTCTTACAAGCTAATGGTATCAAACTTGCGATCGCTTTGCTACATCTATAACCAAGTAACTATTGCTTTCCTAAAAAACTGCTTACTCTCCCGAATTTAACTTGTGTATCTGCTGTAATAAATTGTCAATTAATTTAGTAAAAGGCTTAATCAAGATGGAGAAATTTTTTGATTTTCTTACTTATGTACCCTGTATCACATCACACCATGAATTACAAGTTTAATGTCAATAAGCAATAGTATTTAAAACCTAGTCACAAATCTATTTTGGAAACACAATTTTTAAGCCAGCGATACCTCATGCCAAGCCCGGAAATGTCTATGTGTTATAGATTACAGTATTGCTCATCCTTGCTGCAAGAACCCAGTATAGGGATTAATTCAATACTAAACAGCAGGGATAATTTATAGCATAATTACTATTGACTAAACGAATTTTACTTGAACTTGTTAATAACGATATCATATCTTCATATCGTTAATAAGTATAAAGAAATCTTCCTATAGGTATAAGTTTAGGAATAAATTACTTAAAGAAGAAAAAATAAAATTTACGTAGAACTAATTGTAAATAAAGTGACTCAAACTAACAACAAAAATAACCTTCTAGAGGAAACAGATTTAGGGACTTTCATAGCTCAGGCTACTACTACAGACAAATGGCAAGTATTGTCGTACAAAGCCCCAATCCTACCCATACATGCCGCCCTCCTTCGTACTGGTAAGATATTCTTATTCTGTGGTTCAGGTAACGATCCCGCTCGGTTAAATACTCCCTATAACAGTGTGGTTTGGGATGTAAACAAGGGAACCTTTACCTATCAAGCACCTCCATTGGATAGTAATAATCAACCTATTGACCTTTTTTGCGCTGGTCACTCCTTCCGCTCTGAGGGTCTGTTAATGGTTGCGGGTGGAACTCTGCGCTATGATCCCTTTTATGGTTCACCCTCGGCTCTACTATTTGATCCCATTACCGAGAAATGGGTCAAGATCCCATCAATGAATAATGGCCGCTGGTATCCTACTGTGTTAACACTAGGTAGCGGTCGAATCTTTGCACTGTCTGGGCTGGATAAAGATGGCAACCTCAACAGACAACCAGAAATTTATTCTGTGACATTTGCAAATGGTTGGAATGCTTTTCCCACAACTAGTCCCTTTCCGGCATACGCACAGCTGTTTCTACTAAGTAGCGGGAAAATTTTTTACTCAGGTGCCCAGATGGGCGGTAATTCTGGAGTAGCGCCGACTATAATAACCCTGCCAGAGACATTTACCCAATCCATTACAGAAAAAGTGGTGCCAGGACTGCAAGACCCAGGTTTTGGTAATCAAGGTGCTAGTGTGCTTTTACCACCTGCACAAGACCAAAAAGTTATGATTATCGGTGGGGGTAGTAGTACTACAGCAACAAACAGGGTAAATATTGTAGATTTAAAAGCTACTAATCCAACTTACGTAGCAGCAAAGTCTCTAAATTATGCTCGGATGCATCATAGCGCTGTTTTGTTGCCCGATCGCACAGTGTTTGTTTGTAATGGTAGCAAAATGAGTGAGGACACAACACAATCAATGCTGCCAGCAGAAATCTACAATCCAGCCACAAACACCTGGACAGTAGTAGCTAAACAAACTGTCCCCCGCGTATATCACTCCGTGGCCTTGCTGCTGCCAGATGGTAGGGTAGTTGCAGCTGGGGGGAACCCTCAACGGACTGTCAATGAACTGCGATTAGAAATTTATAGTCCTGCATATATGTCGCGCTCACGACCAATTATTCAGAGCGCTCCTCAAACATTGAGCTACGGACTGCAATTTACGATTCAGACACCCCAGGCTGGGAATATTAAATGGGTTAGTCTGATTAGACCAATGGCAACCACTCATTCCTGCGATACAGAACAAAGGATAGTCGATGTGCCAATTAATTCCAGAAACTCTACTTCTCTAAATGTCACGGTAACAAACAATCGAAACATAGCGCCACCAGGTTGGTACATGCTTTTTATTAGTGACAACAATGGGACACCTTCAGTAGCAACCTGGACGCGAATATCTTAGCCTTACCCGTTTAACTTAATAAAAGTCATTAATTCTAGGGGTGGAAATATGAATCACAAGCTCTCACGTCGGCAGTTTGGTCAGTTGGTACTTGCTGGAACTGTAGTATCTGGGCTTAGTTATCTAACCAACAAAACCTTAGCCCAAACACCAAGTTTAAATTCAAGTTTAAATAATATTATCGGTATAGGTTCTAGCTCTATCATCACCACAGACAAAACGGTTATTCCAGAGGTAAACACCACTGAATTAGATAGCACTGCCCCAAACAATCTATCCACAGATATTAAGCCTGTAGGACTTGTTTTGCAATCCTTAACCACAGGAAATAATCAGTTACTTGCGGATAAAAGTACGCCTCTATTAGAGCCTAATGAGATATTAAGTGGCTTCACTTCTTTAAGCGATGGCACACTTGTTGTAGCCATTACTCCTGTTACGACTAGTAGGAGACGGGCAACACCGACTCGGATTACATTTTTGGGTACGCCTGTAAAAACTTTGATAGTCTCAGGACTTAAACAGAATCAACAGCTTGGGAGCTTGCTAGGTACTAATGATGGGCGACTCATCGGCTTAGTAGGTAAAAAGAACGGTACACCACCGATTGTATTAGTAGATATTAACCTTCAAACAGGAGAAATAAGTTCTATTAGTAAGGTTAGATTCCCGAACGATGAGCGAGTCAGCAATCTAGCTGAGTGTCCAGATGGAAAACTCTATACTTCTTTAGTTGGATTCAATGGTGATACAACTTTGGTGCAGCTAGATTCAAATCAAAAAAAGCCGATCAGACTGGCACAATTGAAAGTTGACGATAAAGAATGGAATAATGGCTTACAAAGCTTAGTTTGCTCTGCAACAGGTCAACTCCTTGCCTTTGGAGCTATGAGGTATGAAACACCTAATGCTGTGTATAGCGTAGATAAGAACACTGGAAACATGACTCGGCTACAAGACTTTAACGCTACTCAGATTACGGTTACTCGTGGGTAGAAGAGATTGAGCCGATATCTAGCAAAAAAGTACTAAGATTTCATTTTGTCTTGAGGGCTTTTTATTGGCATCGATTTGTAAGCTGTTGCGCCTTTAATTTTAAGTCGTGGGTCTGAATCCCCGACTGATTGATTCTGACCAGAGGCAGAGGTTCTCCGGCTCTGCTCCTGAATTCTTCTTCAATCTAATCTCCAACAGATGCCTTTTCCTTAAGAAACGCATCAAATGTAAACCTATCGGGTAGTGAAGTTTGTGCGCCTGGTTTTGTCGTTGCTAAAGCACCTGCTGCTGCACCCCAAACAACTGCTTGATGTAAAGAAAGTCCTGCAAAAAGTGCCGCCGTCAAGCCGCCATTAAAAGCATCGCCAGCAGCTACTGTGTCAACTGCATGAACCAGAAACGCAGGTACAAAAAACTTTTCCTCAGCAGTTGCACAAAAAACACCTTTAGCACCCAGTTTAACGATCGCACATTTCACACCCCGTTGTAATAAAACTTCGGCTGCCTTTGCCGCTTGTTCCTCTCCATGCACAGGAAAACCCACCAACTGCGCGGCTTCAACTTCATTCGGTGTAATAATGTCCACTAATGGGTAAAGTTCATCTGGAAAATCAGATTGTGCAGGTGCTGGATCGAGAATTACCCTGATTTTGGTTTTTTTTGCGGCTTTAGCGGCTGCAACCACCGCAGTAATCGGAATTTCTAATTGTAAAAGCAGTGTTGTAGCTTCTGGTAATAACTGGGACAATCGTTCTACATCTTCTTGATTAACACGCCCGTTTGCACCAGGAATTACAATAATTTGATTTTCACCAGCATGATTTACGGCGATAATGGCGACTCCAGAACTAACAGTCTTATCAACGAAAATATTGCCAATTTGCACACCAGATGCTTGCAAATTGTTGACAAGTTCCACACCAAAATCGTCTGCACCTACACGCCCCACCATTTGGGTAGGAATTCCCAGTTTTGCTAATGCTACGGCTTGATTTGCTCCTTTACCTCCAGAAACTTTAAAAAATTCTTCTCCTAGCAACGTTTCTCCGGCAACTGGCAACCGAGGTGTTGTTGCTACCAAATCTATATTTATGCTGCCGAAAACGATAATGCTCATTTTTGTTGATATTTAAAGTCAATCTGTTAAGCTAATCAGCATTCAAGTTGCATAATCAAGGCGC
This sequence comes from Nostoc sp. NMS2, assembly GCF_017115105.1. Lineage (GTDB taxonomy): Bacteria > Cyanobacteriota > Cyanobacteriia > Cyanobacteriales > Nostocaceae > Nostoc. The sequence continues at coordinate 54,624 of NZ_JABXKH010000038.1, forward strand.
TCATGGGGAGCATCCACTTTTGGCGGATTGCCCTCAGACTAGAAGTCTGGGGCTATACAAACCAAACCCGCCTTCGCGGGTTTCAGAGAGTCCGCGAAGGCGGACTTCGTTTGTGTAGCCGCGATTTCCAATCGCCCGGTGTTTCTTCCAAAAGTGGATGCTCCCCGCTCATGTTGCCCACCCCACAAGATATTGAGAAAATTTTAATATGCAAATTAGATGTATTTTAGCTTATCTCATCTTAACTGTTACCTGATAACAATCCTGACTTTTCACGGTATCTGGAAAACCTCTCTCTAAATCTCTCTCCTAGAAGGAGAGAGACTTTGAATTTTCCCCCCTTCCCGCATCGGGAAGGGGGCTAGGGGGTTAGGTTTTCGTGGGCTTTTCCACATGACCTGAATTGTCAGATAACAATCACCCCAAAATACTTTGTAATAGCAACCAAACATTTAAACCTACGATAACAATAGCAACTAACCAGGCTAAAGATTTTAACCATAATGGATTTACAAACTCACCCATCAAGCGGCGATTACTCGTAAACATCACCAATGGAATCACTGCAAATGGTAATTGTAAGCTGAGGATAACTTGGCTGAAAACTATCAGGCTGCTTGTACTATTCTCACCAAAAATAATGATAGTAATTAACGCTGGAATGATGGCAATCAGACGGGTTATTAAACGGCGTAACCAAGATGGAAAGCGAAATTGCAAAAAGCCTTCCATAACAATTTGTCCTGCCAGAGTTGCAGTTAGCGTTGAACTTTGCCCAGAGGCAAGTAAGGCAATACCAAAAATAGCACTGGCAAAACTAACTCCTAATAATGGTGAGAGTAATTTATAAGCATCTTGAATTTCTGCCACCTGCTGATTACCAGAAAAATGAAATGTCGCGGCAGACACAATTAAAATTGCTGAATTTATAAATAGTGCTAAAGATAAAGCAAAAGTTGAATCTATTGTGCCAAACTTAATTGCTTCCCATCTTTTTTCAGTATTAGGCTGCCAATTACGGGTTTGTACAATTGAGGAGTGTAAATATAAGTTGTGAGGCATCACTGTTGCCCCTAAAATACCAATAGCAATGTAGAGCATTTCTGGATTTTGTAAAATCTCTTTCTTGGGCAGATATCCCAATAAAATCCCCCCCATATCAGGGCGAGAAAACAGAATTTCTGCTGTAAAACAGATACCTACTGTTGCTACTAGCATTATTATTAGGGCTTCTGTATAGCGAAAGCCTTTATTTTGCAGGAATAACAATACCAAAACATCCACTGCTGTGATGCAAACACCCCATACTAAGGGAATACCGAATAAAAGTTGTAGTGCGATCGCACTTCCTAGTAGTTCTGCTAAATCACAAGCTGCGATCGCAATTTCACACAGTACCCACAAACAAAAACTTACCTTTGGACTGAAATAATCTCGACAAGCCTGTGCTAAATCTCGCCCTGTAGCAACTCCCAAACGTACACATAGTGATTGCAGCAATATTGCCATTAGGTTCGACAATAGGATCACTGTTAATAGAGTATACCCAAACTTTGACCCCCCAGCAATGTCTGTTGCCCAATTTCCCGGATCAATGTACCCCACTGAAACCAGATACCCTGGCCCTGTATAAGCCATCATCTTGCGCCAAAAGCTGCTGCTGTTAGGAACTCGAATACTGCGGTGAACCTCTGGTAAGCTAGGTTTGTTTTCTGGTGGAGTCATTTACTTTGCCATGAAATCTTCTCATATTCTTTTCATAATCTCATGAAATATAGAATAAACATCAACCTTTAGGTGAGTATGGATAAATCACTTGGGTTGGTGATATTTTGCCTTGGAAAATACCCCCTAACTTCTGGTTTTAAAGGGTTATACCAATTCTGTATGAAGATGCAATACCTTCGCCAAATCAAAAAATGTCTCGATTCGTAGGTTGGGTTGAGGCACGAAACCCAACAAATACGTTGGGTTTTGCTTCGCTCAACCCAACCTACAAAAAATGGCGAAGGTATTGAAGATGCACAGAATATTAAACGAACCGCCCTCCGGGTTCACAGTCGCCTACGGCGGGAAACCCGCCTACAGCGCTGATTCACCAAGTACGCCAAGAATAGAGAGTTACTCATTTAGTGCAGCTTCACATTAAATTGGTATTAGGGGGTATCTAGCTTTCAGGTTTTCAGTGCGTAAATCCTGAAGTATTAGGTTTTACTTGTCATTGCAAATATCGATTTTGCTCTGTTAACAGCAAAATATTTTAGTCATTTAATTCCATCAATTCTTTTGTTTTCAAATCAGCCGCGACAGGTTGAGAACATCTTTGGATTTGAGGAGAGATAGAGCAAATTGCATCTGTCGTTGTTTCAAAACAATTTGATAATCCAATTGTTTTTAACAATCCTGTTCGTTCTAATAGCTGTTTGACTTCGGGTTGTAAACCTGTGAGAATTAAGCGGCAATTGTGCCGTTCCAAGTCGTGGTAAATATCCTCTAAAGCTACTAACCCAGTTGTGTCCATATTTGGCACAAAGCGCAACCGGAGAATTAAATACTTCACTTCCGGTTCATCGCGGAGGAAGGTAGCAAAGCGTTCAGCAGCACCAAAAAATACGGGGCCATCTACGCGATAAACGGCAATTTCCTTACCTAATTCCAGAGGAGTACCAGGGGGAAATACTTCGGTTTCAGGTATTTTAACTAGACTTAAATCGCTCATCCGTTTGATGAACAATGCTCCGGCTGCAATCAATCCTACTTCTACAGCGAGAACTAAATCAAACAAGATTGTTACTAGCCAGGTGAGAATCATCACCGCAAAGTCGGAGTAGGTAGCACGCATCAATAAACCAATGGCTTCCCACTCAATCATCCGCACGCTAACTACCATCAGAATGCCAGCAAGTGCTGCTAAAGGAATTTGTGCTGCTAGGGGTGCTAAAGTTAAAACAATAATAGCTAAAGCAACGCCGTGAATTACCCCAGATAGTCGGGTTTTGCCGCCCGAACGAACATTGACAGCAGTCCGAGCGATCGCACCTGTTGCCGGGATGCCGCCAAAAAATGGGATAATAATATTTGCCAATCCTTGACCAATTAATTCGCGATCGCTATTGTGTTTTTCACTCACTGTCATCCCATCAGCCACAACCGCCGACAGTAACGATTCAATACTTCCCAGTGCAGCCAAAGCCAAAGCCGGATTAATCAGTTCTCGAATCACACTAAAATCATTCCAGTGGGGAATACCTTGGGGCATTGGTAAAGATTGTGGAATGCTGCCAATTGTAGGTACATCCAGATGAAAATAAGTTGCTATCCCCGTTGCCAACACCAACCCCACTAAAGAACCCGGTATTGTCGTATTAATCCTGGGCCATAAAATATTGGCTGCCATTACCACTGTTGCCAACCCAACAGCAGCCCAATTTAGAGCTTCTACATGGGTTAAACTTTGCCAAAGTCCCGGCAAAAAGTGTTCACTACGTGGTATTTGTAAACCAAAGAAATTATTTAATTGACCACAAAATATAATCACGGCAATACCATTGGTAAAGCCTGCCGTCACTGGATAGGGAATAAACTTCACTAGCTGTCCAAGTTTGGCAACCCCCAAGGCAATCTGGATAATTCCAGCCATCACCCCAGCAATCCAAACTTTCTCAATGCCGTACTTGGCGACAATTCCCACCAGAACCACAGCCATTGCACCTGTCGGCCCTGTAATCTGTACTGGCGAACCACCAAAAATTGCCGCGACGATTCCTGCCACAATAGCGGTATAAAGTCCCGCCTTTGGTTCCACACCACTCGCTACTGCAAAGGCTAAAGCCAAAGGCAATGCTACCACTGCTGCTGTTAGTCCACCTGTCAAATCGCCACGCAGTCCACTAAACCAGCGATTCAGACGTAAAAGCTGTGGTTCTTCGAGGATATCAGAGATTGCCATATTCGGTTTTAACTCTTATAGACAATTTTTTGCTGCACACATAGATGTGATATAATATGTGCCAAATTCAGCATAATACCCAAAACCTTAAAGAGCCAGGGGTAGAAGCCCCTTTATTATAGATATCTCGGAAAAAAGTCAAAATTATATTGTCATTATCATTAGTAGTAGTCTGTCAATAAATAATTGATGGATAAATCCCCCGTAGAGACGGCGATTTATCGCGTCTTTGCGTCTTTAACCGTCAAAATGAATTTGACAGACTAGTACAGCGCGGCGTAAATAAACCACCCATTCCAAATCAATGAAACCCTTACGGTACAGCAATTACGAATTACGAATTACGAATTACGAATTACGCCCTGCGGTACTAGTAGTTTGTAGAGTGCAGTCTTCAAGAATTCACTCTCAGTTTGTCTGAATTAAGTCTTCAATCTTCAGATTCAGGACTCCAGACTTGGTTGTGTGGTAATATCAACTGCACGAAACCGCAAAAAGCTGTGGCTACTGAATTAAAATCTCATCACGTATCAAGAATGCGTAAACATTCAACGCATCCTCTCCAGCGTTTGCTTGAGTATGGACATCAGTATCGGAAACAAATTTGGCTAGCGACTACTTATTCTATCCTCAATAAATTTTTCGACTTGGCACCACCCGGCTTAATTGGTGTGGCGGTGGATGTAGTAGTCAAGCAACAGGATTCCATAATTGCCCAGTTAGGGGTACGCGATGTCTTTGAACAATTTTTGATTATTTCCTTCCTCACTGTCATCATTTGGATACTAGAATCTGTTTTTGAATACGCCTACGCTCGACTTTGGCGGAATTTAGCTCAGAATATTCAGCATGACTTGCGTTTGGATGCCTACAAACATTTGCAAGAGTTGGAATTGGCTTATTTTGAAGAACGCAGCACTGGTGGTTTAATGTCTATCCTCAGTGATGATATTAACCAATTAGAGCGTTTTTTGGATGGAGGAGCAAATGATATTATCCAAGTTTCCGCAACTGTTCTAATTATTGGCGCTGCTTTCTTTATTTTGGCTCCTAGTGTAGCGTGGATGGCTTTATCACCGATGCCATTTATTCTCTGGGGTTCCTTTGCTTACCAACGACTGCTTGCGCCTCGCTACGCCGAAGTACGAGAAAAGGTAGGTTTTCTAAATTCGCGTTTGTCAAACAATATTAGTGGAATAACTACCATTAAAAGTTTCACTGCCGAAACTTATGAAGCCTCTCGTTTGGAATTAGATAGTGAAGCTTATCGCCGTAGTAACTCTAAAGCAATTGCTCTTTCTGCTGCTTTTGTACCGTTAATTCGGATGCTAATTTTGGTGGGTTTCACGGCATTACTTTTATATGGTGGGATGGCAGCAGTTTCTGGAAAAATGTCTGTAGGTACTTACAGTGTATTAGTATTTTTAATCCAGCGCTTGCTGTGGCCTTTAACAAGATTAGGCGAAACTTTTGACCAATATCAACGTGCAATGGCTTCTACTAATCGAGTCATGAATTTGTTAGATACTCCTATCGCCATTCATACAGGTGATGTGACGTTACCTGTAGATGAAGTGCGAGGGGAAGTGCAATTTAAAAATGTTTATTTTGCCTATAAAGATAGATTTCCAGTAATTAAAAATCTGTCTTTGGATATTCCGGCGGGGAAAACCATTGCAATTGTGGGTTCAACGGGTTCTGGGAAAAGCACTTTAGTCAAACTTTTGTTGCGGTTATACGAAGTGCAAACAGGAAGCATTACTCTTGATGGTATTGATTTGCAAAGTTTGAATTTGCAAGATTTACGCCGTTGTATTGGCTTGGTGAGTCAAGATGTCTTTCTATTTCATGGTACTGTAGCAGAGAATATTGCTTATGGTAGCTTTGAGACTACAGAGCAAGAAATTATCACGGCGGCGAAGATAGCTGAGGCCCACGAATTTGTTATTAACTTGCCCGAAGGTTATGAGACAATTGTGGGGGAAAGAGGACAAAAGTTATCTGGTGGACAAAGACAACGGATTGCGATCGCTCGTGCAGTCTTAAAGAATCCCCCCATTCTGATTTTAGACGAAGCTACCTCAGCAGTGGATAATGAGACAGAAGCGGCAATCCAGCGATCGCTAGAACGGATTACAGTAGATAGAACTACAATTGCGATCGCTCATCGTCTTTCCACTATCCGCAATGCCGATTGCATTTATGTCATGGAACATGGGAAATTAGTAGAGTCGGGAACCCATGAGCAACTGCTAGAGAAAGATGGAATTTATTCTGGCCTCTGGCGTGTACAATCAGGTTTAAGATAACTTTCACCCCTTCTTTCTGTTTTAATTACGAATTACGAATTACGAATTACGAATTATTTATGTTTTTTGGCAATAATCAACCAGAATCAGGTGATAACAAGTGGCGTGGCCAGTTGGATAAGTTTGTCAAAGCAAATCAGCAAGAATTGGCGGCGCTGTTTTGGGGATTGTGGTTAGCAAATGGTGACAGTCAGGGTACTGTTGGTATTGATTTGCAACCAACGCCGCATTTTGTTTATTGTCCGAAAGAACAGATAGAGAATTTAAATATTAGAGTTGAGAATCGGCTTCAGGAAATTTTGGGAATTGTGGAGAATCACAAACCGGATGTGGAAGTTGTGATGATTGGGATTGGGAAGGGGGAAATTAAGTTAATTCAGTTTGCACCGGAACCAGCGCCACCGATTTGTTTTGAGCAAGCTGGGAAGGATGTGGATGGGTTATTGGATGTGCTGGAAGAGAGGATGAGGGAGGAGATTGTTTTTTAACGCAAAGGAACGCTAAGGGAAGCGCAGAGGTACGCGGAGGAAGATAAGAACTCTGCGCTTGTTGTTTAGTTCATTGCTTTGTGGAAATCTGGGTAAGTTAGATTTTCGGCACAATGCCAGATAATGTTAAATACGGCTTCGTAGCGATAAGAACTGTTTTTGTAGAACTTTTTACTGAGATAGTCTTTTAGGGTTATGACTATTTGTGGTAAATGTTCTTTTTGGATGATGCTTGTCAAATTATCAGCTATATCTAAAAGACAGGATTCATAGGATAGCCACTCCGAAGGAAATAAATCTTCATTTTCATATTCTTCAACCGCAAGATCCTGATAGGTTTGAATTAATCTAATAAAGACGGCGATTAGTTCATTTAGTTTTTTGGTTTCTATTTTTATACTTGGGTTAAGTTGTTGTAACGTATAAGCAGCACTTATCAAAATTGATTCATGCTTTGTAGTGTTCAATAGCCGAATTAGAGTATCAAACGCCTGTTGATTATTGGAGTCTATTTCCAGCAAGATAAAGAGCGCATCTAGAGATGTACGCTCATCTTTTAAATTAACCATTTTCCACATGGCTTTAATTATTTGCTGCTGGTAGTCATTAGTTCGCGCTAGTATATCTGCTGCATAAAAATACACCCATTCCTCCTCAGCAGTTTCAAGTATTTGGGATAAAGTGGTAATTGCTACCCTATTACCTGAATCGAATTTTCCTAGACATAAAGCAGCCTTACAATGGAAAAATTCATTCTCAGTGGTTTTAATTCTCTCAGTTAAAATAGTAATTGCAGCTTTGTTACCTGGATCAATTACCATCAGATATCTGACAGACATATCGAGCAAATATGTATTCTCGGTAGTTTCGAGAATCTGAACTAAAGTATTTAATGCTATTGGATTACCTGGATCAATATCCCACAAAGCCTTAGCTGCATGTGAACAAATCACATCATCTTTGTATCTTTGGATGAAATCAATCAGGGTAGCGATCGCAATTTGATTGCCATAAGCTATGTTGCCTAAAGCTATAATTGCACCTTGATATATGTCTTCTAACATCAAACACTCAGTTGCGATCTCATCAGGCTTCATTTGGATAAATTGGATTAAAGCAGCGATCGCAGTTTCGTTACCGTAGCCAATTTTCCCTAAGCTATGAATTACATTCCCAGGCGTTATTTTGATGAATTGGATTAAAGTAGTAATTACAGTTTCATTGCCATAGCCAATTTCCCCTAAGCTACGAATTGCAGTCCGAAGATGAGAGTTATTTTGCTGAATTAGTAGCATTAAAGCAGCGATCGCACTTTTATTACCCGGATCAAGTATTCCTAACTCTTCAGCTGCAAGTCTAAGAATTGTGCGACTTTCAGTAGTATGAACCAAATGCACAAAAGCAGCAATTACCCGTTTTCTATCGGTTAATTCCAGCGTTTTTCTAGCTGTCTTCACCAATGGTTTTGGTAGTATCTGCCAATCTCGCTTATCCTGCCGAAAATAGGCATAACTCCATTTCAGCAGTTTTTCTACAATTGCATCACCCAAACTACATTCTGGGAACTGCGATAAAGCCTCAGCCGCCAAAAAATAAGCGCGATACCGATAAAAATCGCCGCATCCGTCATCAAAATCTATTAAAGCTTGGATAAAATCTTCTTTTTGCTGCTTATCCACATCCTTTTGGCTGAACCAGTGGAGAATCTCTGCTTTCCACTCCGGCTCAAAGATGCGGTAAGTGCCTTGATTTAGATTGCTGCGATCGTGCTTAAAGAAATACTGCCAATCATGCATTGCCTCCTACCCACTTCGAGATGTGGGACGAAAGGGACTTAAACGAATCTTGCTACATAAGTTGGCTTTCTGTCAAGTCCACACGCAATGAGAATCTGTAAAGTTTTCCGTCTTATGACTCAAAAAAAGCAGCAGGTGAAATATGAAAAAACTCCGCGAGTTTACGAATATGGTTAACTGTCAGCTTGCGCTGTCCACTCAAGACTTCAGATACAATAGACTCGGTTTTAAAGATAGGAATTAAATCTTTTTGTCGCAAACCAAATTCGGCTATTAACGCTTGAAGTAATTCTACGCCATGAATATCAGGTATAGAATGATGTTTTTGCTCGTACTCGTAAACCAGAGTACCTAAAACATTAAGATAGTCTTGTTCATCTGGTATTAATTCACCTTTATCAATCAAGGAATCTATTACTTCTTGCGTAGCCAGAAATTCTTCCTCGGAAGTTATGGGACGAGGAGGAAAAGATTTGAGTAGTTTAATATACGTTTTAGTAATACGTGTTCCAGGGATCATTTTGCTAGATATCTTATAGTTTCAATCCCTAATAGGGATTTTGATTAATTGGAACTCAAACAATTTGGCTCATCTTATCATCCAGATATCTGAGAGTTTCAATCCCTCAAAGGGATTTTAATTAATTATAACTTAGGGATTATATTCATGCTGCTGTTAAAATATCTGAGGGTTTCAATTCCTAAAAATGATTTTTTAAATTGTTACTTTAAAAGAATGGTTAGCATCAAGCGAACCAATGATCATTTTTCCAGTCATCTTTGTCATATTCGGCATGTGTCAGTATATGGCGAATAAAAACTTTTTGATATTCGTAATCGACTAAAGTAATCAGTCGATAATTATTACCACCTATGTTAAAAACTGTGAAATTACCGACTTGATCGGCTGATGGAAAAGTTTGGCGTAACTCTACCAAGTTCTGCCACTCTGCTACAGATGTAAGTTTGTACCATAATCGAAGGCTAGTTTGTGCATTAGAGTGTTTTTCCCAGAACTCAGAAAGTCTTGCACGACTGATAATGTGCATAAATTTTTGGTGAAGGGTATTTTTTCATAGAGGTATTTTTTGGTCGGATACTAGATAATCTTAGCAAATTGCGAAGTTATTGTAGATATTGCCCAACTGACTTTTAGAAAAACGGTATTCACACGGGAGAAAATACTCTCATCGGGGAAACCTAATAAATGTGAAGGGTGCTAAAGTACCTGTGTTGTTTTTCCTCCCTGGTTAAAAGCCAGAAGATTCTTAAACTTCCGTGAGGTTTTATGAAAGAGATTAAAAATAAAATTACGAATAAATTAGAGCGACTATTGGAACAATGGTTAGTACCTCGTCTGGTATGGTGGGGAGAATACTTAGAAACCAAAATCAGACGATACAAGCATCAAGAACTGAAGAGTCAATTAAAATTTTGTGGCTCAGGTCTACGATTTAAGCGAGATATTAAAATTGACCATCCGCAAAATGTATCTCTGGGAAATAAAGTCTATATCGGCCCGGATGTCTTATTAGATGGTCGTGGCGGAATCACAATTGGCGACAATACTACACTTGGATTTAATGTTATTATCCTCTCCGCAAATCACGACTATCAAAGTAATGATTTGCCTTATGAACATAATGTTTACATTCATAAACCTGTTGTTATCGGTTGCAATGTTTGGATTGGCGGCAATGTTTTAATTATTCCCGGAGTTTCCATTGGAGATGGTGCAATTGTGGCGGCTGGTACAGTTGTAACTGCTAATGTTGAACCTTTAGCAATCGTTGGAAATCAACCTATGAGAACAATTAAATACCGTGACAAAGAACATTATGAACAACTCGCTAATAAGCAAGAGAATCAGCATATATCGTAATTATTACACGATAGTAGGGTGGGGATTAAATGCCACCCTACTTGCCTAAATTAGGGCTGGCGTATTTGCCCGCTTAACTTGAAGTGTTGCAATCATCCGCATTCCGGCTGGTGCGGCTATAGTTAAACCACGGCGCACAGGATGCACAGAACGTTTATTCACTAGCGAAACTTGAAATTCTGACAAAACAGTTGCCAAGACGATTTTCATTTCATACTGGGCAAATGCCATGCCAATACAGCGACGATTACCGCCACCAAAGGGTAAATATTCATAAGGTGAATATTGTCTTTCTAAAAAGCGTTCTGGTTTGAACTGCTTAGATTGTGGGTAAACTTCTTCCCGATGATGCGCTAAATAAATACTGGGGACTATTGCCGTTCCCTCTCGCAGTTTGTAGCCCATAATTTCAATCGGGATCTTCACAATCCGCACGAAAGCAGTCATGGCAATTGGGTAAATTCGCAATGTTTCTTGGCAAACTGCTGTCAAATAGGGCAATTTAGCCACACTACTCAAGTCGGGGTTAACTCCAATGGTGTTGAGTTCCCGTTGCAACTTCTCCCGCACCTCTGGTAAATGGTCAACCCAGTAAAAAGCCCATGTCAATGCAGAAGCGGTAGTTTCATGTCCCGCAACTAGCAGTGTCATTAACTCGTCGTGTAATTCTTCATCTGACATCCCTTGACCATCGTTGTAACGAGCAGCCATCATCAAACTTAGGATATCTTGGCGATTTTGATCGATTTGGGCCCGACGTTCCCGAAGCAAAGTATAAATCAGTCGATCAATTTTTTGCCGTTGTTGCAGAATTCTACCCCACGGACTCCACGCACCGAAATCTTTTTGCATAAACCGGAAAAAGAAGGCGCTGGACATTAAAGGCGAACTGATGAAGTCTAGTAAATCACTTAGCGATCGCCTCAGTTCTTCAAAAAGCTCTCCCTCATCTAAACCAAAGACAACCCGTAAGATAACACGCAAAGTAATTTCTTGCATCGACTCACGGATATTAAAAGGTTTGCCAATTTGCCATTCATGACTCACCTGTTGGGTTATTTTCCGAATATCCTCACCGTAAGCCCGCATCCTTTCGCCATGAAACGGGGGAGCTAATAGTTGCCGTTGGCGCTGGTGGCGATCGCCATCTGATAACATAAAGGAGCGATCGCCAAGCAAAAATTTTAACCCTATGTTCCCTCTACCAACCTCAAAATGACTGGAATCAGCAGTAAAAATCTGCTCAAACGCTTGGGGTTGACTAAAGTACACAAGATGGTTATCAGACTGACTACTCCTGATAGTGAAAGTGTCACCATAGATTTTGGCAAAATCATCGACATATTTCACTGGCTGACTAATAAACTTGACCATCCGCAGCCAGCGCGGTATTTGAGGCCCATCAGGCAGATTGTAAGTTGCTGTCATAGGAGTTTGTAGATTTGATGGCTTCTGAATTTTATTGTTACGAGTTTTCATGTTATTTAGGGACACACAAAGCGTTATATTCATCATGGGGGAGTAGAAAGTGGGGAGTGGAGAGTAGAAAGTGGAAGAAAAGGATAATAACTAATAACTTCTAATGACTAACTCAGTACTCAAAACTCTTTCAAGTCAGTCCATCATCAAAAAATCCCACAACCAAACATGAAAAAGATTTCTTCCCCTACTCCCCACTCCCCACTCCCTTTTCCTAGCTAAAGCAGTGCCAAAAATCATCGCTATTCTCAACGGTAAAGGAGGAGTCGGTAAAACGACTACCGCAGTCAATCTGGCTGCAAACTTTGCGAAGAAAAAAAAGGTGTTGCTGATTGATGCAGATATTCAAGGTTCTGCCAGCTGGTGGTTTGGGCGCAGTCAGCAGGGAATGGGATTTGATTTATCTCAAGAAACAGATCCCAAGCTTTTAAGTGATTTAGGAAAGATAACAGGTTACGATTTAGTAGTGGTGGATACGCCTCCCGCGCTGCGCTCTGAAGCATTAGTGGCGGTAGTTGCGATCGCAGATTATCTAGTTTTGCCTACACCCCCATCCGCAATGGATTTAGCTATCCTCGTGGAAACAGTCAAGGAAGCCGTCATCCCCGTGGGAACCCCCCATCGGGTACTGCTTACCAAAGTCGATACGCGCAGTATCGGGGAAGCACTAGAAGCAAAAAACACTCTCACTAGATTAGGTATCCCTGCTTTTAATACCTTTATCCGTGCTTATAAGGCTCATGAACGAGCGGCGCTTGAGGGTGTAGCGATCGCTCAATGGCGAGGAAGTAATGCACGAGAGGCGGAGTTAGACTACCGTCGTGCAGCTGATGAATTACAGCGTGATTGGAGAAAATAATAATGGCTAGGAAACAAAGTCTCTCTGACTTACTACAAGAAGAGGCACAAAAATTTACACCCCCAGAAGGTGAATCTGCGATCGAAGTTACAGCAGAAAAAATTGTCGAAGAAGACACTTCATTAGATGAAGAATCTTCAGAACAAACACCCGATTCAACTTCTACTACTAAACGCACAAGTCCCACTAAGGCTGATTTAGAAGCAACTGTTAAAGAGTTGACAACTAATCTAGAAACAAGCCACAAAAAAGAAGCATCTCTTGGACAAGAAATTGCTGATTTGCAATCAAAATTATCTAAACAAAAAACATTTGCATCAGAACAAAAATCATTACTAGAACATCTAACAAAAGAACTTGACGAAACCAAAAAAACAGCATTACAACTTGCAGAAGCAAATTCCCAGCTTATAGAAGAAATTAATGCTTTAAAACAAACAGCAGAAGATAATTCTAAAAAACTTGTTGTCAAAGAAACTAGTGCAATAAAACCAGTAAAAGATCACTACAATCCACTTAACTACAAAAAATCCCATCGTTCATCAGAAACATTAGCTCAAAATCAACCACAAAATCAACCAAATGAGTATCCTGATAGTTCTAATGAGATGTGGTTACTTGACTAGAGTCAGTTAATCAGTTAGATAATCTATGGCACTACTTGATTCAACCATCATTCCAGCAGTGCCATTTCTGCCTTAAATCTTGGAAGCATCCTAAATCTCTTAGTTACTTAACGCTCTTTTATTACTATCGTCAGATTAAATTTGAAACCCTATTTTGGCGTTAGTCCGCGCAGGCGGACGAGAGTTTGTGTAGCCGCGATTTCTAATCGCTTGGATTATTCTCTCTCCAGAGTCAAAGAAGAGCATTAATCTGGTTCACTACAAAAGTTTAAAATATGCTGCGCGGTGATTTGTGGTTGTTCCAAGTGAGGGAGATGACCACAATCTTGAATCCAGATGAGACTACTGTGGGGAATTGCACTTTTAAACTTTGTGGCATCCTTAGTACCCAAAATTTTATCAGAATCACCCCACAAAATTAGCGTTGGTTGCACAATTTGTGATAAGACATCAAGGTTGAAAGCACTGTAACCACCACTTTTAGTAAAAGCAATCAAAGCTTGATTCCAACTGGGCATTTGTAGATGTAATGCGCCACAACATAAAGCATCGACAGAAGCAAGACTTTGATTTTTATATCCAACGCGAGAAACGCGATCGCGCACCTTCAGACTACTCAAAAATTGAGTTGCTAAATAATCCAACGGTGGAAACATTAATTTACTTAATGGCGAACCACCTGTCAACCCAGCACTGTCAATTAACACCAGCTTTTTTACTACTTCCGGGTGAGTCAGCGTAAAATCAATCGCTGTCGCACCCCCCATCGAAGCGCCTACCAAAATTACAGGTTGGTTAATTAAGCTTTTCCAGAAATAATAAAGATGGGTTTTAATGGCAGTTGGACTATAAGCAATTCCTGAGAGTCTATCTGTAAATCCAAAACCTAACAAATCCACAGCCCAAGTTTCATTATCTCTAGAGAGTAGGGGCAAAAGCCGCCGAAACTCTAACACAGAACTGTCAAAACCGTGAATTAATAAAATAGGAGTTCCACCACTCCCTTGCTTGACATAAGTTGTGGTAACTGGTTGATTAATTAAAGGAGTAGCGATCGCAGCAGTTTGCATACTCTGAGCTAGTGCGATCGAGGCAGATTCTGTCAGCTGCCCAACAGATGTCGGAAGAAAATTCGGAAACATAAATTTCAGTTTATTGTACTAGCTTGCTTCCACATATCGCTAATTTTGTTAAACAGCAAAATTACACAAACTAATATCCTGAAGTATTACTTATGAGAAGGAGTCAGAAGACAGAATAATGCCTCCGGCACGCTCCGCGAACAGAATTTAGAATACCCCAGCAGTCAAGTCAGGGGTAACAGCCACGGAAATAATTTTTCTTCTCCACGATTAAAATCGGGGGCTTTAAACCTCCCTTGGACATCCAGTCGCACAGAATCCATTCTGGATTCAGGCGGATGTATTCTGAATTCTTCTTCGGTAATATATTAAACATAAACCAGCCGCTATCAAAATATTTTAACTCCCAACTCCTCTACATACACGATTAATCGCGTCTCTAGCCACTCCCTAAAAAATATGGCATCAAAGAAAGTTTTCCAAAACGTCAAAATTGGTACTAAAGCCACGTACAATTAAAGTCGCTTATCCTTTAATCCAGGAGCTAATGCCATGCCAATGGCGGTTGGCGTAATTGAAACTTTAGGTTTTCCTAGTGTATTAGCAGCAGCAGATGCAATGGTCAAAGCTGCGGCAGTCACAATTGTGTATTATGGTCAAGCGGAAAGCGCTCGTTTGTTAGTCGCCGTCCGGGGACACGTTTCTGAAGTAAATAGAGCTGTTGAAGCCGGAATCGTAGCTGGAGAGGAAGTCAAGGTTGGTACAGTAATTACCTACTACATTGTTCCTAATCCCCCGGAAAATGTGGAAACCATATTGCCAATCCATTTCACTGAAGAATCAGAACCTTTCCGTATGTTCTAAGAAATTTTGCTATCAAAATCTGTAGCGAAGCTTCGTACAATTAACTCGTAGTCCCCATATCGTTTATTCATACAGGAGATTAATAATGTCATTACAGGCAGTTGGAGCACTTGAAACGAAAGGTTTTCCTGCGGTGCTAGCAGCAGCAGATGCTATGGTAAAAGCTGGTCGAGTTACCCTTGTTGGTTATATCCGAGTAGGTAGCGCTCGCTTTACAGTTAATATTCGGGGCGATGTTTCTGAAGTAAAAGCTGCTATGGCTGCTGGTGTTGAAGCCGCAGAAAATGTTTTTGGCGGTACACTTGAATCCTGGGTAATTATTGCTCGTCCCCATGAAAACGTTGAAGCTGTTCTGCCAATTGGTTACACAGAACAAGTCCAAGGGTATCGAGAATCTGTAGAAAATCCAATTGTCAGATCAAACAGTCGATAGGTTCAACCTCCTACGATGGAATTAAAAATTTCAAACCAAGAATCTCCATAAATGAATTTAACGAGAAGTTTCTTGTAAGGCTTCTGACCATCAAAACTTTATAAGGTTACATTCTTTCTGTTTTTAGATTTTGCATAAGTTAAATTTTGAAGCAGAGTGAAAGCAACAGTTAGAGTCAATAGTCAAAAAAAATATTGACTGTTGACTATTCATTTTTACGAATTTAAAGGTTTTATATAACGGCTTACCAAACATCCTCTTAAACATTAATTTACATATATACATTTAGATAAAATAAAAATAAACCTCATCTAAGTTGAGAACCTTAGTTTTCGCCCTCACCCTAAATCCCTCTCCCAGATATGGGAGAGGGACTTTGAAATTCTAGCTCCCCGAATCCCAGATATGGGGGATAGGTTGGGGGATGAGGGCAAATCCTTATTCATTAGAGTTGAACTAAAGGTTTCAAGATAGACGTGGTTTATATTCAGAAATTTAACTTAATAGAATTCAGCTAAGGCTTGATCCTCCTCCCTGATTCCCCTTAGAAAGTAGGGAATTAAGCCCATTCTAAGAGGGTTAGGTAGGGGTATCTTAATAGGTCAAAATCTTATCCAAGCGTATTAAGATTTCAGGACTTACGCAAACAATAGCCGAAAAGAAAGATTTTCAGGTAGGGGCAATTCATGAATTGCCCCTACTGCGTATGCTTTTGCGTAAGTCCTAAGATTTAACTAAGTATTTTCCTCCGTAAGGGATTGTAGAGAGTTGAAACTTATACGGGTGAAATAACGTCTGACATTGAGTTAAATTAGATTCGTTCCTTGTATCTGTTACAAAATATCAGATTTCCCCGATTCATCTTGTGCAAAGGTGTATCCTCACCACTCTAAGCAGATTTCTGTTCTCAGTTAAAAAACATAACTTTACAAAAAGCTTAAATTAACAGACTTGCTCTAAATGCTTAATTTACAAGGGTTTTGGGCAATTTTGAATTGAAAGGAAAATATCAATGGAGAAATTTCTGCATAATTATAGTGAATTAAGACGTAATAAAAGTAGAAACACTGAGCTATTTTCATGAAACTCATGAAATCTGGTGCATCTGCCAGTTAACAATTAGGTGGGACAAATGGGGGTTGTGATGCAAACTTCAAAATTGAGTTTCGAGGAATGCAATCTCAGTATGACAATAGATATGGAAAAACTTGCTTTAGATTGGCAAAAACGCTTGGCTGCTGAATGTTCAGATCAAAACGAAGCTGCTAGGCAAAGTATTATTCTCTGGCTATTTGGATCTGACTCAAAACGGTTTGATCTGTTGAACCCAAAGGAACTTGAGATCGCTAAACAAGCGATGGAATATCGCTGGAGGATTTTACGTCAACGCTATTTGGGGTTTGGGCGAGAACGTGCTTATCGCAACTTGATAACGCGACTAGGGAGTTTAGTGACATTACGCAATAAGATTCAGACTTGGGTTTCCCTCAGCCGCGATCGCCAGCGCAGTGTTATGGATGTATTACAAGAAGTACTCCAAGAATTGCTGCAAACTGATGCCTATATGCAACAACAAATGGCTGATCTTGCCAAATATACAAGCGATAGACGATTGGCGGATGCTCTGCTATTTGCCAGTGTAGAAGAATATTGTCTGCGACCAGTACGCAATCAACCCCTACTAGCTTATCGGTTTGTAAATTACTTGCGTCGCACTCAGCGCGGTGGCTTAACCCAAGTGCCTGGCCGTGACATGATTAGACTGGTGTCAGAAGAAGTCCTCACCGACGACAGTGATAACCGAGTTAACTTAGTGGATAGTCAGGCGATCGCAGAATATCAAGAAGCACAACAGCTAGAAGAACAACAGGTACTACGTCAGTCAGTCCAAAAAGAATTTGAAAATTATTTACAAGAAAATCTCGGTATAGACGCAGTGGATTGGCTACGTCTATATTTGCAAGGCAAGTCCCAAGAAGAGATCGCCCAGAAACTGAATAAGCAGACTAAAGAAGTCTACCGTCTGCGAGAAAAAATTAGTTACCATGCTGTGCGTGTTTTTGCCCTCAAAGGTAAACCGGAGCTAGTAGACAGCTGGCTCTCAATTTCCTTACAAGAACATAACTTAGGGTTAACGCAAAACCAATGGCAACAACTTGATGAAAAATTGACTCCTCTAGGGCGGCAGATCCTAGATTTGCGGAGAGCAGGTAACTCAATAGAAGCAATAGCTCAACAGTTAAAACTCAAAACCCATCAAGTGTTAGGCGAATGGACAAAAATTTATCTAGCAGCCCAAGCTTTAAGAACCCAAGAGTAGCCACTTCTGGGGGTGGGAGATGCGGGAGTGGGGAAATTAGGGAGATGTGGTTCGACTTCGCTCACCAACCGGGAGATGAGGGAGAAGAATTAATAACTAATGCCCACTTGCCCTGAGCGAAGCCGAAGGGATGCCCAATGCCCAATCCTCAGTATTATCCCCAGTATCTTATCTAAAATTCATCTTCTACTTACGTCTACTTAAGTATATATAATTGAAATTTTAACAATCAAACAAAGTATCTTTATTAACTACCTACTAAATTAGAGGCAAAATATAAATAAACACCACGCAATCAAACCTATGTTGTCTTCAGAGGGCGAACTAAATGATACCGCAGCAAATCCACAGCAGATCCTAACTGCCGCTCAAACTAGATGGGAGGAAGGAAGAGAACGGGAGCAAATGTTCCAACTGATTGATAATCTTTTGTCCTTTGAAGCTTGCCTCTACCACCAGATTTTACCCTTGGGATTAGAAGACAAAAACCTCTTGCTAGGTATGGTTTATCCACAAGACAGTGAGGCACTAGATTATGTTGGTCGCATTTTGCCTTATATCAATTGCACAATGGTGATTGAGGCGATCGCAGCCGACTCTCACCGCAGAATATTATCAGCCTACCTCAACCATAAGAATACATCTCAGCTAGATGCAAAAGTGCATGAGTCAACAGAAGACTTTCCTCAACAAAATGCTGAGAAACCTATTCCCTCCCTAAATGCCGACTCAGAATCAAATCAGCACCCAATATTGATGTTTCAGACACAAAAACGTCAAAATTCTGGACAGCGTGTAGACTTGCCTCCTATCCCAGAGCTAGATCAATCATCTCAAACTCTAAGGAGTCAAGAGGGCGAGATATCCGTTGCAGCAGCAAACAATTTACCTATTTTGCCTACACAAGTTCCTGAACTACTTAGTTCTATTGAGTTGCTGCCAACACTACCACCCAAGAAATTATTAGAAGAATTACTAGGGCGAATTCTGGTTGGGGGAATTGGTCGGCTGTATTTAGAAAGACAAGCTTACGAAGGCAGGATACTGTGGAGTGATAATGGAATATTGCAGTCTGTATTAGACAAACTGCCGCTCTATGTTTTCCAAGGAGTACTGAATGAATTAAAACGATTTGCCTCCCTGCCTCTCACCACGCTTGCAGAACCAAAACAGGTAGAGAAGGAATATGTGTATCAAAAAAACCGCTTATTATTACGCTTGCGAGTCATGCCGGGAACCTACGGTGAAGAGGCAACACTCCAAGTCTTGCGGGGAGCAGCATTAAAATTCTATCAACAACAACAATTGATGCGTCTGGGACGTGATGCTTTAGGAATTTCTCAGCAACTAAGTTTCAAATTACATGAACTACAAGAACGGCTTTTGCTAAATCCCAGCCTTGACTCTCAGCAATCAGAAGCTTTAGCTACACTGAATCAATTAGTGAAAAATTTAGACCAACAGATCAAAATACTGGCACTACATAGCAATCCACCAACAGACAGCAAATTATAGGTCTGTCAGTGAAAGCGCTGATTTCGATCGCGGACATAATTGTTATGTTGTAATGGGACTTTAGACCGATCAACCCTAGAGGTTCATCTCAAATAAATACAAATTTTGCGATCGCACTCTGAGTAAGATTGCGATTTAAACAAACTTATAGTATCAAAATTAGTTTCCCGCTCTTGAATCCATTTGTTGCAAATATTTCATGCTAACTGAGGTTTTTAGTGAACTTTTCCCCTTGATGAGTACAGCCAACCCACAAACCTTAGAATGGCTGCTCAACGTTGCAATTGAACATGAATACCCATCTGGGCGAGCCGTTGTCATGGAAGATGCCTGGGGTAACGCCGTTTACTTCGTGGTTTCTGGTTGGGTTAAAGTCCGGCGTACCGTCGGGGATGATTCAGTAGCTTTGGCAATTTTTGGTCGTGGCGATTTTTTTGGAGAAATGGCAATTTTAGATGAATCTCCACGCTCAACCGATGTCATTGCCCTTTCACCCGTGAAGTTGCTTAGTATCTCCAGAGAGCGTTTTATTCAAATATTGTTTAAAGACCCGCAGTTACATCACCGAATGTTGCAACTTATGGTGCGGCGATTGCGGCAAATTAACCAGCGATTACAAATGCGGTCTTCACCACCAGCAGTCAAACTCGCTCATACTCTAGTAACTTTAGGTGAAAGCTATGGTCAGGAATCAGACTTAGGAAAAGAAATTTTTAACATTCCCTTTAAAGATTTAGCAGAGGTGACAGAAATCGGTGTTGAAGAAACCACTAAAATCATGGAAAAGCTGCATGAAAAAGGGTGGATCAAAATTGATAGCGCCAATAACATTACTTATCTTGTGAACTTCAAGCAGTTAATGAACTTGGCTGGCAAAGTGTGATTACTTTATCCGAGATCATCTATCACAGGTAGGGCTAGTACACAATCGCCCAAGCTACGTCCGTGATACTTAAAACTCTGGTTCAACACCGAGCGATCGCAATTGAGCAGTTAATCGATCGGCTCTTTGGCGCTCTAACTCTGCTCTTTGGCTTTCTAATTCTGCTCTTTGGCTTTCCTGTTCTGCTCTTTCCTCGCCACTCAGTAACAAATTACCTTGCAAATCCCACCAGCGCAGCCAGGGTAATTCCGCATTCTGATAAACTCCTTGCCAAATACCTAATTCAACTCCCAAAGGCGCGATGGGATAATGTCCCCGCTCATTTGCTGGTAACAGTTGATATTGCTCTTCAATAATGTGGTACATTTCCACACTGGCTTTATTCACTTCATAAATGCCGTAAAAAGCCGGATGAATTACCTGCTCATAAATCCAAAATTTCCCCTTCCAGGGAGTTTTGTCTCGCTCCTCACTACCATCTCCAGAGACAAATTCTAATACAATCAACGGAGCAATGTGTTCTTGCCAAAGCACATAAGAGCGGCGCATTTTCCCATTCAGCGTAGGCGGCACATTCGGGACATAGAACCAATCAGGAGCTTCTGCACCTCGTTCTGGTGGGTCAGTAATCCGCCAGTAGATACCACTATCTTGACCGATGCAATATTGCCCATCAGGATGACGTTTTTGCAGTACTGGTTTAATTGACTCTGTTATTAGAATGCTTTGAGGA
Organism: Nostoc sp. NMS2; assembly: GCF_017115105.1. GTDB lineage: Bacteria > Cyanobacteriota > Cyanobacteriia > Cyanobacteriales > Nostocaceae > Nostoc. The sequence goes on from NZ_JABXKH010000038.1 coordinate 75,842, forward strand.
TGTTCTTGGAAGTTTTTCGCGCCAGTTCGCACAACGGGGGGAACCCCCGCAAGCGACTGGCTTACAAAAGTGCCATCAGACTCTGGAAGTTGAGTATGGTCTGGAAGTGTGATACTAGTAGCTGGATTAGTTGCAGTCATAGGGCTACCCTCGCGTTCAACGCGCCAGTTTGTTATTTAGTCTAGCTTCCGTAGGCGCAAAAAGAAATCTGAAAAAACTAAGTGTTCTAGCTTTGAGAACTCCTAATGGCGATCGCTAAACGATAATCTCAAAGTACACGCAATAAGCTAGGAATGCTTTCAATCGCTTCCAAATCCCGGATTTCTGCCAAAGCTTGCCGAAAGTTGCCTTCCCGCACATCATGGGTAACAACCACAATCTCTGCTAGTTCCCCTTGAAAGCCAGTTTGGACAATTGACTCTAAGCTAACGCCATAGTTACCAAAGCAAGTTCCCAATTTCCCGATAACTCCCGGTTGGTCATTGGTGAGGAAACGGGCGTAAAACCGAGTTATCAGTTCTGTCATTGGCGCAATTTGGCAGTATTCCTGATGTCCACAAGCTATTAATGGATTTGCAACTGCTGTATTAGTTTTAAGAACAGCTACTAAATTCAAAATATCTGATGTAACGGCACTAGCGGTTGCACCAGCACCAGCACCAGGGCCAAAAAACATGACTTGCCCGATAGGTTCTCCTTCGACGAGAATGGCGTTGTAAACGCCGTTGATGCTAGCCAAAGGGTGAGCTTGAGGCACTAAAGTCGGATGAACTCTGACTGAAAGCGGGGATGAGGGAGTATCACGTTTAGCGATCGCTAATAATTTAATCACAAATCCCAATTTTTCGGCGTAGGCAATATCTGTCTTGCTAACTTGCCGAATGCCTTCGGTATAAACATCTTGTAAGTTGATGCGTCCACCAAAGCTTAATGATGCGAGGATGGCAATTTTATCTGCTGCGTCCAAGCCATCAACATCGGCTGTGGGGTCAGCTTCAGCATAACCCAAGCGTTGGGCATCAGCTAAGACATCGCTGAAGTTGCTGCCTTCTGTTTGCATCCGTGTGAGGATGTAGTTAGTTGTACCGTTCACGATGCCTGTGACAGTGTGAATGCGGTTAACACTCAAAGACTGCTTTAGGGGTTGAATCACCGGAATGCCACCACCCACAGAAGCTTCTAGCATGACGTATACGCCAGCTTGATTGGCAGTTGTGAAAATTTCTGCCCCAAAGCGGGCGATCGCTGCTTTATTGGCGGTGACTACATGCTTACCATTACTCAAAGCTTTGAGAATTAGCGATCGCGCCGGCTCCAGTCCGCCCATCACCTCGACAACTATATCTACCGCCGGATCGTTGACAATAGATTCTAAATCTGTGGTTAGAACTTCTGTAGATAATTCTACTGCCCGGAGTTTATCGAGCGATCGTACTCCCACCCGATAGATTTCTATCTCTTGCAACAACGGATGCCGCCCAGCCTTATCTTCCAACAACTGCACTGTCCCTGTTCCCACAGTGCCTAATCCCAGTATTCCTAGTTTCACACCCACAATTTTTGTACCCAATTTATTTTTAAGTGCTGAGTGCTGTTAGCGGATAGCTAAGGTTTAGCCCGTGCTGAGTGCTGAGTAGTTATCAGTACTTAGTAATTGACTACTCAGAACTGAGAACTCTTTCCTCAGCTATTTACAATATTCATTCATAACAAAACAATTGTAGGGTGAGCATTGCCCACCCTACTAATTCATAACTTTGTCATTTGTCCTTCGTCCTTCGTCCTTTGTCTAAAACTAATACTTCTCTACGAGACGCTACGCGAACGACTTCGCTCAGTACAAGTGACCAATGACCAATGACTAATGACTAACTTAATAAGTTTCTACGTGCCAGCGACCGGCTTTCTTGAGTTCCTTCTGGTAAACACTCCAGGTTACGCCTTCTTTCGCAGCAGCAGCAGTTAAGGCTGCATCAATACCTTCTTCCATACCCCGCAAACCGCAGATGTAGGTGTGGGTTTTTTCATTTTTAATCAACTGCCACAATTCATCAGCATGTTCTGCTACGCGGTCTTGAATATACATTCTACCGCCTTGGGGATTTTTCTGTTCGCGGCTGATGGCAGCAGTTAGGCGGAAGTGATCAGGATATTTTTGTTGAATTTCTTCCAGTTCTTCCTTATATAAAAGGTTTGGAGTTGTTGGCACGCCAAATATCAGCCAAGAGAATCCTTTAAATTGGTATTCTGGGTTAGCGGCTTTTTCCGCATCTTTAAACTGCCGCCACAAATAAGCTCGCATGGGAGCAATACCTGTTCCAGTTGCCATCATGATGACATTAGCTTCAGGATCTTGGGGTAACAACATTTCCTTACCCACAGGCCCTGTAATTTTTACCTCTTCCCCTGGCTTGAGGAAACACAGGTGCGTAGAGCAAACACCGTAGACTGTTTCGCTAGTTTCTGGATGCTTATACTCCAACTGGCGGACGCACAGCGATACTGTCTTATCATCTACATCATCCCCATGACGAGTTGAGGCGATGGAATACAGTCTCAGTTTCTCCGGTTTACCGTTTTTGTCTAATCCTGGTGGAATAATCCCAATACTTTGACCTTCTATATACTTCAAATCACTGCCAGATAAGTCAAATTTAAGGTGTTGAACAATACCAATACCATCTTCTTTGACTAGCGGTTCATTAGATATTACCTTGCCAATAAACGGAGCATTGGGACGGTAAGTGTTAACAGGAACGTCACCGTGGTCTTTTTTGGCTTTCGCTTGAGTCATGGTGTTGCCTTTCTTGTCCTTCTTCTGTTCTTCAGCACTATGAGCATTTACAGGTGTGGCTTTACCATTCCCTTCACTGTTAGCAGTTTCCCCAGATTTAGCTAACTCGCTGACAACGCTTGTAGCATTCCCAAATGAGGCTTTACCATTAACTGGCTCTAGAGCAGTTACAGGCTGGATGCTAACAATTGTGCCGCCTAGACGAGTGATACGTCGCATTTCTTGATTCATGCGGTTGTAAGGCACTCTGATGAACATACTGCCACTTTTCCGAATTGGGTAGTTAGTTTGGTCAGTTTCTTCGCTCTGACGCAAACCCACTACTTCATAAACGAAGACGCGGCTACCTAATTCTGTGTTGGCAGCACTCTCAACAGCACCTTGATTGTACATTCGTTCTACCACTCCGATAATTTACTTAACCGTTTTTCAAAAAAAACTATTCCCCTACCTTGCCAGCTTTAGTTTACCGGATTTTTGTTTCACAAAACTGGCTCTGAAGGAAAAACGGCATCATTAAATTAATGCCTTGCTAAGTACACTCACCAAAGACATGCAGGCATAGCAAAAAACACACCTGTTCACCTTCTAAGGTAAATGATAAGTCTTGTGCAGAATGTTAATAATGAGTCAATTTAATCTTTTTTTCGTTAACTACCACCCCCATCAGGGAGATAGTTTTTTACTTTACTACCCAACGAGCAACTTATAAAGGGCAGATACTGTAGGAAGCCTGCTTTGATTGCTGGAAGCTACCACTCAGTTTACCTCCAAAAGTTGCAGTTATGCTTGCTTATTCCAAGGCTTTAAATTGGACAATGCCAATCCCGGAAGATGTTCTTCCGATTGGTTTTACTTCTTGGAATTTACTACTCTCTCGAAATATTGTTAGCTATATTTATGACCTATCTATGGATAATTACATAACTAGGACAATTCTAGCGATAAACATAACGACAGAGAGAACCGTGATTTAAGCAACTGTAATTAGTTTTACTTGATGTGAAAAATCTGTCAACCTCTATCAGTAATTTGCCATAACGCCGACGCTTTTATTTGAGCATATTCATAAATCTACAGCCAATAATTTCACTAATGCAAGTTGTTGGCTCATTCGTTGGATAGATTTTTGCTTTGAATATTCTAAGCATTGTGGAACCGTAATTACAATTTAGGAACGTCAAAAAAATCGCTAAGATAATAAATTATACCTTATAGCCTTGATTATATAGAGTCACAAGTAGCAGAATGACAGAGGTGCAACGCTCATAGGCGGTGCTGATCCCCATTTTTAAATTAACAACTAAATCAACAAAAAATGATTCATGAACCACGCTAATTCTTCTTGACGCAATCTTGTATGGGATACCCCCTTCTGTTAAAATCAAATATACCACTAGGATTAAATACTTACCGGCACCAAAATTCAGGCTAGTCCGACGAGTAGCAACTTATAAGAGAAGGCAGGAGGCAGAAGGCAGAAAGCAGGAGGAAAGAAGTATGAATGAAAACTTTAGTTCTGGATCAAAAACCCAGTTTAAAAAGAAGAATTGTATTGAGCGGAAAGTGCCGCGAGATACAAGGCATCTACAGCCTAAGTCCTACGCTTTCAAACGTGGGTTACTCCTGCCTTCAGCCTCCTGAATACTTTGTTGCCTACCCGCTTGGTGTCTTATAGATGTGCTAGGTAGCAAGAACGCAGGATAAACCAAAGGGGTAAACTCCTGGCTTCAGAATCTGCTGTGTGAAAAAATATTGACACAATCTTAGTATTTTAGAGGAGATTTATGACAAGTAAGCCGGAACGCGTGGTACTGATTGGAGTAGCCGGAGACTCTGGATGTGGGAAATCTACGTTTTTGCGTCGTTTGATAGATTTGTTTGGTGAAGATTTGATGACAGTCATCTGCTTAGATGATTATCACTCCTTGGATCGCAAACAGCGTAAAGAAACTGGGATAACGGCACTAGACCCCAGAGCTAATAATTTTGACCTGATGTATGAGCAAATTAGAGCGCTCAAAAGTGGTGAAGCGATTAATAAGCCGATTTACAACCACGAAACTGGCTTGATTGATCCGCCAGAGCGGATAGAGCCGAATCACATTATAGTTGTTGAAGGACTGCATCCTTTATATGATGAGCGGGTGCGATCGCTAATCGACTTCAGTGTTTATTTTGACATTAGCGATGAAGTCAAAATCGCCTGGAAAATCCAGCGAGATATGGCTGAACGCGGTCATCGCTACGAAGATGTATTAGCACAAATCAATTCCCGCAAACCTGACTTTGATAAGTTTATCGAACCACAAAGAGAATTTGCGGATGTGGTTCTCCAAGTATTACCCACGAACTTGATCAAAAACGACACCGAACGTAGAGTCCTACGGGTACGGATGCTCCAACGGGAAGGTAAGGAAGGCTTTGATCCGACCTATCTCTTTGATGAAGGGTCAACAATTAATTGGACTCCCTGTGGACGCAAGCTGACCTGTTCTTATCCTGGTATGCAACTATACTACGGTTCGGATGTTTACTACGGTCGCTATGTCTCAGTACTAGAGGTAGATGGTCAATTTGATAACTTGGAAGAAGTAATTTATATCGAAACCCATCTCAGCAATACATCCACCAAATACCAGGGTGAATTGACTCATTTATTACTCCAACACCGTGAGTATCCAGGTTCCAATAATGGTACTGGTTTCTTCCAAGTACTTACAGGTTTAAAAATGCGTGCTGCCTATGAGCGGTTGACAGCTACGGAAGCAAAGTTAGCAGCGGTTCAGGTTTAACAGCAGCGCTTGTGTCAAAGTTTGTGGGGGCGCTTCTGAGTGTCCCCCTTTTTTAGTGTTATTAAATACATTTTAGCCACAAAATAATTAGCATAAATTTATTTTTTTACAGATACTTACCTTATAGTTAGTGGTTTTTATCAATATCAACAAGATACTAACTACTGAAGTATAAATATTGTTATGATTTCATAAATTAATGTGAGTTCGACGGCTCCTAAGAAACTAGATTGTTTCTCTTAAGGCATAACGAATGCCGTTCGTTGGAAGCTCACGTTAAATTAGGTAGTTGAGCTAAATACCACATTTAGTCAGCAAAAAAACTCAAGTCAGGAGGAATTTGCTTTGTCTCGTCGATATTTATTTACCTCCGAGTCAGTCACCGAAGGTCATCCAGATAAAATCTGCGATCAGATTTCTGATACCATTCTGGATGCCCTACTTACACAAGACCCCAGCAGCCGTGTCGCTGCTGAAGTAGTAGTTAACACTGGTTTGGTGCTAATCACTGGTGAAATAACCACCAAAGCCAACGTGAATTTCGTCAATCTCGCCCGCAAAAAAATTGCCGAAATTGGCTATACAAATGCTGATAATGGCTTTTCTGCTAACAGCACCAGCGTTCTGCTGGCTTTAGATGAACAATCACCCGATATCGCCCAAGGCGTTAACACCGCCCAAGAAACCCGCCAACAAGATAGTGATGAGCTATTCGACAAAATTGGTGCAGGCGATCAAGGTATAATGTTTGGTTTTGCCAGCAACGAAACACCAGAACTGATGCCCTTACCCATCAGTCTCGCTCACCGCATTGCCCGCCGATTGGCAGCAGTTCGCAAAACAGGTGAATTGTCATACCTGCGTCCTGACGGTAAAACCCAAGTAACTGTAGTCTACGAAGATGGACGACCAGTAGGTATTGATACTATTCTAATTTCCACCCAGCATACAGCCAGTATTGGGGAAATTACGGATGAGGCGGCTGTACAAGCCAAGATTAAACAAGACCTTTGGTCAGCAGTGGTCGAACCTGTTTTTGGTGACATTGACATTAAGCCTAACGATCAGACACGTTTTTTAGTCAACCCCACTGGCAAATTTGTCGTTGGTGGTCCTCAAGGAGACTCTGGTCTGACAGGACGGAAAATAATTGTTGACACCTACGGTGGTTATTCACGGCATGGTGGCGGCGCTTTTTCTGGCAAAGACCCCACAAAGGTAGACCGTTCTGCTGCTTATGCGGCTCGTTATGTAGCGAAAAATATTGTCGCTGCTGGGTTAGCAGAAAAAGTTGAAATCCAGCTATCTTATGCTATCGGTGTAGCGCGACCAACAAGTATTTTGGTAGATACCTTTGGCACTGGCAAAGTTGATGAAGAAACCTTACTGGAATTAATCAACCAACACTTTGAACTGCGTCCAGCAGGGATTATCCATACCTTTAACTTACGCAACTTACCAAGTGAACGAGGCGGACGTTTTTATCAGGACGTCGCGGCTTACGGTCATTTTGGGCGGGCTGATTTAGACTTGCCTTGGGAACAGACCGATAAAGCCGAATTGTTGAAGCAAGCAGTAAATGAGTCACTTTCGGCAGTAGTTGCTCAAGCACTAACTTAGGCTTATAGGCGACTGCAAAAACTTAGTTTATATAAATAAGGGTATAGGCAACTTCACAAATTGCCTATACCCTTATTTATCTTTCAACTATCCCCTGCAAAGCGGAATCTAATTCAACGTGAGTTCGACAGACCTCTCCCTCCCAGCCTCCCTCTCCTAAAAGGCGAGGGAGGAGTAATGAAATTAGAGGGTTTTTGCTCCCCTCTCCTCGTAGGAGAGGGGCTGGGGGAGAGGTCAAAATAGCACTCGTCGAACTCACGTTAATTCAGTTGAGTTAAGGATTATCACGTAGACACGAAATTTCGCGTCTCTACTAGTGTCTCAATACTGCGTAGTATTGACCGAACAAGGCAAAAGTAAAAAGTAAAAAAGCACTCATAAAGAAAAAGAACAATGGTCACAAGCCCCTGAATTTATTTATGGAACAAAGTAAAAACATTTGTTTCTAGATACGTAGTACAAGAAACAATACGTTCTTATTAATAGGACTTACGCAAAATATCTCTCAAACTCTGATTTCTCCGTGTCCTCTGTGCCTCTGCGGTTCGTTATTCCATAACTCCAGGACTTACGCAAAAATTGCCAAAAAGCTTAATTTATCGTTCGCGTAGCGTGCCGGAGGCATACCGCCAAGACGCCAAGAACGCCAAGAATTCGTAGAGTGTGCGTAAGTCCTAAACTCAACTCGTGCGTAAGTCCTAATTAAATCCCCTAGATTTATTTATGGGGATTATCTTTTTACTTTTTACTTCTTAATAGTGTCCAGATGACCAAGCCTTTCCTCAGCGACCGATTTCCACATTTTCAAGAATGCCGAGTGCATCGGGGACAAGAACAGCTGCGGAGTAGTAGGCGGTGACAAGGTAGGACATAATAGCCTTTTCGCTGATGCCCATGAATCGGACGGACAAACTGGGTTGGTGTTCGTCGGGAATACCAGTTTGATGTAAACCGATAACGCCTTGATCTTCCTCTCCAGTGCGGAGTACAAGGATAGAGCTAGTCTGGGTATTTGTGATCGGAATTTTGTTACAGGGAAAAATAGGTACGCTTCGCCAAGCGGTCACTATGCTGCCGTCTAGGTCGATGCTTTCTGGATAGATGCCGAGGCGGTTGCACTCTCGGCCGAAGGCGGCGATGGTACGGGGGTGCGCCAGGAAGAATTTTGACTTCCTCCTACGGGTAAGGAGTTCGTCGAGGTCGTCGGGAGTGGGTGGGCCATTGCGGGTGTAGATGCGCTGTTTGAGGTCGGCGTTGTGTAGCAAGCCAAATTCGCGGTTGTTGATTAACTCGTGTTCTTGACGTTCCCGCAATGCTTCGATAGTTAACCGCAATTGTTGTTCGGTCTGATTCATCGGTTCGTTGTACAGATCGGCGACACGAGTATGCACCCGCAACACAGTTTGGGCAACGCTCAATTCATATTCGCGGGGTGAGAGTTCGTAATCTACAAAGGTTCCCGGTAACTCAGTCTCCCCAATATGTCCTGAACTCAATGCGATCGCAGCTTCCCCGTACTTGTTCTGTGGGACTTGTGGACGAGTTCTGATGCGATCGATGTGAGCCTGCAATGCCTGTGACTGGTTGAGCAGTTCCCGAAACGCCTGTTGTGGGAGCGCCAATACTGTGGTTTGAGTGATAGCTTGGATTGTGAACTGCCAATTGGTCTGGGAGTCTACCAAGGTGCGATCGCCAAAATAATCACCATCGGCTAATATACCCAACACAGGTTGCTCATCATACTTGCCAACACCAATCTTATTTACCTTGCCATGAGCAATCAAAAAAAGCTGATTGGCTGGCTGGCCTGACTGCACAATGATGTCACCAGGTGCAAACTCTTGCTGAACAAACCGACCCGCCAAGGCATTCAACACCTCAACGTCATCAAATTCTCGCAGCAATGGCAACTCACCAAGTTCTTGGGGAATCACCTGCACCTCGGCTCCAGTGTTGGTAAAAGTCACTCGCCCATCACCAAGGGCATAAGTTAACCGACGGTTCACCCGATAAGTGCCACCCTTAGTTTGCACCCACGGCAACATCTTTAACAACCACCGTGAGGTAATGCTCTGCATCTGCGGTGCAGATTTGGTTGTCTTCGCTAAGTTACGCGCAGCTGCGGTACTCAAACTCAGCCGGGGATGCTCATTTTCAACATCCAAATTCAACTCGATAGATTCTGTCATCACCTCATCCTCTAGTTACTAACGAAAGCGGTTAGAAAATACCTCTACACGCAGCTTTACCCACAGAGGTGGGTTTCAACACTCAATTTTTTTCTAGTCCGCATGGTGTCTATTCGCCCTGGCTCTAAATTGACTGCACGAACAGACATGTTTAAATTTTGAATTTTGAATCTTTCAATCCAAAATCCAAAATTTAAAATCTAAAATTCAGCAATAATGCTTAGAGTCCGATTTGCACGTCTTCGAGGATACCCAGTGCATCAGGAACAAGGACGGCTGCGGAGTAGTAGGCGGTGACAAGGTAGGAGAGGATGGCCTTTTCGCTGATGCCCATAAATCGAACGGACAGGCTGGGTTGGTATTCGTCGGGAATACCAGTTTGATGCAAACCAATCACTCCTTGTTTTTCCACACCGGTACGAAGCAAGAGGATGGAACTGGTGCGGGTATTGGTAATGGGGATCTTGTTGCAGGGAAAGATGGGTATACCCCGCCAAGCAGGTACCCGATGACCGCCCAAGTCGATGCTTTGTGGATAGATGCCGAGGCGGTTGCATTCCCGACCGAAAGCAGCGATGGTGCGGGGGTGCGCCAGGAAGAATCCCGGATCTTTCCATACCGTGGCCAGGAGTTCGTCAAGGTCATCGGGAGTAGGTGGCCCGTTGCGGGTGTAAATGCGCTGTTTAAAGTCGGCGTTGTGTAGCAAACCGAATCCCCGATTGTTGATTAATTCGTTTTCTTGACGTTCCCGCAATGCCTCGATAGTCAGCCGCAATTGTTGTTCGGTTTGATTCATCGGTTCATTGTACAGATCCGCGACACGAGTATGCACCCGCAACACGGTTTGAGCCACGCTCAACTCATATTCACGGGGGGAGAGTTCGTAATCTACGAAAGTTCCCGGCAACTCAAGCTCTCCGACATACCCTGATGTCACCTCAATGGCAGCTTCCCCGGACTCATTTTGCGGAACTTGTGGGAGGGTTCTGAAGCGATCAACGTGGGCTTGTAGCGCCTGTGACTGGTTGAGCAGTTCCCGAAACGCTTGTTGTGGTAACACCAATACCGTGGTTCGGGTGAGAGCCTGGATTGTGTATTCCCAATTGCTCTGAGGCTCTACTAATATGCGATCGCCAAAATAGTCACCGTCAGCTAACACACCCAATACAGTCTGCTCATCATACTTGCCAACACCAATCTTATTTACCTTGCCGTGAGCAATCAAAAAAAGCTGATTGGCTGGCTGTCCTGACTGTGCGATCGCATCACCGGGGGCAAACTCCTGCTGAACAAACCGACCTGCCAAGGCATTCAACACATCAACGTCGTCAAACCCTCGCAGCAATGGCAACTCACCAAGTTCTTGAGGAATCACCTGCACATCGGCTCCAGTGTTGGTAAAAGTCACGCGCCCATCGCCAATGGAATATGTTAACCGACGGTTTACCCGATAAGTACCACCCTTCGTCTGCACCCACGGCAACATCTTCAACAACCACCTCGATGTAATCTCCTGCATCTGCGGTGCAGATTTGGTCGTCGTCGCCAAATTACGCGCAGCTGCGGTACTCAAACTCAGTCGGGGATGCTCATTCTCAACATCCAAATTTGACTCGATAGATTCTGTCATAACCTAACCCTCTACTCTTTAGTTACTAAAAAAATTGATCTCACTCGATCAAATACTGATCTTGGACTCACACCGCCAAACTCTATTCACCAGCAAAATAACCCGACCCTACTTGACCGAGTACTGAAATTAAACCCCCTACACCGACCAACGATCTGATCCGTGCAGCCGAAGTACCTAGTCCAGTCGGCCCACTGGGCAACCGCCCTGCTGCCGAACTATTACGCAATTCAAATTCCTTATAGCGATCCACCGTTATATGCCATTTAAGAACGCCGCACATCCACTGCTGTAGTTTCTCGACATATCCGTATAGTTTCTCGCGGGTATTTGCGTCTAAGTCGAAATCGTCGAAAAGGGCTGGTAGTTCGGTGGCCACGATGTGTTCAAACTGGCGGGCCCGAGAAGTCATCAGATTGTTGACAACCTCGACGGCCTGCGGCAGATCACAGTTGAGGAATTGCTGAACGACCAACACGCCGTTATTGAGTTCGCCCTCGAATTCTATTTCTTTCTGGTAAGAGAAGATGTCGTTGGTCAAACAGGCGAAGTCGGCGGCGGAATTATCTAGCTGGCGCATCGATCGCGTCCGGTAAATATCCGCCGGGATTTCGTCACCCTGAGCTAGTCGAGACAGGCTCATGGTGAGATCCGAGCCAAAGGTATTACGGCGCATTTCCACATAATCTATCGGGTCTGGAATCCGATTTTGGATCTGGTTGGCGAGTTCCCATAACCAGCTTTCCGTCATGTCCTCGATCGCGCGGCGGAACTGACCCCGCGCCTTTGCTGACATGGGGTCAGCTGTGCGAGACCACAAATCAGCCAAGCCCCGTTCTACTGGATTGGTCGGGTCTGGGATGGGGCTAGAATCGAGAGGCATGAATGCCGATAGTCGGGCGTTGAACACTTTTGCACCCGCCATGTTGCGACTGTGCCCGTAGAGCGCTGGGAAGTAATCGTCGGCATAAGTTCCCCAAACCAGCCAACCCGCCGTCAGATTTAGTTCGTGGCCAGATGCATTGGGATGGATTAACGCACCGCATAAAGCCACGTCAGCAACATCGAACTTGTGGTCATCCCAAATCACGGCTTCAGGAATGCCAGGTAGTGAATCTAGCATCCCCATTTGGCGGGCCCATTCTTTAGAATGCCGCCGGGCAGCATCTAGATGGGAATTCAAACTTGTACTGAACGGCATATAAAACTTCGGCAGTGTCACCGGCCCCACAGGCTGGTATGGAACGTGAGTGAAGCTCTTGAATCTTCCTAAACCCAAGGCACTGTATAACGATCCAATCCGCGCAGCCGATGTGCCCAATCCAGTAGGCCCACCCAGAAGTAGCGTGGATGTCGAAGAATTGTCCCCTCCCTTGTTCATGTAGCGGCTAGACCTCAGATGCCACTCATGACCGCCCGATTGCCAATCCTGAAGTCCTTTGATATATAACAGAACATTCACGCGAGCCACCGGGTCTAGTCCGTGTTCATCAAAGAGAGGGTGTAGTTCGGTGATGGCGGTGTTGTCGAACTGCTGTAACCGCGAAGTCAGCAGTTGATTGGTGAAGTTAGCCGCTTCCTGCGGACTCACATTCAGAAATTGCTCTAAGACCAACACGCAGTTAGCGTTCTCACCTTCATCCTCTACTTCTCTCTGGTATGAGAATAGATCGTTGCGAAGATGCACCCCATCGGCAAAGGTGTCTTTCAGTACCCGCATCGGCCGAGTTTTGGCGATTTCAGCCGGAATCTCAACAAACACGGCGTGTTCGACAAGATCCGCCGACCACGGAGCGCCGCCAACCTTACGGCGCATCTCGATGTACTCTATCGGGTTAGCGACCCGATCCTGGTTGATATTGGCGAGTTCCCACAGAGACTCTTCGAGGAGGTTCTTGGTACTCTCAAAAAACCGGAGCCGCCAGTCCGCAGACTTGGTAAACGCGGTGCGAGACCACAGGTCGGCCAAGCCGCGCTCCACTGGGTTGGTCGGCACTGGGAGGGTGTTAACGGGGTAGATTGGCATAAACGCCGGCAGCCTGTCGAGGTACTCCTTAGCACCAGCCATATCTTGAGTGCGTTTATAGATTTCAAGGAAATGATCGTCGAAAAAGAACACCCAAACATACCAATCGGTCACTAGGTCAAGCTCCGTCCCTGGCGCATCTGGATGGGTATAGGAGCAAAGCAAGGCGTAGTCGTGGGCATCGAATGTGCGCTCGTCCCAGATAGGGGAACTTTCGGCTTCTTCTTGTGAGCCAAGTATCCCCATCTGGTAGGCCCAGGCTTTGGAATGCACTCGCGCCGTTTCCAGGTTTGGGTTCAGCCGTGCGGGCCAAGGCATATAAAATTCTGGCAGTTCAAAGGGTTGCATGATCTGCGCGTAACCTCCTCTGGAGTCTTCTTGCTGTCTTCATTTCGTGGCTGAGATGAACTGGAGGTTGACGAGCATCCTCACCAACCAGGCTATGTCACCACGTGTAGTTTACTCGTGGTGGCTTATGTCAAGGGAATAATATAAAATGCTCTTGGTCCAAATAAAGAGCTATGTAAGTTTTAGCTGAAGTTTTTTATGCCGAAAGATAGGGCATTTGAAAAATCTGTTTGAGTTATTACTCATTTCAGATGATGGCAGATAAATGTTTAGTAATTTATGGTGTTCTCATAATCTTTCATGGTTATAGAAAAAAAGCAATACGTAGACTCAAGCATTTAAATAGATAGTTAAATTAAAAATTTCACAATTAGAAGACAGTTAAGACAGTTAAGCAGATAATTAAATTAAAAATTTCACAATTAGAAGACAGTTAAGACAGTTAAGACAGTTAAGCAGATAATTAAACTATTTAAGACAGTTATTAAATAATAATTACTGATTGTAAATTTTTGTAAGTAAAGCAATCCGGCTCGGTTCATCCGCGGCCAATGATGATATTTTTGAAAAAATTGTGGTTTCGCTAGATGCTTTTGACGTGATGCCTTTCTATTAAATTTTGTTTTTGTTTCAGTACACAGAACTAAAAAAACTTTCAAAGCCACAACTGCGATCGCTGCTAAAATCATAATATTCCCAACTTATTCAAAAAGTTGGGAATATTAGCTTTTCCAGTTAGTCTGAAAAATCCTATTTGAACCAATACTCGACTGATTAGCGATCGCAATTAACTAATCAAGTGTCCTTCTACTTCGTTACTTCTGCTTCCGCTTTGTTTGACTCATTAGATGAAGAAGTAGATTCTGTCTTCTCTGATTGCGTCTCACTCGTTTGCTGCAATTGGTTGAGATGAATATTGTTCACTTGAACAATAAAGTACTCTAATGCTTGACTTGCCTTTTGTTGCTGTTGGCTTTCGTCAGACACATCATAGCAACGATAAGGCGGAGTCACACCCAATATAAATTTCTCTTGTTCCGCTTCTAACAATTCAACTGCTGTGTTAGCAGCAAGGGAATTCTTCTGAAAAGGAAAAGAGGTAACTATACTAGCAACGATAGAAGCAATAGCTGGGCAGAGTACAGGGAGCCACTTGAGCCAAGCTTGTCCTGCTTCTAATTTGTCTACTAGAACTAAAATTGGTGTGACTCCTGATAAAATCACTGTCGCAATTTGCAAACTATAGTAAAGGTTCCTTGATACACCTCTAATTTTTTTATAATCATCAATCAAGTCTTGGCTGTATTGTAAAGCCTTCCCTCTTGTCAGAGTCAGTGTATCTTTATCCCAAGAATTAGGGTTGGTCAATAGATAACTATATAGTTCAGCTTTTTTGGTGAGTTCTGACTGATAAGCTGCCTTCTTGTAGTTCTGGAATACTTGTCTATTGATGAGCAACAAAAAAAATAAGAAAGTTAGAGCTACTGCCCCAGAAATGACAACTGTTTTATCTTCTGAAAGAAAAACAATAAAAAGTGCAGAAGAAACAAAAGCTGCAAGTAATAAATACTCAATTACTTTCAAGTTAAATAACTTTTTTTCATCTGATGTAGAAGATAAATTTTCAATTCTATCGGAAATATTCTTTTGGTTTCTTTGATTAAGATTAGGTAATTCAGAAGTAGTCATTGCCTCTTACTCAATTCGTTATCGGGTGAAATGTAACATTGAAGAAGAATTCAGAATTCAGGGGCGTAGCCGGAGACGTTTCCGTTACTCCGGTCAGAATCAATACTTCGGCTTACCTCGACTCCGCCCTTCGGCTACGCTCAGGACAGGCTCGGCACGAGTCGCTCAGTAACCATCAGTCGGGGATTCAGACCGGCGACTGTTTTGTTGACCACCAAATTTTCAATTTGGCAGGGGTCTTAAACCCAATTATTCATCCGCTTTTTCGTTCAGAATATTCAACTGAATTCTGGCTCCTGACTTCTGAATTCTGTTCGATAAAATGAATAGCAATAAATAGAATTAATTGTGCTGAGGGGGTAGAAGTTAGGATAACTTTGCAAATATATAGAATTCTAACTTTTGCTTAGACATCCCTTGTATAACTGATCTTAAATTAAGTAGTTTCTCCCATACCAAAACCTTCTAGCATCTACTATTAGCTCCCATTTTACGATTGACTATTTGGCTGAGATGTTTTACAAAAGCCAGAAATGTTTCTTTCTATTGACGTAAAATTATCTCATACCAATTTTTTACGAAGCTGCATAGAATTCGATCCCCCCTAGCCCACGCCAGTCGCTCCACTACAGCGCTTCGCGCATTTAGGGGGATCAAGATATGTGCAACTTCACATTAAATTGGTATCAGTCCAGCAAGTCTAATTAATCTTAACCATACATACATTTGATTGATAATGCAAGACTTTTTTGATAGTAGTTTTACGTAGGCGTGAAAATATTTTTGATATAAGTAGCGCGTTGTCCACAAAAAATATATGATTTGGACTTTGCAATAGTTGAATTGTTTTTTTTGGAAAATTTTAACCCTATCCAAGGTGCTAATCTGTCGCGTAGGGAGCATCCCAAATGTGCAAGTTTATTTTTATAGGGTATTTGGAATTAGACTAGGAATGAAATAACGAACCGCCAAGGACGCAAAGAACGCAAAGGAAAGATGTTTGTACAGAGTTTTTGTGCCAGTTCTGTGCCTTTTAGCAAAATTGGGATGCTCCCGTCGCGTAGAGATTGGCTGACAACTATTTCGACAGGAAATTATGCAAGATTCTGCGATTTATCAAAACAGAATTCAGGATTCAGAATTGAGAATGAATTCTGTACAATTGACCAGAGACGGAGCGTTTCTGTCTTTGCTCCTGTATTCTGACTTCTGAATTCTTCTTCAACAAGATATCCTTCAAAGAGGAAGATAGCAGGAAGCGCTAGCACTGATAAGATGCGAACAATTGCCGAAATTAACGAGAAAATCATCCGCCAACGTGCGGTGGTGTTGACAACTGAAGAGTTAAAAGCACGAGTTGTAGAAATCGGTGTTACTAAAGCGGCTAAAGAAGTTGATGTAATTACCACTGGTACGTTTGAGCCGATGGAATCAAGCGGTGCAATTATCAATCTTGGACACACTGACCCTCCGATCAAAATTCGTCGTTGCTGGTTAGATGGTGTACCAGCATACTCTGGTTTTGGGGCAGTAGATTTATATTTGGGTGCGAGTTGTGCTGTGGAGACGACGGACGGAGAAGAAATCAGAGAACGTGGCGGCGGTCATGTCATCGAAGATTTGATCGCTGGTAAAGCTATACACGTAAAAGCGCAAGGACAAGTAACAGATTGTTACCCCAGAGCAAGTTTTGAAACTACAGTTACCCGTGAAACAATTAATCAGTTTTATTTATTCAATCCGCGCAATCTTTATCAAAATTTTATTGTTGGTGTAAATGGTGGCGATCGCCCCCTCTTCACCTATCTGGGCCCTTTACAACCGCGTTTGGGGAATGCCGTTTACTCTAATCCCGGTGCTATTTCCCCCTTACTCAACGATCCCGACTTGCAACTCGTTGGTATAGGGACTCGAATTTTTTTAGGCGGCGGTATTGGTTATGTTGCCTGGGAAGGCACTCAGCACTTCCCCTTACAAAAACGTTTAGCTAATCGGACACCGATTGGGCCTTCTGCTACTTTAGCTTTAATTGGTGATGCCAAGCAAATGGATGCTCACTGGGTGCGGGGTTGTTACTTTAAAAGCTATGGCCCCTCATTAATGTTAGGCGTTGGTGTCCCACTCCCTGTATTAAATGAACAAGTAGTTGAACACTGCGCTGTACAGGATAAAGATTTAGTAGCCCCAATAGTGGATTTTTCCATTCCCCGGCGCGTTCGTCCCACCTTTGGTTTAGTGAGTTATGCCCAACTCAAATCTGGGAGGATCACTATTGAGGGCAAAGCTGTACGCTCTGCCCCCTTAGCGAGTTTGTTTTTTTCTAGGCAAGTTGCCCTAGAGTTGAAAAAGTGGATCGAAGCAGGGACGTTTACCCTCACAGAACCAGTTTCACCAATTCCGATGGAGCGATCGTTTCTACCCCAAGATCGGCGGACGGATTTTTGATCTTGGGGAATGGGGAATGGGGGGATGAGGGAGCAGGGAGCAGGGGAGCAAGGGGGACAAGGAGGACAAGGGGGAATTATTAAAATTAAGTCTCTCCCTTGTCTCCCCCCTCTTCCTTGTCTCCCTTGTCTCCCTTGTCTCTTTTCCATGCCCTGTTTGGCCAATGCCCAATGCCCCATACCCTACTCTTGAGTCGGTTTCGGTCGCTTGATGGGTTTAGGAGCAGGCGTTTTTGGTATAGGTTTTGACACCACAGAGGTGTCGCCGCCTGCGCCTGTTTTCTTGATGGGACGCGGGGTTTCGCCACTGCGTCTGGGGGGGAATGGTTTTCTACTACCAGCACCAGCACCACCGCCACCGCCAGCACGAGGGCCACCTCTGAATGGTGGTTTGCGTTTTTTGGGCAAGTCAGCGATCGCTTCAGCTTTTTCTACTATCAAAACATCAGCTTCTCGTTTGGCTTGGAAGTCCCAGAACTTTCCTACCGCTTTGGTGGTGAGGACACCCCTTAATTTCAACTTGAAATACTTGGGTTTGTCAGTTGGTTTACGTGCAGCCTGCCTAATTTTGACTACCAAACTCTTAGCGTCAAAAGATTGGTATACTACTTCACCACGAACAGAAAAACCACCATCTGCTACTTCTGATGAGGGAATCGCGGGAATTGTGCTTAATTCAGAATTTTCGGATAAGCCATCATCCGGTGTCTGTGACTCTTGCAACTCTAAATCTGACTCGTCCTCATCTGTTGAGTTTTTAGCCAGATTTTCTGGCTCCCAAACTCCGACGATTTGGATGTGCAAGGTGTCATTTTCTTGTCTTGTCCGTGGATATACTACCCACAAATGTTCTTTTTCTAAGTCTAGATGATTCTTGACTAAGCTCATAATCCGGCCTAGGAGGACGGCATTGAGTTCTACACCATCTGTGGTTAGCAGTGTACCTTGAGTGAATTGTTCGCTGCTGGCATGATAGCGACCCCGAACTAATCCGATCGCTCGGTACTGCATCGGTTCGCTAGGAGGCGGAATCGGTTGCTGTCGATTGACTAAGTTCCCATTTGAGTCAGTCTCGCTGGGGTTGACAGGCGAATTTTCAAATTTAGAGGGCTTGGCTACTATTTGAACATTAGAGGATGCCTCTATGTTATTTAGGCCCTGGTTAGAGGCAGAAGAATTGGAAGATTCAGGCAACGGCATCAGGTCGGAATTCATAAAAACTCCTTGCGGCGGAGACACATCCCATTGTGGGATTTTACAAAGGCAGCTGGAAAGAGCATTTGTGCGACTGATGAAAGTATATTTGCTTTTCACAAAGTCACACTAGGGTACTCTATACAATACTAAAGGCGCTAAATTGAGTGTATAAACACTAAATGTGTAATTTAGCGCCTTTACACTAGTTTCGGAAGCATATCATAGCTACAATTCTGACGGCTCCTCCTAAAGTCATCACTTACTTTAGCAGTGTAAATAGTTAATTGTTATAAAATTCACAGGCAATTGGCGGTATTCCGCAAAGTTTTGGAAATTTTTAACTTTACGATTTGTGTAAATGATAATGTCATTAAAATTTAGGAGAAAGACAAAACTGTGTCTCAACCGCGCAATCGTTGGATAGTTCAAGTCGTCTTGGCGCTGGCAATTCTTGCTTTTGTGGGTGTTTCGGTGATTCCCATAATTGGAGCATTTAAGAATACGCCACCCTCAAACCAGAATACCGCTAGCACCAGAGGCACTTTGCCCTCCTCTGACCAAAAATCAAAATTGGAAGATGAAGTCCGGGGTTATGAACTGGTTTTGCAAAGGGAACCAGAAAATCAGACTGCGCTTAAGAGCTTATTGCAGGCGCGTCTACAACTACTAAGTCAAAAAGAAAAAAGTGAGGTTAAGCCAGCTGATATTCAAGTCGTCATTGAACCCCTTGAAAAGCTAGCCAAGCTGAATCCCGAACAGTCAGAATATTCAGTGCT
The DNA here is from genome assembly GCF_017115105.1 of Nostoc sp. NMS2. GTDB lineage: Bacteria > Cyanobacteriota > Cyanobacteriia > Cyanobacteriales > Nostocaceae > Nostoc. The sequence goes on from NZ_JABXKH010000038.1 coordinate 95,350, forward strand.
ACTAGCTCAAGCTAAACAGCAAATAGGCGATCGCGAAGGAGCCGCTCAAGCTTATCGCGCAATTTTATCCACCAAACCAGGCGATTTGAAGGCTTTACAAGGAATGGTGGCTTTGTTAATCAGTCAGCAACGCCCTGAAGCAGCTATTGGTTTGCTGCAAGAAACCCTCTCGAAAGCAGCCCAAGCAAATACAATTCAGCCTGGAAGTGTAGATACAGTAGCCGTGCAGGTGCTGTTAGGTTCTGTTCATGCTTCCCAGAAACGCTACGCTCAAGCTAGTTCTGTATATGACCAAGCAATTAAGAAAGATCCTAAAGATTTTCGCCCCGTTGTGGCAAAAGCTATGCTCTTGAAACAACAGGGCAAAGACGCAGATGCAAAACCTTTATTTGATAGTGCCGCAGCTTTAGCACCTGCTCAGTATAAAGACGAAATTAAAAAGGCAGCAACAGTTTCTCCTATTCCTAATCCGGCTGCATCTTCCGCGCCTCCATTGGAAAGTAAGCCTAAATGATAGGGATTGGGCATTGGGTATTGGGACATTGGGCATTGGGTACAAAGAGAAGTCTCTTTCTTGTCTCCTCTGCCCCCTGCCCCCTTGCCCCTTGCTCCCTGCTTGCCCCCCTGCTTCCTCCCCTCACGCTCCCTCAATGGCAGCTATGGCACCAAAGACTAAAAACAGGCATCCGCCAACAAAGGTGAGTTGACGCTCAGAAATTCGACCGGCAATCATTTTGCCGCCGATAACTGCGATCGCAGCACAAATGGCGTGTCCTAAAATTGCACCTATTGTCACTCCAATTGGATTATTACCGGCGGCTAGAGCAATGGTGGCAATTTGGGTGCGATCGCCCCACTCTGCCATAAATGTCAATATAAAGGCTTCTATGACAATTGCTAAGGAAGTCTTTTTCTTTGGTAACTCCAAATCTGCTTTTTTCACCGCAGCTTCGGCTTCTTCTACAACTTCCATATCACAAGCAGCCGAGGACATCTTACTTGCGTCATATAACAGCTTGATACCAAAGGCAATAAACAAAACTATTTCGGCGTAATGAATATAAGCTTTTGGCAACAAAGATACCGCTTGTCCAAATAGCACCGAAAGGATTGTCATCGCGGCTAAAGCAGCTGTAACACCTATAAATACCAGCCGTCGTGGGTGGTGCATTGCCAAAATCACAGCAATAAAAAATGTTTTATCGCCTAGTTCTGAAACTGTTATTAATAATAAACCTGCGGTAAAAGCTGTTAACACTCTCTCAAGCTCCTGAAGAATCCTTTACCGATGTGAAGCTTGATGAGAACCAAAAGACCTCACCAAGTTTACACTTTTCGGTGTGAACTTAGTGAAGGTCTCGCTTTCAAATATTGATTATTCGCCATCTGAACCAGGCTCATCGCCAGTATGTTGATTCAGATGTACTGGCTTTCATTTTTTGCCAGCAGCTACTCCCCTTCAATGCGAGTCTGATTGTACATCTGTTATAGGTAAAAGTCAAGAGTGGAGAATGGAGAGGTATAACTTTAGAAAAGCGGCACATACAGCCCGATTCAGAACTTACTTGGGTAAAAACTCATCATCCGTAACTTCTACCAGCTGGTATGGACAGTTCAGAGGAAAGGATTCCATTGACAAGCCAGTTTCAGCTTTTGCTTGCTTAAGCGCTTGTGCATAACACTCAGCAAAAACTATCTCAAGATAGGATTTGAGACTAGGTGAATCATCTAGAGCTTCTTTGACACGTCTACGATGTTCAATGATGCTTCCTTCCCAGCTACCGCTTCTTTTTTCCGGTTGGAATTGCCATTTGAGCAAATGCACTAGAATTACAATCAGATTACTCTTGAGACTCCGGCGCTCACTCCTTCCCATATCGGCAATTTCTTCAATTAGATTCTCCCACTCAACGTTTGCATAATCCTGATTTTGCAATTTTTCTACAGTCGTTTCTAGCCATTGCAAGTAATCAGTCTCATATAGGCTTTGAGAATGTGCCTTTAGGGAAGACATGGCAGTTTCCATAAGAAATGTTTAGTTGAAGAAGAATTCAGGAGCGGAGCCGGAGACGTTTCCGTTACTCCGGTCAGAATCAAGACGCCACAGACATTGCGCGAACAAATACTCGCGATCGCGGATTCGCTAACGCTTATCAAGTAATAATCAAATTATTGCATCCTGTCTCATCATGCAAGTCCAACCAACTTAGCACTTAATTGCCATAAGCGATCGCCTTTGTCGTCATCGCGGGCTTGAGGAGAAACCTTTTGAACAAAGGATTTACCATCTTCCTTCTGGCGATTTCCCCAACTCCAATACACACCGGATTGATTGTACTCACGATCGGCAACCACCGCCGCCACCCGTTCTCCCGCCAACTCCTGAGACACATATCCCTTAGTGATGTACTTCTGGAATAATGGGAAGATTTTCTGAAATAGGGGATAGTGGTTTCTAAATAGTGGCGTTTCTGCAACACATCCCGGATAGAGAGAGTTGAAGACAATACCAGTTGACTCGTGATAGCGCTGATGCAGTTCCCGCATAGTCAGCACGTTACAAACTTTGCTGTCTTTGTAAGCTTTAACTGGTTCAAATTTCTTGCCATCAATCATTGAAATCGGCTCTTTAAACCCTTCTGCAAAGCCTTGCAAATCACCCAAGTCTGGACGTGGCGGAATCTTCCCACCCAGTTCGTCTGGATTGTGGGTGACAGTTCCCAAAATTACAAGCCTTGGCTCTGAAGATGACTTCTTTAGATCCTCTAGCATCAGGTTGCACAAAAGGAAATGTCCGAGGTGATTTGTGGTGACAGTTAACTCATAACCTTCTGGACTACGTAAAGGCTCCTTTATTAAGGGCATATAAATTGCGGCGTTGCACACCAAAGCGTCTAAGGAGTTGCCGCTTGCTCGAAAGTTATTCACAAATTGTCGAACGCTATCCAAAGAGCCAAGATCGATATGCATGATAGTGTAGCTGCCCTGATGCGGGATTCCCACAGATTGGGCTGCAAGTTGAGCCTTCGCTACATCTCTACAGGCCATCACTACATACCATCCCCTTTCAGCAAGAGCTTTGGCAGCGTACAAACCAACCCCTGAAGAGGCACCTGTGATTACAACCGTTGACTTCCTATCCTGTGCCATTGTATTCAGACTCTGTGAATCACCTTTTTCTCTCTTCAGGATTTTACATCACTGAGTCACCACCTCTGTTATGGTTGGCGATCGCTTCTCACTCAGTTCGATTGAGTTTCTCTAAGAGGAGAGCTTCTACCTCGCTCTCAGGATTATCAAGATCGAAAGGATAAGGGTGTTGTGTAGAGAAGTCAGAACGACTCATCAAAACTTGTAATGCAGCCCGAAACGCTTCTTCGTCATTTCTATGTTCTGAAATATATCGTTTTATTTCAGTATTGGTCATCTGGTTGAGGTTCTGCATCATAGAACAAATTTCCAATTCCCATCTTGATCAATTATGACTGCAATCTCATCGTTCAAACCTCCTTAAAAGTATCTGAGAGTCTCAATTATGAGAACATAACTAGATTACTTTATATGAGATTATATAAATATATAAATATATGACAAAAAAACTCACAGATGACGACCTACAACCAACAGTAAAACAGCTAAAATGCTTATATAGGGTTTGCCATCAACTTACAAATGTGATGTTCCAGCCGATTCATATCATGCGATTAGATGAGCGATCGCTCAATATATTTATATTAGCTGGGCAAAATGAAGGAATAGAGCTAGAAATTACACTAGATGGTAGTATAGAACCATAAATGTAGTATAGAACTATGAATAAGGTAAACTATGCAGCAATGAGTGACCAAGAGCTAAAGAGTTACCTTGTCACCCACAAGGATGATAAGGAAGCCTTTTATGCTTACATGGATAGACGAAAATCTCGTCATCGTGATGCTGCAATAAAATTAAACGATCCAGCTTGGGAAGAAAAAATAATAGCTGTGATTGAAAAACAATTAGGTTCTGATTGTTGAAGAAGAAGTCAGAATTCAGGAGTCAGAATCAAGACGCTTGATTTTTGTTTTAGAGCTTAACCTAATTGAGAGCTAGTTAAAGGTGGGTGATACCCACCTTATGCTTACCAAATCCAATGTCTCTCTTACTGCAAATATTCTCGTGTTAACTTGTTATTACCAAAAATTTCCATGTCGTATTCAATATTATCTAGAAGAATTGAGAAATTTGTTCTGTCATAGTCTCCTTCACAGAAAGTTTCGATGCACAGATCATTATCTTCATCAATATATACTTTCATAAATATGAACTCCGAATTCAATTCGTTCATATATTCCAAGAGGTGTATTCTCTTAACATTTGGCTCAAGAGAATAAAGAGTTCTAATTAATACTCCTCTACCTGAAATAAATTTAACAATCAAATTTTGCTTTCTAGGATGACGGCATACAAGTAAATCATCCCCTTCTTCAACATGATATCCATTGAACTCCAAATGATTACGGTATCTTGCTAAGGAATGGGACACAGAATCACTAATACTCATTTCTGGCATGGTTTGAAGCCTCACAAATTTTTAGAATAACAGGTAACTAAACTTATTATTCCCACCCAATCTATAATTTGATCAGCACTAACACCAAAACTCATATTTTCCTGTATCTTTGTATCTCAGGGATTAAGAAAAGCATTTTTTAACCCCTAATTCCCACCAATAACTAATACTTCCGCTCTTTTGGCTCAAACATATTAATCACCACCGGCCGATATTGAATATCAATGCCGGCTGGTGAATAGTAAGCCATTGTGTGTTTGAGGAAGTTAGCATCATCTCGCTGGGAATAATCTTCGCGGAAATGAGCGCCACGACTTTCTTGACGATTCAGGGCTGATGCTAAAATTGTTTGTCCCACTATCATCAAACTTCGCAATTCTAAGGCTTCCACAAGTTCTGTATTCCAGCAACTACCTTTATCGTCTAAATAAATTTCAGGATATTGCTGTTGGATTGCTGCTAATTTGTGTAACCCTTCACTCATTAACGCCTCAGTGCGGAAAACGCCACAGTACTCAGTCATACAATCCTGGAAGGCTTGACGAATTTGGTTAATCCGATACTGACCTGGTTGTTCTAGCAAAGCTTGGATTTCTTCCTGGGCCTGCGTTACATAGCGTTGCTCATCTACAGAGGGCAACTTACGTTTTTGGACAAATTTAGCGATCGCAGCCCCAGTTCTCTTGCCATAAACGACACATTCCAACAAAGAGTTACTACCAAGGCGATTTGCACCATGTACAGAAACACAAGATGTTTCCCCAGCCGCAAAGAAAGCATCAACTAAACCATCACCACTACTGCGGACTTGCCCATCGGTATTAACTGGGATACCACCCATACAATAGTGAATTGTCGGGCGGACTGGCATCGGTTGAGTTACCGCGTCAACGCCTACTAAGCGGTGCGCTTCTTCCCAACAAAAGGGAACGCGACTCATAATTTTTTCTTTCCCCAAATGGCGTAAATCTAGATAGACAAAAGGGCCACCAGCACTACCGTCGAGATGAATACCACGACCGGCGCGAATTTCATAAGCGATCGCTCGTGAGGTAATATCACGAGGAGCCAGTTCCATGCGACTGGGTGCATAATTCGCCATAAAGCGATCGCCTTCACTATTAATCAGATACGCCCCTTCACCCCGTACCGCTTCCGAAATCAGCACCCCTACAGGATATAAACCAGTGGGATGAAATTGGACAAATTCCATGTCTTCGAGGGGTAAACCTGCGATCGCAGTCATTGCCAAACCATCACCCGAAGAAGCGTAATCATTAGAGGTAGTATTATAAACGCGACCATAGCCCCCAGTGGCAAACATCACCGCCTTCGCCCGCACCACCTCTATATGTCCATCCAAAAGATGGAACATCACCACACCCTTCGCCTCATTTTCTTCCAAAATGAGCCGCATCACATACCATTCTTCATAAACTTGCACCCCATAACGCCGCAAATTGTTAACCAATTCGTGCAAAATCGCGTGACCGGTTTTATCAGCAGCGTAGCAAGTGCGGTTGTGGGAATGTCCGCCAAAAGCTCGTTGAGCAATGCGACCATCGGGTAAGCGAGAGAACAAAACGCCTAGATGTTCCAAATCAATTACCACATCTGGCGCTTCTTGGGTGAGAATTGCCACAGCATCTTGGTCTGCCAAATAATCAGAACCCTTGACAGTATCAAAAGCATGTGCTTCCCAACTATCTTGTGAATCAACATTTTTTAGCGACGCAGCCATACCACCTTGAGCCGCCACCGAATGGGAACGGATTGGGTGGGTTTTAGCAACCACAGCAATATTTAAACTAGGGTCAATGCGAGCAATTTCCAGCGCTGCACGACATCCCGCCAATCCACCCCCAACAATAATTACATCGTGTTCCAGCATAATTAGCCCCCTGATTGCAAACCACTGCTGTTCTATTGTAGAGATGTGATTAATCAGGCAGTGCATTGCTGCGGTTGCCGTGGCATCTCTACAAAAAAATTCCCTGCCTATAGACAGGGATGTTATTACAAATTTTTAAATTAAAAGTGAAAAGTTAAAAATGAAGAGTTAGGTCTTCACTCCTAACTGTACAGACGCGATTAATCGCGTCTGTACTCCTAACTCTTTAGCTAGTTGCTTGTACAGGTTGTTGCTGAGACACATTACCTGGTATGGGTTCCATTTTGGTTCCCGGTCCCACAGGACTGACTTCAATATGATTTAACAAGGTAGTGACAAACGCAAACAACAAGAAAGGTAGCGATAGCAGAACGACCAAACCCGCAGTTGCTAAAGCGTACACAGGACGCTTGGCACCCATTAGCGCCAAGGCAGATGCCAAACTTAGGGTAATTGTAATTAACCAAACAATTATTTGGCCGTAGATATCACCAAAAGTCAGCGTACAGACAAACCGATACTTTTGAATATTATTTCCGCTCATCACATTTGCCTCAAGTCTCTCCTATATAGGTTCTACGTTAGAACCATGTTTGCTTTGTAGACAATTTCTAAATATTTTTGCAAGCTTCGTAATATTGCTTCACAATTAACTTTTTTTGTTACAAAGTGCAATTCATAGTCCTGCATGGCGTAAATAGACCAAGCATACTCGATGGGAAGCCCTTTTCCTGTAGTCATCGCTGCCTAGAATTCTTCCCTTCTACGGTCTACAACTTTTCTAAGATACAAGGGTGTGTTATGCCGTAGGTTAACGCACCATCACACGTTTTCGGTGCGTTATGACTATAGATAAATCCAGCAAAGTAAGGATGTGAAATCCGATTTTTTGGTGTTAAATTTTGAGTATTGTCCGAATTTGTTGAGTTAAATCAACAAAACCCTTTATTTTTCGTGGCAATGTTGTTTTAGGAGTGAACGTGAGTGAATACTATTTTTCTTCGTAAAGGTGTTTTTTGGTTGCCAGGTATAGCTGCTCTTACAGTCCTGAGTAGTGGCTTATCTGCAAGTGCCCAGACAGTAGACAATGTAAGCAGTCAGGCATTAACTGACTCTTCCGCAACCGTAACGTCTCCCAATGAGTTTAGTACAGAACTAGACACTGTAAGCCAAAACCTCTCTACAGAAACAACCGAAACATTTACAGCCACTAATTTAGCCGAGGTACAGCAGCCCCAAAACCCTGTAATACAGGAAAATGCCAGTGTAACGTCTACACCAGTTCCAGGCACAGTGGCAACCTCATCTGCGACCCTCACGTCTGAGTTTGTACAACCGACTGCTCAAACGACTCCTCAACCATCTGCTACCAAAGTGGCGCAATCGGATATTGATTTAGGCAGAAGAACCCTTGGTGGCAGTAGCTATCTTGGCGTTGCTGCTAACATTGGTTTGAGTGGTGATGGTAGCTCGTCTTTGGGCGATGGCAACTTCGCGGTAGTCAGCAAAATCGGACTGACAAATGCTATATCGGTGCGACCTTCTGCCGTGTTTGGTGACAACACCACAATTTTGCTTCCGATCACCTACGATTTTACCTTCAAATCAGCAGATGCTTTTAGCGAACCGTTAGCGATCGCACCTTACGTTGGAGTTGGTGCAGCTTACAAAACTGGTAATGATTCGCAATTTGCCTTTTTAGTATCTGGTGGTATTGATGTGCCTCTAACTCCTCAATTCACAGCAACAGCCTCTGTCAATGCAGGATTTTTCGATCAAACTGATGTTGGCTTATTGTTAGGAGTTGGTTATAACTTCAGTGGATTATAAGAATTAGGAGTAGAGACGCGATTAATCGCGTCTCTACAGGAGTAATATTTTATTCATAACTCGCGCCGTGTGCAACTTTCTTTCAAACCTAACCCCCAGCCCCTTCCCTGCGTTCGCGTAGCGGCACGAAGTGCGGGAAGGAGAGCAAGAATCAAAGCCTCTCCCCGAAACGGAGAGAGGTTTGGAGAGGGGTTACAAGAATATGTTGCACATCGCGTTAACTCCTAACTCCTAATTCATAACTCCTAATTCCTAACTTTCTACTTAGGGTTAACTTTGTCAATTACCTTGATTTTGCCATCATCTCCTACTGTCCAAACGTCGTATACACCAACGACATCACCGTTAGCATCAACATCTACGTTGCCGCTAGCTCCTTGATAGTTAATCTTTTTACCATCTTTAAGTAACTTCAGCCCCTCGCAGACATCGCTAACTTCTGTGCCAGGCCCATCAGCGACTTCACGAATTTTGCCAGCTATTCCAACGCCTGTATTTTCTTTAGCAGCTTGTGCTGCCAATGTCAATAACGCAGCTGCATCCCAAGCTTGAGGAGCATATTCCCCTGGTTCACCACCCTTTTTATCCTTCCACAGTTTGTTGAAAGCTTCTAATGCTTTACCATCAGAACCGGGTACTGTACCGATCGCTCCAGTTAAAATATATTTACCATCACTGCCTTTGCCAACTTGTTCTGGGAAAGTAGGTGATTTCACTCCATCTGTAAGCAGAATCTGCACTCCCTTAGATACACCTTGCTGATATGCAGCTTTCAAAAACAGACTGCCAGTTTCAGCGTACAGTACAGCCAGAACTGCATCTGGCTTACCAGCAAAAGCAGCCGCCGCTTCTGTATCAAATGTCTGCGCTTTTGGGTCGTAGCGGACAGGCTTATCTTTATTAACGATGGTTCCACCCAATTTTTCAAAAGTTTGCACAAATGCTTTTTCAAAGCCAACGCCATAGTCGTTATTAATCACGACTGTAGAAACTCGCTTGAAACCTTTTTTTCTGGCAAGTTGAGCCAATGCTAGTGCTTGGTAGGTATCAGGGGGAGCGGTACGCGCCCAAAAGCCTTTAAAGTCGCCTTTTTGTGCCTTTTCGGTAAACACGGGACTGGTACTACCAGGGGAAACCAGCATGACTTTATTCGGCGTGGCAATGGAGACTGCGGCACTAGAAACGCTACTGGCAAAGGAACCAACTACACCTGCTACTTTATCTAAAGTTGCTAGTTTGGTCATACCAGCAGCACCAGCTTTCGGGTCGGTTTGATCGTCTACTTGCACCAAATTCACTGGTTCGCCATTCACTCCACCGCAAGCGTTGACCGTATCGACAAGTAAAGGGACAGAACCTAGCATCTGCTGGCCGACAGAAGCCAAGTCGCCTGTTGTCGGTAGCAGGGAACCAATTTTTAGCCCTTTAGCATTGCTTGTCGTAGTTGAGTTTGCTGCTGGGGTCGCGCTACTTCCGGTGGTAGCTGCACCATTGGGGGTACTACTATCACCACAAGCCCCAACTAGGAATCCAGTTGCTATGGTAGCTATACTGAAGGTTAAGGCGGCACTAATTTTTCTCATAAATCACTTTCACTCCTCAAATATTTAGGAGCCTAAAATTAAGATTCAAACTAAGTTTGTAAGTTAGTTGGATCTTATCAAGACTCCAAAGGATAAATCATATCATCCATCTTTGGGAGTAGAATTGTTTACGCCTATATTATTTGTTACTTTTGAACACAGAAAATATCCCGTGTATTAAAAGCTGGAAAACGGAGAGGGAGGGATTCGAACCCTCGGTACGGAGTTGCCTGCCGTACAACAGATTAGCAATCTGCCGCTTTCGACCACTCAGCCACCTCTCCATGACTCACGAATATTAATTTTACCAGACTTGTTGGGAACAGTCAATAGTTATTTGTAATTGGGAATTTAGTCATTGGTCGTTAGTTATTTACAAAATACAAATGACTAATGACAAATGACTAATGACAAATTCAAAGAACTTGCGATCGCATCCAAGCTAAGGGCAAGGTGCGTAACTTTTTCCACTGGGGAACGTAAGCCCGCCGACTGAACACATCGTAATCGTTGCGTTCAATCACCTCCAAAATCTGGCCGTACAGCATTGATGCTGCCCATACAGGCCAACGGGCATCGGATGCTAAATAAGTAATTCCCTGGTTTGACGTGGTATAGAATTGACGGGCCCGTTCAATTTGAAAGCGCATCAGCGCCCGCCAACGATCGTCTACCACACCTTTGAAGAAGTCTTGCTCGGTGTAGTTGAATTTTTCCAAGTCCTCAAGGGGAATGTAGATTCGCCCCCGTTTGGCATCTTCTCCCACATCCCGCAGGATGTTGGTGAGTTGATTGGCAATTCCCAGAGCGATCGCTTCTTCTGTGGGAAGATATGGTTGTTTGTTCTGATGCCACGGAGCGGTGTATAGGGTGCTATCCACACCCATCACTTCTGTTGACATTAAGCCAACAGTGCCAGCAACGCGGTAACAGTAGAGGTATAAATCCTCAAAGGTTTCATAACGACTGCGATATAAGTCCATGCGCTGACCGGCAATCATATCCCGAAAGGGCTGAATGTCCATCGGAAAGCGCTGGAGGGTATCAGCTAAAGCGACATCGTAATTTTCTAATGGTCGTCCCGCAAAAATGGATTCCAGCTGCTGTTCCCATAGGTCTAGGGTTTCTGGCGTGGTAATAGCAGATGCGGGCCCATCCACTAATTCATCTGTACGGCGACACCAAGCGTAAATTGACCAAATAGATTGACGTTTTACCGGACTCATGAGCAAAGTACCCAGGTAAAAAGTCTTGGCATACTTTGCTGTGAGATGTCGGCAAAGTTTGTATGACTCGTCTACAGAGACCAGCGTTTTCATGCGCGGGGGGGAATCAGGCAGTTGCAGCATTCGTTGCGGGCGGTCGGGTGAGCGTTTGCAGGTTTGAGGAATTTGCTACCGGGAGAGCCTCAGAAATTGCCTGCGCTGTCAGCTTACCAGAAAGTACGGCACCTTCCATACTGCCTAAGTAGCGTTGCATGGTATAACTTCCGGCGAGATAGAAGTTGGCAATGGGCGTAACTTGTGCGGGACGGTACTGTTGACGACCAGGGGTCGCTTTGTAAACTGAACGCGGCGTTTTCACCACATGAGATTTTAGCAATGTCGCTGGATTGTCTCCCCCAAAGTGGTTTGGGAAAAGTTTTTCCAATTCAGCAAGCGTTGCAGCCACAATCTCCTCATCGGATTTGGCAATCCAATCTTTTGCCGGAGCTAGAACTAGTTCCAGCATTGAGCGATTGGGGTTGGCGTATTCACGGCAGGTATTGCTCATATCAGCATAAACGCTTAGGAGGGGCGATCGCGAAAAAAGTAAGTGATCAATTTCTGTAAGTTTCCGGTCAAACCACAGATGCAGGTTAATCACTGGTACTCCTTCTAAACCTTCTAGCTTTTGAAAAAACTCCATCAGCTTCCAAGGTTTAGGCAACATCACCTTTAAAGGGTCAACTGACATGGCCGATACATACACATCAGCCGTGATAACTTCATCTTCTGCCCCATTTAAGCCTCGAATCAAGTATCCCTTCACCGTGCCATCGGTGTTGAGCAAAATCTCTTTCAAGGGGGCATTTAGCCGCACTTCTCCACCGCGTTCTGTGATGTAATCTACAATCGGGCTGCATAGACGTTCTGTGGGAGAACCATCTAAAAATGCAATCTTGGAGCCATATCGTTCTTGCAGAAAACGATTCAGTGCAGTTAAGAGAATCGTTGCTGAAACTTCATCAGGATTGATAAAGGTGAGGGCTTTACACGCGGCGATAAAAACGTCACTAGTTACCCGCTCGTCAACACCTTGCCTTTTCAACCACTCTAAGAAGCTGTATTTGTCCATGTCTTCAACATACTTCTGACCCCGAACTACTGCGGGAAGTAGGCCAACTGCAAATCGAATCTTCTGCTCCCAAGTCAACATATCTTTGTTGCGAAGAATCGATGCAATGACGTTGAAGGGTGATGGAATATCTGGAACATCAAAACGTGAGAGTGTCCCAGGCTTGTCTGGTTGATTGAAAATCAGTGTATGCTCTTTCCACTGGAGTCTATCTTCAATGCCCAACTCCTTGAGCAATTGGAGCATATTCGGATATGCCCCAAAGAAGGCGTGTAACCCGGTTTCGTACCAGTCGCCGTCAGAGTCTTTCCACGCCGCAACTAGACCACCCAGTACGTCCCGGCTTTCCAAGACAATGGGTGTGTGACCTGCGTCCGTGAGATATTTCGCGCAGGAAAGTCCTGCTAGTCCCGCTCCCGCGATCGCTACTCGCATTTAACCCTAATGCCCTTCAATATTTCTTAATGGTTTTATCGTTCTCATTATACGTTGCAATCTGTTACATTTGGCAGTTATTGTGCGATCGCTTCCCCAAAAAACTTTTACTACAGGGAATTTTACCTACGCACAACTGCCCAACAAAATTACTAATACCATTGTTGGCAATAGGTTTTGGCAAGTATTTTATCTAGATTTAGGTGCAGAAAATTTAGCGAAACAAAAGTAATTCCTTTGACTGAAAATAGGTAGTCACAAACTGTCGTCTTAAAGTAGTTGATTTCTTTGGTAATCCGTGTATTGCTCTGAGCAAATATCTGGGGCATTGCTTAAACCAGGTTACTTTCCTTCGACTAAAACCGGATTAATGTAAAATTTAAGACACTTTATATTTTTAATTAAGTATTTTAACTGTTGTAACAGTATTAAACTCGTGGCAAAACTCATTACCACAGAAGTTATTAAATATATTTCAATAGAGAAGCTGCTCGGAAGTCTTGCTGCATTCCATAATCAGTTCTGGCAAATTCTATTTGTAATATTAAACGGTCTTTATGACTAGGAGTGATTCCTTTATGAAAACAAAGTGTATCTTCCGCAAATCCAAAACCAGCTTTACCGCAAATTTTTACTAAAGATTCAGAACCATAATAATCGGTGATATCTTGATCTGTCTCTCGTTTACGTAGCCAAAGATGTGACAGTTTCTTTTTATTGTGACTACCACGAATACAAACATGAGGGCCACTATTATCATCTACATCAGTTAAATAAAAGAAAAATTTTAGGAACCTGTAATCATCTAGATCGTAGTGAAATATTTGAGCAGATTGACTTTGTTGACGATATGTTCTTTCTCCCGAAAAAGTCCACCACATAAGGCTTCCTTGATGTACTGGTTGAGCTTCTAAATATCTAGCAGCTATTGCCAATAATTTTGGATCATTTTGAAGCTTTTTTATAGCACCACATAACAAAGACGTATTAAAATAATGACCTATGATAAAGTCTTTACCTGACTTTGTTTGCGCTTGTTGCTTTTGATGATAAAAGAAACCCATATTTGTTTTTCCATTGCCATAACAAGCTGTTGAATGAGCAAATTCGACTATTTCTTTAACTATATCTTGGGGCAGATTAATTCCTAAATATAACCCTTCGGTTTTCAAGTTATTAACAACATCGTCTACATTTATATCTTGAAAACACGAATTGCTCTCATTCAGAGGTAGTGAATATAATTTAGTTGAGCGGTTTAATAAAAATATTACTATATTTCGCCCAGTTTTAAATCGAGCAATTTTACGCATTAAAAGCCATCTAGGATTTTTAGTCAATCCTTTGTAATTTTCATAACAAATATCATAAATTTTTGAAAAAATTCTATCTAGATAATTATTGAATAAACTTATAGACATAAGTCTCCTGAGATTTAAACAACAGGATGTGTTCACGAAATGACTCCAAAGGAGTATTGCAAAAATTCTTTTACGGAAAAACTAATTTCCACTTGCGTAAGTAATACCATGTAATCTGTAACTGAATTGTTAAAAATCAATAAAATATTTGCTGATAGTATATTTATTGTGTGTTTTTAACCAATTACTAAGAGGGTTAAGGGAATTGGGCATTAGTAAAGAGGCAGACGAGAGGGACGGGGTGCTGCTTTTGCAGAAGAGATGAATTTTCCTCCTGCTCCCCATAAGCATAACGGTGTAGGATCAAAGTCTATGTCTTTTAAGTTGAACACCACAGTTGTTTGCTATACAACCATAGGTAAAGAATTATGGCAGTATCACAGGAGCTAAAACATTTTGGACATCACCTGATTTTAGGGATTTCCGGCACTACACTAAGCGATGACGATAAACGCGCACTCAATGAATTAAAGCCGATTGGGGCGATCTTTTTCGCTAAAAACTTTTTGGATGGCACCCCATATCAAGTTTGGCTGGAAAGCTTCAAGGATTTGAACAGCCAGATACGAGAATATACTGAACGTGATTCGATGTTTATGACTCTGGATCATGAAGGAGGTCGTGTGATTCGCACACCAATGCCGATTACGCGATTTCCTTATGGATTGTTGCTGCGATCGCACGCCCGCGAAGTAGCAAAAGCCACAGCAATAGAACTAAAATCACTGGGAATAAATTTATCCTGGGCACCTGTGGCAGATGTTTTTTCCCATCCCCACAACCCCGTCATTGGGCCTCGTGCCTTTGGTAACACTCCCGAAATCGCTGCAAAAGATGCCCGTGACTACTACCTTGGACTTCAAGAATCAGGAATTTTGGGATGTGCCAAACACTTCCCCGGACATGGAGACACCAGTCAAGACTCTCACATTGAGCTACCAGTACTGAATTTAACTGTAGAAGACCTGCGACTTCGAGAACTCGTACCTTTCAGAGCTTTAATCGAAGTCCAGATTCCTTTAATCATGACTGCCCATATCTTATTTCCCAGAATAGATGCTGATGTGCCAGCAACCCTTTCCCAGCCTATCCTCAAAACCATACTTAGAGAGGAACTTGGCTTTAAGGGAGTAGTTGTATCTGACGACTTGGATATGAGAGCGATTTCAGATATGTTTATGAAAGCTGGTACTGTGGCACGGTCATTTCATGCAGGCTGTGACCTGTTTATTGTCTCGCGCAATATCAATTCATCATCTATTGAAAGAACTTATCAGATTGCTGAAGATTTCGTGGATTCCCTCAGCAAGGGTAGTTTAGACGAATCAGTAGTGGAAGCAGCCAGAGAAAGAATCGATAAACTACTGGCAGTAACACCGCAATATCCTATAGAAATTTTGGATAAAGATGTATTATTGCAACATGCTCAACTAGCGATCGCTAGTTCGTATTAACAAGCTGACGTGCATTAAAATTACATATTAGCAATTGTCAAAAGTCTGGCTAGGATTGCATTTCTTAATTTTGAATTTTAAATTTTTAATTGTCTAATGGGTGGTATAGGGGTCGAACCTATTTCTGCGAGTTAAAAGCTCGCTGCACAGCCGGTATGCCAACCACCCTAGTTAATTTAACTATTACACCGTAAGTCCCCCACTGAATTTTGTACTCAAAATCAGTGGCGGGATATAAGGTGGCGATTGACGAATTGACTGACGACCGAGATTGAACT
>NZ_JABXKH010000036.1 GCF_017115105.1 Nostoc sp. NMS2
ATTTTGGTGTTTTCCGCAAGTAAAATGAGCTTTTACTTACTCAAAAGCAGCTTTTACTTACTTATTTCAGTATTTCGCGCATTTATAATAGCGATCGCGTTTGTAGCAAAAACCATTGTAGATTTGCCGGAATTCTCTCAGGCTGATCCATACGGAAACTTTCTAAGGTAAAGAATATTAACCGTACTGTATTACAAGGTGTAGCTCATGGCTCGTAGAAAAAGAACCTCGCTAATTTTAGAAAAAGCAGTGCGTCGTGCAGCTAGCATAAACTCTATCGATCCGAGTTTAGATTTAGGCAATGGACTCAACTTACCTGCCTTCTCAACCCTAATTGAAATGATGCGAACTAGAGAAAATGCCTATAACAGTGCCCTTTCCAGCTTGGATAAATTGTATCGTGAAATGCTAGAAACAGAAGACAAGTTGGGAGATATGACAGAACACATGCTAATGGCAGTTGCAACTCGATATGGCAAAAGCAGTGTAGAGTATGGTATGGCGGGAGGAGTTCCTAAAAACCAGCGTCGTAAGGGACTGCGAGGCGAGTCGCCAACTCTTAGTACTGAGCAACCGTCATTTGTTGCCACTGTGGAGAGCAAGAATGGAAAGAAACCAGCAGCGACAACTTAGAATGTGTGCAATTACTCAAAATTTTGTTAACAAGAAAGAATTCAGGAGTCAGGAGTCAGAATACAGGAAAGGTATTCTGTATGACTGGCGGATGAATAAGTGGGTTTAAGTCCCCCACCAAATTTTTAATTTGGTGGTCAACAAGAAAGTGGCGGGTCTAAATCCCCCACTAAATTGATTCTGAATTCTGAATTCTGGTTTAACCCAAATAATTGCATAGATGTAAAGTGATATTATGGTGTGTTGTGACAAGCAACACACCTTATAAGTTAAGGTAAAATCAGCAGCGAACAAACTTGGTTTGTGGAACTTTTCAACTAAGTGCGATCGCACTCTAAACATTTATCGAAACAGAATTCAGTAGTCAGAATTCAGATAAATTTTGTATGACTGGCAAATAGCGCATTTTGATTCTGACCGGAGGCAAAGCGGATGTCAAGCGATCTATATAGTAGTACAATACACAAAGTTTAGGTATTAACACACCACACAGTTGAACAGATAGTTAAAAAAGTAGTCCTATTTGTTGTTAAAAAACTTATGCAGATAAATCAGGTAATTGAAACTTACGATCGCGGGGCGGTAGATTATGACGCAATTATGAAGCGTTATTGGCACACTGAACGTGAACCTTTAATTGCTTCTTTGCAACTTCAACCAGGACAAACCGTACTAGATGCTGCGGTAGGAACAGGTCTTAATCTTTCAGCTTATCCTGAAGGTGTGCATGTCGTTGGTGTTGATCTTTCTCATAAAATGATAGACGAAGCACGTAAAAAGAGCGTATCCGCAGACATCACTTTTAAGGTATCGGATCTCTGCAATCTTGATTTTCCTGATAATAGCTTTGATGCAGCAGCGTCGGGATATACCTTATGTGTCGTTAACGATCCAGTCCTTGCTCTTAGGGAAATCTTAAGAGTTACCAAGCCGGGTGCATTTATTGCCATTTTCGATTACTGCAAATCCCAAGATCCAGAAATTCAGAAATGGCAAGAGTTAATAGCTGATGGTACTTCACAGCTAGGTTTCCCGACTGGCAAAATCAAGTGGGATGCGTTGATGGATTATGACGAATTGATTTACAACAGCAAGCTTCCCATTGAAGTGCTTGTAGACGATCGTATAGAAAATCCAAACCCGTTTTTATGTGGTTGTCAATTATTGCTTAAAAACTTAAAAGGTTAAAGGCAACTGTATTGCAGTCTTGTAATTTTGTTTTTTAGTGAGGATTTTAGTCTTCACTAAAAAACAAAGTCTTGACTACAAACATTAGACATCTCCAGAAATTAAATATGCGTTATCCAGAACCCTTGTAGAGATGTAGCAGTACTACGTCTCTACATTCTTTTTCGGAGATGTCTATTTTTCATGCAGGTTGATTAGTGTGGAATCATTTCACAAGTTATTTTGAAACAGTTCGAGAACATGCTTCCAAGCATCAGGAGCAGCTTCGGGATTATAAATTGGGTTCTGGGTAATGAATGGATATTGATCTTTGAAGAATCCGGCGAAGAAACCGTGTCCTGCATCGTATCGAAATACACGATGATTTATCTTCTGTTTCTTTAACTCTGCCTCAATTTGCTCGTTTTCCTCTTGCGAAATTAACGCATCTCTTGTACCAAAAAATGCATAAATAGTACCTTGAATTTCCGAGATGCGATTAATTGTCGGGGTATCTTCCCCATAACTAGAAGTGGTAATCCCAGCACCGTAAAACGAAGCTGTTGCTTTGATATCAGGTAAAGTTGCAGCCATGTAAGCAACATGACCACCAAAACAGAAACCAATTACCCCGATTGCATTATCTTTGACATTGGGTAAAGTTTTTAGATAAGCGATCGCAGCTTGAATATCGCTGAAAATTTCTTGATACTTAACTTGTTGATAATATTCCAAGCCAAGTTGATATGCTTCTGGACTAAAGCCAGCATCTTCTGGGCTAAAGTCAGCCGCAAAACTGGGAGCAATACGTTGATACATCGCCGGAGCTATTGCTATATATCCTTGTTTGGCGATTAGTTCTGTAATATCTCGAATATTATTGTTGATTCCAAAAATTTCTGGAAAAACGATAACCGCGCCAAAGGTTCCCTGTTGTCGTGGTTGAGCTAAGTAAGCATCGATTTCTAAGTCATTGTTAGGTACTTTGATATAGCTAGTGTTAATCTCGATGTTTGTTGTTTCTAGCATCTTTGTTTAGGCTGATTTTATACCAACTTATCTATTTTGACTGTTTTCGACACAGATGGGTGATGTTTAAGACGCGCAAAAACAGCAGAAGTATTACTCTGCTTGATGAAGGGAAATCAGTTCCTCTCAATACTGTAAGCAGATTCAGATGAATTTCTAACTTTTGAATAGATGGCATCTCAAACTTCTGGATGATACTAAGAGTTTTTGATTTGTGCGACCTTACATAAAGTAAGCATAAAAACTCAAAAACAATAACCACAACAAAAAACAATGCCCGATCAAAGTTTTAGAAAAAATATTCCAGAAATTGATCCAACGGAAATTGAAGATACTCGAACTGCGATCGCTGACGAACATCGCTCCTTTCTTGAAAAGGTCATGGTCAAAGCCGGATTCGCAGATCCCTATGACGCAAGAGACTTTACCGAAGTTGTGTTTCGCGTCATGCGCGACTTAATGACAACAGAAGCTAGCGATCGTGTCGAGGCAGAACTGCATACAGAGGCTGTGCCTACAGATGAAAAAGCACTCCAGTTTGAAGTGTCCGATCTCTGGAAAGACACTAATCCAATTGTGGGATTTTTGAGCAGAATTCGTCCACCCTGGAAAGGCCCAGGTATCTTCAATATCGATTCCGATCGCTTCCTGTTCCGAGTAGCTAACGAAAGTGGTATGCCGCGAACAGTCGAGCGAGAGCAAGCGGTTAAAGCAGTGTTTTCTGCCACCAAAGACGAACTTTCCCAAGAGCGGATTCAGGAAATTGCTAGCTGGCTACCTGATTATGTCCGTGAGCTTTGGGAGCAAGCTTAATTAGAAATTTGAAGAAGAATTCAGAAGGGGCTAAACCCTAGCTATCCGCTAACAGAATTCAGGAGCGGAGCCGGAAACGCTCCGCCTCCGGTCATAATCAATCAGTCGTTAGAAAATCGCGTCCAGATGGGGTCTAAACGTCCAGTTGATTCGTTCGTCAACTGGACGAGCGGTTTTTGGAACCGCGTGAACCCAGTCTTCTTGACAGCCAGGGAGCATGATCAACAAAGACCCGCTCTCTAGCTGGTAGTCAACTGTTTCACCACTGTCCTTATGCCGCAGTTTAAATTTGCGAGTGCTACCTAAGCTTAAAGAAGCGATGGCAGGTCTTTTCCCGATAGTCGGGAAATTATCGGAGTGCCAGCCAATTGAGTCTTTGCCTGTTCGGTAGCGATTACCGACTACAAAATTGAATTTATATCCGCTCAATGCTTGAATGCGCGAGCGGGCTTCTAGCAAGAAGTCGGGCCAGGGAGCAGCTTCAATCTGGGTGCCACGATATTCATAGTGCAGGTCGTCGCCAAATAGGGACTCATCACGCGGTACGGGAATTGATTTTCCATACATATTGATTTCGCTCCGAGTCCATTCGAGGTTCTGGGACTTTTGAAGCCAATCGCAGTTATCTACCGAGTTGAGAAATTTTGGGTAAAACTGAACAGGCGGCTTTATATTGGTTAGCAAACTACTCATGCTGCATCTCCCTTTATTAATTCCTCATGGTGAGCCAATTTTGGATTTTGGATACTTCGACTTACCTCGGCTTCGCCCTTCGGCTACGCTCAGGACAGGCTCGGCACAAGTCGCTCAGTACAAGTTTTGGATTTTAGATTGACCCCATACATAAATGCAGGGGCTTCACTAAAAATTTTGGATTTTATATCTTAGATTTGTTCCATGAATAAATTCAGGGGTAACTCTTGGAGACGCTGAACGCGAAGAGACCTGTTTAAATTTTGGATTTTGAATCATTCAATTCCATTATCCAAAATTTAAAATCTAAAATTCGGTGAGGGGATGCCAATGGTTCGTTCCTCTCTACGAGACGCTACGCATAGCTTGCTTAAGAGCAGGGGTACGCAATGAGGTTGTTAACTAACTGAAACTACCAGGGGCTTTCTCCTGTTTCCGGGCTGTTGTCATCACTAAAAAACTTTCCTGTCGGACCGTCATCGATAGTGGCGTATTTCACTAAACGCGCGGCGGCATCTTCCACAGTACCAGGTCCGCTGTGCTGGTTAAAATCGGTTGCGGTATAGCCAGGGTCAACTACGTTTACCTTAAACTGCGTATCACGTAGTTCGTAAGCCAAAGCAATGGTATACATATTGAGTGCAGCTTTGGATGAGTTGTAAACGGCAGCCTTAACATTATAATACTTCCACGTAGGGTCATTGTGCAGGGTGAGCGAAGCCAAGCCAGAAGTTACATTTACGATGCGGGGTTGGGGCGACTTTTGCAACAAATCTATAAAAGCCTGGGTAACTTTGACTACGCCAAACACATTGGTATCAAACACCTGCTTGAAAACAGCTATATCTGTACCTAATGCTGTTTGCGTAAGGCCACCGTTGATGCCCGCGTTATTGATCAGCACATCCAATACTTCAGTTTTTTTGCCTATTTCAGCACGGGCTGCCTTTACCGATTCATCATCGCTTACATCTAATTGTACGGCTTCCACTTCGTTCAACCCTTCGGCTTTAAGCTTTTCTACCGCTTCCAAACCATTCTTTAAATTACGGCTGCCTAAGTAAATGTAATATCCCTTTTGCAGCAGTTGGCGGGCTGTTTCAAAACCAATACTTTTATTGGCACCAGTGATTAATACTTTTTTCATGATTTTTCTATTTAAATTATCAATGAATCCCGCTCCGACGATGATGACATCCGTTTCCATTTTTTCGTTCATAGATTAGATTAATTCACGCTTTAAAACTATGTCCCAATTTGCAAAACAATTTTGCCGCGTGTGCGCCCGCTTTGGGAAAGTTGATGCGCCTTTTTTACTTCCGTGAGCGGCAGAACCGTTTCGATGTGTATTTTTAATTTGCCTTCTTCAATCAGCCGGTTGATTTCGGTTAATTGCCCCGCGTTCGGCTTACAAAAGACAAACGCGGCTTCTATGCCAAATTCTTTTGCTTTTTCTGCGGCCGGAGTCTGCGCCGATGTTACCAGAAAGCCGCCCTTTTTCAGAGTTTGAAAGGCTCGCTCCTGGGTGTCGCCGCCGACCGTATCGAAAACGACATCCACGTCTTTGACGACTTCTTCAAAAGGTTGCTGTGTGTAATCAACGAATTCATCTGCGCCCAAATCGCGGACGAATTTTTCGTTTTTGCCCGAAGCCGTGCCGATAACGATCGCACCTTTGGCTTTGGCAAGCTGAACAGCCATTGAGCCGACTCCACCCGACGCGCCGGTGATCAAGATTCTTTGCCCCCTGCTTAGATTCGCCAAATCGAACATCGCTTGCCACGCAGTCAACGCGCCGATTGGAATCGCCGCCGCCTCTTCAAAATTGAGGCTTTCCGGTTTGGGTGCGATCGCGTCCGCTTTTGTAACCGCGTATTCGGCGTAAGCACCGGAGAGGCTGGAAAGGGTCATCCCATAAACCGCATCGCCCTTCTTGAAACTTTCAACGCCATCCCCCACCTCTTCAACGGTTCCGGCGATGTCGCCGCCCAGAATGAGCGGAAGTTTGAACCCAAACCTTTCGCCCATCCCATCGCGGATTTTCCAGTCAGCCGGATTGACCGCCGCGACGTGAACTTTCACCAGAATTTCGTCCGTTTTCGGTTCTGGACGTTCGACATCGACGTAATCCAAAACGTCCTCATTGCCGTATGTGTTAATTACTATTGCTTTCATTTTTTCCCTATATTCTATTCAATCAGGAATAGCCAATATCTCATCAGAAATTGAAAAGAACTTTTAACCCCTCTTGAAGCGATGCAGGCTTTCGCCCAAGCAGGTTTTCCAGGTCGGGGTTTACCTCTTCTTCCTGCCCATTCTTGATGTCTGTTAGAAAACCCACGACCCTAGTAACCATAGTTTCCGGTACGCCACGTTCCTTCATTTGCGCCTCAAATGCTGATTTCTCAGCAGGTGTATAAGCTACCTCTTTGCCTGATAAGTCGGAAAGGGTAGCTGCAACATCATCAAAGGAATAGGACTCACTTCCTGTGAGTTTGTAGATTCGATTATCGCAACCGCTTTCTAACAGTGCATTTGCAATGGCTTCTCCCATTTCGCTTCTCAGGGCAAAGGGGACTCTTCCCTGATCGGTTGGTAAGTTGATACCTGTATCAAAAACTCTTGACCCTACGAACTGCCCAATGGTGTCCATATACAAGACATTGCGAAATATGGCATAGTTCAACCCACATTCCTTGATGTAATCTTCCGTCTGAAAATGACCCTCCATCAACTTGTTTGCCAAAGTGTTTCTGTCTTTCAACGTTCGACTAGTGTAAGCGACACATTGCACCCCTGCCTTTTTTGCGGCATCCACGACATTTTGGTGTTGCTTTATGCGGTTATCTTCATCCGTTCCGGCTATCAGCAAAACCCTTTCAATTCCCTGCATAGCCTTGTCGAGTGAAGCAGTATCATCGTAGTTGCCTATGCGTATGTCTACCCCTTTTTCTTTCAAGGCAGAGCCTTTACTTTCATCACGCACAAGTGCGGCAATTTGGTTGGCGGATGTTTTTTTCAGTAGATTTTGGACTACTGCTGTACCCAACTGTCCGGTGGCTCCTGTTACCAAGATCATGGTTTTTCCTTTTTTGTTTGAATTTTGCTTTGTGCTTCGTTAGAATTGTCGGGCGCGAAGACCACGGTGCGGGATTTCCGGCACGATCGTACCCGGCTCAAAACGCATATCCGGGAAACGAATCGCGTTTTCTTGGGCAACCACACTACGCCAACTATGCTGCAACCTGAATAGTTACGCTTGTAGTACAACTAATTTTTAGACAAGATGTAACTAGCGGCTGGCTAACTCATAGAAGTACTGTCGCAGCGGACGGGGTTCTCGCCCCAAAATGGCTCCCGCGATCGCCGTCACGGCGTAAGCATGAAGTGCGGGCAGGAATATTACAGCACCCTCGGAACGCATCTGGACGAGGAGTATTCAGAGCGCATGATTTTCTTTCTATTTCAGTAGTACCGGCAGCGTGAGCGGAGCGCGAAGACCATGATGCGGGATTTCCGGCACGATCGCACCCGGCTCAAGACGCATCTCTGGAAAACGCTTCGCAACACGGGTGACTGCCTCGCGCAATTGCAGACGGGCAAGCAACGGCCCGACGCAATAGTGAGCGCCGTAGCCGAACGTCAAATGCTGGCGGGCGTTCCCACGCGGACACTGGAGCGTTTCCGGTGCGTCGAATAGAGCCGGATCGCGGTTCGCCGCAGCATAGGACACCCAAACCGTCGCGCCCTGCGGCACGGTCACGCCGCCGATAACGGTATCCATGGTGGCACGTCGGTATAATCCCATCACCGATGTGTCGTGGCGCAAGAGTTCATCGGTGAGATTTTCGGCATCCACGGTTCCCGATCCGACGGCTTCCCATTGGTCACGCCGGTTCAAAAGCGAGTGAAACGCATTGGCGAGTGTATTGATGGTGGTTTCGTGTCCGGCAAAGAAAACGATCGCAATGTCCGCGACTAACTCATCCTCTGACAAATCGTTTTCCCCAGCAGCGCGACCGGCGACCAACGCAGAAATCAAACCGTCGTCCGGCATCGCGGTTTTTTCAGCAATCATTTCGCGGACGTAGTTTTCCAACGCCCGCAAACCGTGTGCTGCGCCGACTTGCACCTCGACGGGTAAGCCGGGTGTCTGGAACGCGACCAGCGCATCCGACCAGCCGCTCAATTTCTCGGCATCCGCAAGCGGAACACCCAGTAGTCGGCAGATTGTTCGTAGCGGCAGAGGCTTGCACAAGGTAAGGAGCAGGTCAGTTTGACCGCCCGATGCTGCGATCGCATCGAGCAGGTCTTCTACGTCCGCTATCACCGTCGGGGCAAGCGACTGAATGCGCTTTGGAGAGAAAGCCGCCATGAGCGGATCGCGTAAGCGGGTGTGGAGCGGCTTGTCCACGTTGATCAGGTTGTAGGCGAAGAGCGGCGATGTGAGTGAATAGATGGCGAGGGCTTCCGGCGCGAGATGAACTCCCGCGCTAAACGCCTCGGATGACGCGAATGTCACGGCATCACCCAAAACGTCATGCACTTCCTGCCACCGCGTCACGGCGTAAACATGAAGTGCGGGCAGGAATGTCACGGGAGCCTCGGAGCGCATCTGCGCGAGGAGCGTGAATCGGTCGGCGGTAAATCGCGGGTTATGTGGGTCGAACTGTTCGGCGGCGGTTGGGTTTGGCATCACGATGGTGGCTTTCTTACAAGTAATATTGACAATATGTTGTCAATATCCAAATGTTATCGTATTGACAATATGTTGTCAATCATCGGTTTGCATCTTCTGCGTAATGGCTTCCAGAAGTGCCACAGCACGAGTGATTTGTTCCGCGTCAAAGTCTTCGGCGATCGCATTTGTCCATTGCCATTCGCGCTCCAACGCATCGTGATACCTTGCCCTGCCTGCTTCCGTGAGCAGCAAGTGCATCGCTCGGGCATCGCCGGGATTTTCGGCGAACTCAACTAGACCGTCGCTTGCCATGTCGTCAGCGAGTCGTTGTACGGCTTGCCGTGTTAAGCCCATATGCCGGGCCAATTCGCTTACCGTGACGCGCTTTTCAAGTGCGAATAACTCACTCAGCGTTTGCCACCGAGCATTGGTTATTCCCATACCCTGCATTAGGCGTGTTCCTGATTTTTGCACCGTTGCGTTCATCCGAAGTACGGCGCGAATCAGATCGGTTAAAGCGTTCGACGCGGGTGTTTTTTTATTATGGTAAAAAGGCACGTTCTTGTTTCCCGCAATTCGGGCATCTATCGTATTATCGGCAAGCATTGCTCTCTACCGTTCTTAATACCACGGACACCGCGCCTTTTCATCGGGCGCGGGACGGCATTGGCCTTTATTGGGATGAAAAAAGCATCCGTACAGAAACTTACACTAAGGACTCAAAATCTATGTTATACCTTCGTTGCCCTCACAAGTAAATCTGTGACAAAATAATACTGTTGTCTTATAGCCAGTGCGATCGCATTACGACTGTGGACACACATCAAATACCAGTTGTGAACGATAGAAACACACATCAAACTCCAAAAAGAAGTTCATACGTCCTAGCAACAAAGGTACATCATTAGACAAACTCCACGCAAAAAATAAGCGAACAGGCTCAAACGATCCAATCTGAGCAGATACAAGCAAACCTTTTGCTGCAACGGGAGCCAAATTAACAGCCAAAATTACAGAAATCGTCTGTTCTTCCCAAATTGCGCCTAGTTGGACACCAATACTAGATGGCAGAACGCTGACGCTTGCTCCAGTATCTAACAAGCCTGAAACGTCTACAGATGAGGATGAGTTCCGATAGGTTAATATTAATGGTAGCTTTGGCAGCGCACCGGGAACACCAAATGTATCGTATCCCTCTGTAAAGGAAAATCTTTGAGGATTAACCATTGTGCATTTATTCGTCCGACTCTAGAAGTTCAGCAAGTTTATGTGCAGCTGCGTGGGAATTAAGTGGCGACCAAATAGGGTAAGTTGCTCCTTGCTCTAATGATGGTTCCTCATCCCTAGATAATTCTGAAACTAGAAACTGCATAACTTTCAGTTTGTCTGCACGAGTTAAATTTCGCAAGGCAGAAAATAGCTCTACGGCGTTCATAATTGTCATGCTGGAGATGAATCAACATTTCTATTTTTCTACAAATTCTATCAGGCTGCGGTATCAGCTTTGTAAATTTGAGATCATGCTGCGTTGTTGGAAAAACTCAAGAGCATCAGTTAAATCAGACATATCTTTTTATGTATATTAACTGTATTTATATTTCTCCAGCGTAATTACTGAGAAATACTAATTGATTTATCATATCTTCGGCTGATTTAGCTGCTATCAGCTTGAGTACTCTTCGCATTTGTTCACCAATCGAGTAATCTTGCGATGAAATTATAATCCCTGCATGACTTCGTTTATCTTGTATGTATATGCTGTGTAACTGGCAAAAATCACCAACATTGAATGTGTATAAAACTCTTTGCAATTCAGTTGCTAAAGTCAGTTGTTCCTTATCGCTAGAACTAATCGTTTCAACTTCCCCAACACTTGTAACGTCTACTCCCCTCGCTCTCAATGCTTTGATAAATCGCTGATCCATTGAGTCTTCATCAATAAATAATCGAATTTGACTCATATTGCTTGCCCCATTTCTGTAGCTAATCGCTTGTAATCTGCTTTTTCAGCAGAAATATATGCCTCAATTTCTTCTCGATTAGCGTGATAATAAGTTAAAGCAGCATAAACCTGTACGAGATTTACATTTCCCATACGTTCAGCAATTTCTTCTGCATTCAGCCCAAGTTTGTACCAAGCTGTGATGCGTTGAACAGAAACTCTAGTACCAGCAATGCGGGGACGACCCCCTAGAGTCTCAGGTGATTTAACAATCAGTGTTCCAATATCAGTAGCCGACATAAATATCTTAATGGGTTTATTTGGATCATTTTCACCCATAAATCATAGCATTACTCAGTAGTCAGTATTATTGGCGTATAGTGCAACGCACCACATCAATCTCAATAGTAAATATCACAAGTGAGTTTGCATTATGGGTGACTATTAGGGTTTTCAATCATTAATCCCTCACTTACAACTGCTGCATTCAACTCATTATCTGCGGACACAAAGGTAATAGGAGGTAATCCATTAGCAATGCAAATGATGTTAACTGCACGATCTACTGATAGTTGGATAGCATCATAACCTCTTAAACCATAAGTTTCAGATAATACCATTCCAGAATTAATGATATTTTCTGTGATTTCAACAATTTGATAGTCTTTCTGTAAATCTATTTTGAACTGATTGCGTGTTCTTGTCGCATCTGTAATGTTAATACTTCCACTGCGCGATCGCCCCGTGGTTGATTACCATTTAAGAATGCTTATCTAACAACTTTTGAAACAAACTATCAGATGCCCAGAAAGATGTGTTTTTAAGACTTTGGATAGTAACAGGTAAATTGATTAGCTTCATCGTTGTTGCCTGATCCAAAATTCCCAGGATACCTGTGATAACCAAGCCTCTATCTTTGGCAATGCGTCTTGCTTTCATGTCGTCTAATATAAGTAAGTCTGCATTGAGTTCCTGGGCTAGCAGTATAGCCTCAGATTCACCAGGATCGAGCAAATTTGCGTAGGTGTAGCCCGTCGTAGACATCGCATCGTAGTTTGGCTAACGGTTTGAATTTTTAGCCAGTTGGGTGGTGCTGCAATCCAAGCTTGGACAGGTGGTGGAGCAAGTTTATCAGATAGCTCAGTGTAAACTGCTTGAGGAATGATAATTTGCTGAAATAGTTCAGGTAGAAGGTTGATTTGCCCAATCAAAATTAGGTAGTTGATTGGAGAAGTGTTAGAGACAATAATCATTCAGTAGCTAGTAAATTACGAATTGCTTGAACATCTTGTTCTAAGTCTTCTTCAGTGTAGGGTAAATAAGCTTGTTCACGTTTGAGGAATTCATAAGTTTCCCATCGAGAAGATAAATTCAGCATTCGGTGAACTTCGGCGGCTCCAATGCGACCTTGACGATAATTATCAGCTGCGATGAGTTCCAAAACTCTGCGGGAAATGCTCGTGGGTTGCACTTGTAATTGGTTGGCTATATCATCGGGGAGGTCAATGATAATTTGCATAAGTTATACTCCTTGGTTAATTTGAGCTTTTGCAGTAATCTTGAAATGAAATTATAATCTATGTATGACTTCGTTTTTTTGTATGTAGATGCTGTGTGGCTGGCAACATTCGCCAATGATACTTTTTCATCTATAAATCATAGCAAATTTAGATAATTTTATATGATTTATCAGTAAATTTAACTTTGTTTATAAACCATTTCCATTCTCAACTTCTCAATCTCCAATCTCAACTTGTCATTCTCCATTCTCAACTTAGCATTATCTTCCCTAATCAACTCAACTTCATTCCTCTTACTCAACGCCTGATTAATCGCCAACTTCCGCATATCTAGCGAAAACCAACGCTGATAAGTTTGGGTATGAACTTGCACACTATGCCCCAAATTATCCGCCGCCGCTTTAATTGGTATCCCCAAAATATGCGCCCGAATTGCCCAAGCATGACGTAAATCATAAGGTTTAAAATCCAAACCTATTTTGCGAAACCACCAACTAACTCGTTGTGTTAACGCCGTTATCTCAGCATGATTAGTGTTATCTTTTTTAGCGATCGCACTCCGCAACATCTCTAAATATTTAGGATTTCTCAAATCAAAATCCTCAATCCATTGTCTATATAATGGTAATGCTTCTCTCTCCCCAGTCTTACAATCTTTATGAACTTTCCATGTCAAATCTAAATTTTCTTGACTCAACCACCAATCAAGATCGGGATTAATAAAAAGTTCCCGTGGACGTAAACCAAAAACTGCTAACATTCCATACGTCCAGCGCCAAAGTTGCCAGCTATCTTGAACATTTTGATTAACTTGATTACCTCTATTATGTTGATAATCTTCAAACTTGAGAATTCCCTCAGATATTTCTGCATCGGTCGGTATATTTCTGGAATTATTCTCTGGCATTTTGGAATATTTAGATAAATCGATTTCGATGTTAAATGTCATACAAAATGCTGCGATCGCTCTAGCTGCATTATACTTAGCCCATTCTTTATCGATTTGTTCAATTGAACTTATTAGATTTTCCGCAGTTGCCAAATCTTTAGGATTCGTAAATCGTTTAGTTCGGGAAAAGTAATAAAAAAAAGTGTGTTCGCTTTTGGTAGTTCGTTTATGAGTTTTAAAATACTCTTCTTCAAATTGTTTGAGTAACTCTTCTATAGTTTTAAATTCTTTTTTAATTGTCTCATTACCTAAATATTTATCATTCCATTCAAAAGTTTTACGAGCGATTAACTTACCTAATTCATAGGCTTCTTCCTCAGCCGTCTTGAGTCCATCCAAGTTAGCGGGAATATTCAAACTGAGATTGTATTGCTTTCTCCCAGTACCATTGCTATCTTTGTCTCCCGGCTTAATTGGTAACGTCGCCCGTAATTGCAGACTTCCATTTGATTCTCTAATTGTTACCTTAGCCTTTGCAGACTTCAAACGCAGATTAACTTTCTCTAATTCTAGTAGTACTTTCGTTCTCATCATGCGCTCTTTGTTGCTGTGATTGCAGAGATGAACACAAGCACCAGGCGGTGTTGCATATTTGCGGGATGATTTTGCTGGCTTTGTGGGATGGGCATCTTGCCCGTCCCTTGTATTTCCAGGCGGGCAGGATGCCCACCCTACAAAAATCATCCCTTGATTTAGCAACGCCCTGCATCAGGACAACATTTAGGTGATGCGTGAGTCCTGAACCTGATTATGCTGTGTTTTTAGCCTATATTTAGTCTAAAAATAAATGTGTTCTCAGAAAACAATGTTTAGCAGAGACATTGCTTACCGCAAACATTAAGCTGTTGAAAATAATTAAACCATCAAAAGGATTACTCCGGCCCTTATCACGGTTATGACGGCTTTGCCATCTTCGCACGTGACATGGACTTGGCACTCAACAGCCCAACCTGGGGATTAATTGGCGCTCCTTGGAATGAAAAAGCTCAGGCTAAGAAGGCTGAAGCTAAGGCTAAGGCTGCGGTTTAGGGAAATGGGAGAGAGAGATAAGTAAGGATAACCTGGGGCTAAAACCCCAGGAGGGAGTTAGGAATCCAAAATTCAAAATTGAAAGATTAAAAATTTATTTTGATTTTTGCATTTTGAATTTTGAATCATATTCCCACCTCCCTTGTAGAGACGCGATTAATCGCGTCTCTACCGGATTAATCGCGTCTCTACCTACTCCCATTTCAATCAGTACAAGAATTCAGTAACCTTGGAGATCCAGAAATGCCTCAGAATCCAGAAAAAATTCAAGATCACGTCGAGTTATTCCACCAGCCAGAGTACCAACAGCTATTTGAAAACAAAAAGCAGTTTGAAAACGGTCACGAACCCGAAGAAGTACAACGGGTTGCAGAGTGGACGAAGGGTTGGGATTATCGTGAAAAGAACTTCGCTCGTGAAGCTTTAACCGTTAACCCTGCTAAAGGTTGTCAACCATTAGGAGCAATCTTTGCTGCTGTTGGTTTTGAAGGTACTCTACCTTTTGTTCAAGGTTCTCAAGGTTGCGTTGCTTACTTCCGCACCCACTTAACCCGTCACTACAAAGAACCATTCTCTGGTGTATCTTCTTCAATGACTGAAGATGCAGCCGTGTTTGGTGGTCTGCAAAACATGATTGACGGGTTGGCGAACTCTTACCAACTCTACAAGCCTAAGATGATCGCTGTCTGCACCACTTGTATGGCAGAAGTAATTGGTGATGACTTACAGTCTTTCATCAACAACGCCAAGGAAGCTGGTTCAGTTCCTCAAGATTTCCCAGTACCTTACGCTCACACCCCTAGCTTTGTCGGTTCCCACATCACTGGTTACGACAACATGATGAAGGGAATTCTTTCTAACTTGACCGCAGGTCATAAGAAAGAAACCAGCAATGGTAAGATCAACTTCATCCCAGGTTTTGATACATACGTAGGCAACAACCGCGAAATCAAGCGGATCGCTTCTTTGTTCGGCTTTGACTACACAATTCTAGCCGACAACAGCGACTACCTCGATTCACCAAACACAGGTGAATTCGATATGTACCCAGGTGGTACAAAGTTAGAAGATGCAGCAGATTCAATCAATGCGAAAGCTACGATCGCTCTGCAAGCACACTCCACCCTCAAAACCCGCGAGTATATCGAAAAAGAGTGGAAGCAACCAACCTCAATTTCCCGTCCTTGGGGTATTAAGGGTACTGATGAGTTCTTGATGAAACTCAGCGAATTGAGTGGTATCCCCATTCCTCAAGAATTGGAAATCGAACGCGGTCGTGCAGTTGATGCCATGACTGACTCCCACTCATGGATTCACGGCAAGCGCTTCGCTATCTACGGCGAACCAGATTTAGTATACAGCGTAGTTGGCTTTATGCTAGAAATGGGTGCTGAACCTGTGCATATCTTGGTTCACAACAGCAACGAAGTATTTGAAGCAGAAATTAAAGAATTGCTTGCTTCTAGCCCCTTCGGTCAACATGCAACTGTTTGGCCTGGTAAGGACTTGTGGCACATGCGTTCACTATTGTTCACCGAACCAGTAGATTTCCTAGTTGGTAACACCTACGGTAAGTACCTGTGGCGCGACACCAAGATTCCCCTCGTGAGAATCGGCTACCCCATCATGGATCGCCACCACTTACACCGCTACGCCACCATTGGTTATCAAGGCGTGATCAATCTCCTCAACTGGACTGTAAACACCCTGTTTGAAGAAATCGATCGCAACACCAACATTCCTTCTAAGACAGATATTTCTTACGACTTGATTCGTTAGAAATTGCGTGGAAACACAACGTGTTAATTAAAGGCGGGAAATAATTCGTAATTCGTAATTCGTAATTCGTAATTATGAATTATTTCCCCTTTTTTCTTGATAGCATTTACCCAAGGTATATATAGATGGAAACCATCAATCACACTCACGAACATACTCACACTCATCCTAATTACCATCCACCTAACCAGAAAAAACGAGGGTGGTTCAACAATCTTCTTAATCCGTTGCGCCGTGTGGTAGATGGAATTCAGGTTAAAAATAATCGCTTCGCTCATCTAATTTGCCAAACAATTCCTTGTTGTTGTCCCTTTGAGCGACAAATTAAATTATTTGGGAAGTGTATTGATATCCCACCACTATGTAAACTCAATCCTTTATATGACGAATTTGTAGGATTGCGTTTTCGCGCTCTATCTTACCTCACCGATGTATGTGGAGAGGATGTCACAAAATACATTTGTTAATTATTGGGCATGGGGCATGGGGCATTGGTCATTAGTCATTGGTAGAGACGCGATTAATCGCGTCTGTACAATAGTCAATTCAAATGACAAATGACAAAGGACAATTAACAATTAAGAGAAGACAGATGAAAAGCACCCAAGGTAAAATCAACGAGCTGCTGACTGAGACAGGATGCGAGCATAATCAGCACAAACAAGCGGAAAAGAAAAATAAATCATGCGCTCAACAGGCACAACCCGGCGCGGCTCAAGGGGGCTGTGCCTTTGATGGTGCAATGATTGCTTTAGTGCCGATCGCAGATGCTGCTCATTTAGTCCACGGGCCGATCGCCTGTGCTGGTAATTCCTGGGGCAGTCGTGGTAGTCTGTCGTCTGGCCCTCAACTCTACAAAATGGGCTTTACCACTGACTTGGGTGAAAATGATGTCATCTTCGGTGGCGAAAAGAAACTCTACAAAGCAATTTTGGAACTTCACGAGCGCTACCAACCAGCAGCAGTATTTGTCTATGCCACTTGCGTTACAGCCTTAATTGGCGATGATATGGATGCCGTCTGCAAAGCGGCGGCTGAGAAAATCGGTATTCCTGTTGTTCCTGTCATTGCCCCAGGATTCATTGGCAGTAAAAATCTGGGCAACCGTTTCGGTGGTGAAGCTTTGTTGGAATATGTTGTCGGAACAGCAGAACCGGAACATACAACACCCTATGATATTAACTTAATCGGTGAATACAACATCGCCGGTGAAATGTGGGGAGTAACACCACTGTTAGAAAAATTAGGCATCCGTATTTTGTCTAAAATTACGGGCGATGCTCGCTACGATGAAATTCGCTACGCCCACCGCGCCAAGCTCAACGTCATGATCTGCTCACGAGCGTTGCTGAATATGGCGAGAAAGATGGAGGAGCGTTACAACATCCCTTACATTGAAGAGTCTTTCTACGGCATCGATGATATGAATCGCTGTCTGCGAAACATCGCCGCTAAATTAGGCGACGCTGATTTACAGGAGCGGACAGAAAAGCTAATTGCAGAAGAAACGGCTGCTTTAGATTTGGCACTGGCTCCTTATCGCGCTCGACTCAAAGGGAAGCGGGTTGTGTTGTATACAGGCGGTGTTAAGAGTTGGTCGATTATCTCGGCTGCTAGGGACTTAGGCATTGAAGTTGTTGCTACCAGTACTCGGAAAAGTACTGAAGAAGATAAAGCCAAAATCAAAAAGTTGATTGGCAACGATGGCATCATGCTAGAGAAAGGCAACGCTCAGGAATTGCTACAACTGGTTAAAGATACTCGCGCAGATATGCTGATTGCTGGTGGACGTAACCAATACACCGCTTTAAAAGCTCGAATTCCTTTCCTTGATATCAACCAAGAACGCCACCATCCTTATGCAGGTTATGTGGGAATGATTGAAATGGCGCGAGAACTTTACGAAGCTCTGTATAGCCCGATTTGGGAACAAATACGCAAACCCGCTCCTTGGGAAGAAGAGGAGGAAGTTTAGATGGCGATCGTTACTGTTTCTAACAAAGCACTGACAGTTAATCCTCTCAAGCAAAGTCAAGCTTTGGGTGCAACCTTAGCCTTTTTGGGATTGAAAGGGACGATGCCTTTATTCCACGGTTCTCAAGGTTGTACTGCTTTCGCCAAAGTTGTCCTAGTGCGGCATTTCCGGGAAGCGATTCCCCTTGCTACGACAGCAATGACAGAAGTCACTACCATTTTGGGTGGTGAAGAGAATGTAGAGCAAGCAATTCTGACTCTGGTGGAAAAAGCTAACCCGGAAATTATTGGTTTATGTAGTACTGGGTTGACTGAAACTAGAGGCGATGACATTGAGGGTTTTCTGAAGGAAATCCGCGATCGCCATCCCGAATTGAATAATTTAGCGATCGTTTTTGCACCTACTCCAGATTTTAAAGGTGCGTTGCAAGATGGCTTTGCTGTAGCTGTGGAAAGCATAGTTCAAGAAATTCCTCGCGCAGGTGGACTCAGAACTGAACAAGTCACAATTTTGGCGGGTTCTGCTTTCACACCTGGGGATGTACAAGAAATCAAAGAGATGGTTACGTCCTTTGGATTAGTGCCGATCTTTGTACCCGATCTTGGCGCTTCTCTAGATGGACATTTAGAGGATAGTTATAGTGCAGTTACAGTCAGTGGAACTACTTTAAAACAGCTACGAGAAGTCGGTAGTTCTGCCTTTACCCTGGCATTGGGTGAAAGTATGCGCGGTGCTGCCAAGATTCTGGAAGAACGCTTTGGCACACCTTACGAAGTGTTTGGCGAACTGACGGGATTAGAACCAGTAGATGAATTTATCCAAGCATTGGCGATTTTGAGCGGTAACAGCGTACCCGAAAAATACCGCCGCCAACGTCGTCAGTTGCAAGATGCGATGCTGGACACCCACTTTTACTTCGGTGCAAAACGAGTTTCCTTAGCGCTGGAACCAGATTTGTTGTGGTCAACAGTGCATTTTCTGCAATCGATGGGAGCGCAAATTCATGCGGTGGTGACAACCACGCGATCGCACCTCTTAGAAAAACTTCCGGTGAAAAGTGTCACTATCGGCGATTTAGAAGACTTTGAGAGTTTAGCAGATGGCTCTGATTTGCTGATTGGTAACTCGAATGTCGGTGCGATCGCAAAACGCCTTTCGATTCCTCTTTATCGTCTAGGATTGCCCATTTATGACCGCTTAGGTAATGGTCAATTTACCAAAGTTGGCTATCGAGGCACGATGGAGATTGTGTTTGGCATCGGCAACCTATTTTTAGAGGCAGAAGAAGCGAGAGTTAAACAGTTCCAAGAGTTCGGAATTGTGAGCGCAGAGTTTTGAATTCTTCTTCAAGAATTCAGGAGTCAGAATTCAGAATTCAGAATGCGTTTTAGAAAGAGTAAAACCTACCACTGATTATTTGTTTCTCCTTGGCGTTTCCGTAGGAAAAACCACTAATACCAATTGTTTGTGAAGGGACGCCAAACTTTCTTTCTTTGTGTCCTTTGCGCCCTTCTCTAACGAGACGCTACGCGAACGCGGTTCGTTTCTCATATACTTTGGCGCATCTCCAAACAGAATTGGTATAAATATGCAGATTTAATTCTGCCAGTCGAACTCTAATTACTCCTGAATTCTGACTTCTGACTCCTGAATTCCTTCTTCCCAATTCAAAATTCAAAACTTTAGAGAGGAGAATAACGATGAAAATAGCCTTCACTACAAGTGACCGAGTTCATATTAACGCCCACTTCGGATGGGCAAAAATGATTGATGTTTATGAAATTTCCGATGAGGGATATCACTTCGTAGAAACCCTCACCTTTGAAGGCGAACTCAAAGAAGACGGTAACGAAGACAAAATCACCCCAAAACTTGATGCGATCGTTGACTGTACGATTGTTTACGTCACAGCAATTGGTGGTAGCGCCGCCGCTCGGTTAATCAAGAAAGGTGTCACCCCAGTGAAGGCGCGATCGGAAGAAGAAGAAATTAGTGAAGTGCTAAATAAGCTAGTGAAAACCCTCAAAGGTAATCCTCCACCTTGGTTGCGTAAAGCTTTACAGCCAAAAACCACAAACTTTGCTGATGAAATTGAAGACGAAGCAACAGTATGACCACAAATAATAGTGTTAACGGAACTGCTACAACTGAAGTCTTGAACTCACCTTTTCTTAAGGTATTAATTAAACAAATCCGTGGTCAAGACAGTTATGGAGTTTATCGTAGTTGGTCGGATGAGTTAATTCTCAAACCCTTTATCGTCACCAAACAAAAGAAACGGGAAATTTCCGTTGAGGGCGAAGTTGATCCGATCACACAAGCACGAATTATGGCATTTTTTCGGGCTGTAGCTGCTGGGATTGAACAAGAAACAGGTTTGATATCTCAGGTTGTGGTTGATTTAAGTCATGAAGGATTTGGCTGGGCGCTAGTTTTTTCTGGCCGTCTTTTGCTAGCTGTGAAAACCTTGCGAGATGCTCATCGCTTTGGCTTTGACTCAGTAGAGAAATTAGCAGAAGAGGGAGAAAACTACGTCAAAAAAGGTCTTGATTTGGCGAAACGCTTTCCTGAAGTTGGCAAAATTTAATTAGTCATTGGTCATTGGTCATTAGTAAAAGACAAATGACTAATGACAACGGACAAAGGACAAATGACAAATGACAATTGAGGAACTACAAGGACAAATCAGACGGCTCAATAGTAAAGCAGGTCAAATGAAGATGGATCTGCATGATTTAGCTGAAGGCCTGCCAACAGATTACAAACAACTTATGGATGTTGCCGCCGCAACTTATGAAATCTATCGCCAGTTAGATGAATTGAAGCAACATCTGAAACAATTGGAGAGTGCTAAATGACTGGAACTATTGATGAATTCAAGAAGCTCGTAGATGCAGAAGAATTTTTTCAATTCTTTAATATGTCCTACGACTTAGAAGTTGTAAATATACATCGTCTACATATTCTGAAAAAGTTTTCTCAATATATGCAGGAAATTGATGATAATTCTCCTGACTTGAGTCAAGAAGAGAAACTCAATCAATATTCTTTGGCTTTGCAAAAAGCTTATCAGCTATTTATCGAATCGACAGCTTATGAACAAAAGCTGTTCAAAGTGTTTAACGACAAGCCGAAAAATGTAGTCACACTGACAGAAATCACTTCTGATTAGGAGGTATAAATTGGTTAACCTAACGCCTACCGAATTAGAACGCTATCGTCGCCAAATGATGCTTCCAAATTTTGGCGAAACAGCACAGAAACGCTTGAAGTCAGCGACAGTTCTGGTCACAGGTGTGGGGGGATTAGGCGGTACGGCGGCGCTTTACTTAGCAGTAGCAGGTGTTGGGCGGCTAATCTTAGTCCGGGGTGGTGACTTGCGGCTAGATGATATGAATCGTCAGGTTCTCATGACTGATGATTGGGTAGGTAAGCCAAGGGTATTCAAAGCTAAAGAAACTCTGGATGCGATTAATCCTGATGTCCAAGTGGAAATTGTTCATGATTATATCACCCCGGAAAATGTAGATTCGTTAGTGCAATCTGCTGATATGGCTCTTGATTGCGCCCACAATTTTACAGAGCGCAATTTGTTAAATGAAGCCTGTGTGCGATCGCGCAAGCCAATGGTGGAAGCCGCAATGAATGGGATGGAGGCTTACCTGACGACGATTATTCCTGGTGTGACTCCTTGTTTATCTTGTTTGTTTCCAGAAAAGCCTGAGTGGGATCAGCGCGGCTTTTCAGTTTTAGGCGCTGTCTCTGGAACACTAGCTTGTCTAACAGCACTGGAGGCAATCAAGCTGATCACCGGGTTTAGTCAGCCTCTATTGTCGCAATTGCTGACAATCGACTTGAATCGGATGGAATTTGCTAAACGCCGTTCTCACCGCGATCGCTCTTGTCCAGTATGCGGCAATAGTGCGCCTTGGAGACACGCGCAATCCAATTCGATGGAAGCCACGGGGATTGCACAAAATAGTCATTAGTCATTGGTCATTAGTCATTGGCAAAAGACAAAGGACAACCCCACCTGAAATCAGAACAACTAATCGCTACAAATCAGGAGAACTGATGGCCGTTATTTTATCAGAAAAAGCAGAATTTCATCTGCGAGCATTCCTCAAAGGTTCAGCACCCGACGCTAATGGCGCAACTAAAGGTGTTCGCATCTCGGTAAAAGATGGTGGTTGCAGTGGCTATGAATATGCGATCGATATCACCAGCAAGCCTCAACCAGATGATTTGGTAAGTCACCAAGGCAAAGTAGTAGTTTACGTTGATGCCAAAAGTGCGCCCTTATTAGACGGAGTTATCGTTGACTTCGTTGAGGGAGTGATGGAAAGCGGTTTTAAATTCATCAACCCCAATGCAACTGATACCTGCGGTTGTGGAAAGTCCTTCAAAACAGACGACGGTACGCCTACTGGTGTACCTTGCAGCTAACATCATTCCGTTAGCGCCAAGTCTGATTGTAGAGGCTTTCTATAGATGCGGTAAGCGAAGCCATGCCGCAGGCTTATCGCCTTGCCTTGAGGTAGCTTCTCGTTCGCGTTGCATTCCTTACCCCTATAGAGAAGCCGACTAAACTTAGCATCTCTGTAAGAAGAAGGGGAGCAAAAAGTAGGATAGGTTGCTCAAAAACTTCGGAAATTAAACCAACTGTATAACGTTTGAGGAGAATCGGAAAATGGCTTCCTACCAAGTTAGATTAATCAACAAAAAAGAAGACATCGACACCACAATTGAAGTTGATGAAGAAACTACCATCTTAGAAGCAGCAGAAGAAAATGGTATTGAATTGCCCTTTTCATGTCATGCAGGCTCTTGCTCTAGCTGTGTAGGTAAGGTTGTTGAAGGCGAAGTTAATCAAGAAGATCAAAACTTTCTAGATGACGATCAGGTTTCTAAAGGATACGCTCTACTT
This sequence comes from Nostoc sp. NMS2, assembly GCF_017115105.1. Taxonomy (GTDB): domain Bacteria; phylum Cyanobacteriota; class Cyanobacteriia; order Cyanobacteriales; family Nostocaceae; genus Nostoc. The sequence continues at coordinate 23,138 of NZ_JABXKH010000036.1, forward strand.
TGTGTAACTTATCCTCGTTCTAATTGCACAATTAAAACACATCAAGAAGCGTATCTCGTATAAAGTATTACCTTGGTTGCTAAAGACAACAACCAAATAAAACAGAAGGATGAAGGATGAAAATATACTTCATTCTTCCCTTCACAATTCCTAATTTATAATTCAAATGTTTACCCCCTTTAGTGTAACTGGCTGTTCATTAGAATTATTGAGAACAGGAGAGAGAGGAATCGTCACTTTCTGTAAAAGTCAGGATGAAACAATCTTAAACAAACTGATATCAATAGGGGTAACACCAGGAACCGCTATTACTTTAGAACAAAACTTTCCATCATTCCTTATTAAAATAGAAAACACATCTTTAGCACTAAATACAGAAAGTATCCAGGCTATTTATGTCCGCATTATTGATAATTGAATTAATTAATATTATTATATTTTCTTGATAAAAAAACACTTTGTAATTAAGATTGCGACTTATGCATAGAGCAATGTAGGGTCAATTCATGAATTGCCCCTACATTCCCATTTTACGTAAGTCCTTTTATAGACATGAATGCAATTTGATATTAGAGATAGAGCCACTTGTAATAAAAGGCAACTTGCCTATTTTTACTCAACAGCAACTATCACATCTGATGATTTAATCACGGCATAAGCCTGCTTGCCTTCTGCAAGTCCCAGCTTTTCTGCTGATGATTTTGTGATTATTGAAACTAACTCTACTCCTGGTGCAATTTCTAAAGTTACCTCAGTATTAACTGTACCAGGTACAACTTTTCTTACAGTACCTTTGAGAGAATTACGAGCGCTAATTTCCATGTTTAGTCTGTGTTTTACTTGTTTATACTTAAACAAGCTAGCAAATTTGGCTTGAAAAAGGAAATTATTTGAGATTTCTTAATAAGTTTCAGGGGTATCAAAGTAAATCTCAGCGTAATATCTGTGTTTAATAAAACACAATTTTAAATATAAACGTGACATTAAATTTGAGCAAGACAATGGGCTTAAGACCATTATTAAAGCTAGGCAAACTTAGAGGATGTTTGAAAAGTCTCTTCTCGGTAGCAAAACGTTTAGATCCCCCTAAATCCCCCGATAAATTGGGGGACTTTGACTCCGGGTTTCCCCCTTTTAAAGGGGGGTTAGGGGGGATCAATAAGTGCAAAGATACAGCCAACAACTTTTCAAACAACCTCTTACGCAACAGCGTACTATTTACGCAAAAAGTCTATCTGCTATTAGTCTAAATTTTGAAACAACATTGTAAGAAATACTGCATTTTAATTGTATTTCAATATTCATCTTAGATATATCTATGGATCTTTATAAATGATTCATAATTCAAACTTATCAGAGTGATAATATATAACTAAGCTAAATTGTTGCTAGTTAACTTAATACTCAAGCAACCCAAAATTGCTAGATGAGGGCGGGGAGTAGGGAGTGGGGAAAGATTTTTTCGTTTTACCAAACTTTTGAATACCTAGCAAAGTTGCTTTGGTAAACTACTAGACTTTAGCTACTCGTATAGTATTTTAAAATAATGGTGGGTAATGCCCACCATTAAGTTTTCCAAGCATAAAATTGCTTAGAAAATACTTAGTCGTGTGAGGTTGAAAGAATAATCATGAGTCAATTAAACAGACAAGAGTTAAGTGAAATAACAACCCAATGGCTAATAGCAAAAGGCTATAATCCTGGGGACTTAAATCAGCCAGGAGAAAATGGCGATACAGCTTTGATGAAAGCTACTAGAGAAGGAGTTTATGCAGTTGTCAAAGAACTGATTGATGCAGGTGTGGATATCAATGCTCGAAATAGCGATTGCAACAATGCTTTGTGGTTTGCTTGTTTTGGTAATCACTACGAGTTAATTAATTTACTGCTTGCTCACAATATTAATATTGACAACCAAAATGATAACGGTGCAACTGTTTTAATGTATGCAGCTTCGGCAGGAAAAACAGAAGTAGTCAAGTTACTTTTACAGCATCAACCTAATTTATATTTAAAAAACTTAGACGACTATAAAGCGATAGATTTTGCTAGCAATGTAGAAGTTTTAAGGATACTTAAAAATGCCATCAAGTCAGATATCGGGCAAAGCTTATCATGACGCTACCAAGCATTCTTACTTATCGGTACAAATTGATCCAAATTATGTAGATGCCTCAACACAGCCATCTGCATTTAAAGTTTATCCCAAGTTTTATCGGAGAGTGAAATTAAATCTCAATAATCCTGTTCATTCTTTTATATCCTTAACCAGTGCGATAACCCTGGAAAAGGTGTATAAAGATGGCCCTTATAAACTGCGGGTAAATCCATCAGCAGGCGCTTTGTACCCCACGGAAGTTTACGTACAGGTTCGCGGTGTTGAGGGAATGGTAGATGGTATATATCATCTAGAAGTTGAGAATAATTGTCTAACACTCATCTATGAATTAATTGATGATGGGTTAGAGAGTTATATTATACCGGGTAAAAGTATCAACGGATTCATCTTTTTAATTAGTTGTGTTTATTATAGGTCTAGCTGGAAATATCAAAATAGAAGCATAAGGTATTGCTTTTTAGATAGCGGACACCATTTAGGTGCAGTTGCAGCTTCAGCTTTTCTCCACAACCGAGATATACAACTAATTTTTGACTTTGATAAATTCACTCTCAATTCAGACTTGGGATTTGAGAATAAAGAGTTTATTACTGCTTGTGCAGTGTCAGGAGAATTACAAGAGAATAAAATTAGACGCTTAAGGCTGAAAGTTCCTTTTGTCTCTGGTACTGACTATTTTGAATTCAATCAATTTATTGAAGATGGCTATCAAGCAACTATTCTACAAAAAAGTCACCAGCAGCAATTAGAGTATCCTATATTTGACTTTGACAAGGATAAATTTTATCAAACAGTTTGGGATAGACGTTCTATTAGACGTTTCCGGAAAGAGTCTATTTCTCAAGAAGGTTATTTATATATAGTGCAGCAACTTCAGCAGTTAATACCGACAGAAAACTATGAGGAAATAGAAATTTATTCAGTGGTGCATCGAGTAGAGGGAATGACACCTGGGTTATATAAAGGTACGTATCTGGTTAAGACGGGTAATTTTAGTGAGAAGACAGGTTACTTATGTATTAATCAGGCTATTGCTAAAGATAGCGCTGTAACTTTATTTTTTGTGTCAGATTATTTAAATTATCAAACTGCTATGCAAATAGCTGGTTTTCTCGGACAGAGACTTTATTTAACTAGTAATTATTTGGGAATTCAGTGTAGTGGAATAGGTGCTTATTATGATGATGAAACCCAGGAATTATTAGAAACAAATAAAGATGTACTTTATGGAATGGTGATTGGAATATAAGCAGGAAGTAAAGAGAGATGACAAGAAATATGTATTACTTTAATGGTGATGATTCGCATCCGAAGCAACCGACATCGGCAGATATTATATTGCGGCAGCAACTAGAGGATTCTATTAGTAGATACTTTCATGAAGCTTGCGATCGCACCATTCAAAATCTGCTATCTAATTGTCGGTGGTATGTCACAACCCATGCCAATGCTCTAACATTGGTAATTGAATGTCCCGATCAAGTTACTAATTGGCGGGTTCTGCAAAAAATTGTGCCAATGGGGACATTATTACATGGAATTGTTAGCAGTGCTAAAATCCGTGTTTGCCCGCCAGAGAGTCAAGGTGTAGCTTTTGAAATGAGGGTAGATGAACTTTCTGTTTATCGGGATTGGGCGTGATTCGATTTTGGATTTTAGATACTTCGACTTAGCTCAGTACAAGTTTTGGATTTTGGATTAGTTAATATTCTGGCTGATAAGTGCAGCTACCTCTTCAAAAACTAAATCAGCAGAATGTTTAATAGCAGGACTTAACTCTAGTCCCAAACTAAGATTTGCCGCCTCAATTAAATAAACTGTGACATCTTCGGGAAAATCATTTTGAAAGATTTTCCGTCCGGCGGCTAAAGCATTATCCCAGCGAAAATCGTGCAAGTTATAACTAGGTTCTGGTAAAGCTTCTAGTTCTTTTCCTGGAACTTTAAACACAGCACCCGGTTCAGAACCTGTTGAACTTGCATCAATAATTATTAATTCTTTACTACCTCTAGCTTGAAACATTACTTCCATCCCTGCGGTGCCACAGTCATAAACTCGCACATGAGGGTGAGGGTTTTCAGCTAGATATTTTTGTAAGCGTTTAGCAATGATTACGCCTACTGCGTCGTCACTGCGATTGAGATTACCGCAACCAATAATAGTTAGCATAGAATAAGATTTAATTGTTTAAGCGGTTGCAAATTCAGTCAAAGCGCGATCGCTGGGAGGATGAAAAGCTAATACAATATCACTTTGAGGAACCCCGGTGTTTAATAATTCGGTGGCAATACCTTCTTCAGTCCAATCTTCTTTGATCCAAATTTTGTGATTTTTAATCCGAATATGTACAGTAATACCTTTAATTCAGCGATTTTTTTGCCAGCCAATCTGAAACCATAAATATTGCTCGCGTTCATCATCTAGTGCTAAAAGGCTCTCTACGTCATTATCAGGTGAGCTATTGCAAAGGCCGTCATATTCTATGAGAATATTTTTAATAATATTTCTGTAGTTACTTAGTTTATCCATTGAACTATAACTTCACTTTTAATACACTTTAAACTTTTATATAGCAATTCCCAGTTAAGTGAGGTACAGATAATATTTTGAAACGCAAAGGGACGCAAAGTAAAGCGCAAAGGTACGCAGAGATTTGTACCTCAGCAGACTAGGAAACGCTATAATTGGTTTACCCATTCTTGTTACTGTACTTAACCAGACTGAGAAACGCTATAAGTATTTCTTCATCACTTGCTTGCGAAAGACCAATCTGAGCAACTCTTGATCCAGTAAGAATCTCATGCTCAAATAGATACTAGGCGAATGTCTTCAGCTGCCACTAGAGCGATCGCGTATCCTAAGCAAGCACGAATATCTTCAATTTGTAGGTCTGGATAGTAGTCTCGGATAATTTCTTCAAATGAAAGTCCGTCATTGAGCAATTCAAGAATGCTTTGTACAGTGACGCGTGTTCCTGCGATGCAAGGTTTACCGAAATGAATGTGAGAGTTAACTACGATTCTGTCCATATAATTATAAACTAATAATATGTTTACTAAATTATAAAATAAAACTGATTATTTCGAGTTTTTACCATAATCTGCAAAATACGAGGCTCTGACTAATGGGACAGACAAAGCCTCTGAAAAATAATTTATCAGCAGGAAACTAGAACTCTACACCATGTTTCTTGGCAAGTTCAGTCAGTTTATCATACTGATCTTGTGATACTTTAGTTAATATCTCTTCAGCCTGTTCTCTAGTACTTCCCTCTTTAGGAATTAAATACTTGATATAAAGAGATACAAAATCAGCCGCGATCGCTAAACCAGATAAACTATGTTTGTCAGCTTCCTTGCCTGCGATCGCAGCTACCAAACCAGCTTTAATTGGGTCTGGTTTAACTTTCATGAACTGCTCGACAAGTTTCGGGACGTAATCTGCTGGTGGCAAATTATCTAACTTACTTCTATCTGGAGTAAAGTTACATTCTGCGGCTTTTGCCTGTTCTAAAACACACCATTCTATGTATTCTTGCAATGCTGCATCGGGAACGCGAGGAAGATAATTATGTAGCGCTAAATCAGACACAAGCTTACCGTGTAAATTGCTGTTTTATGCAAGTGCATTAACGTAAGCCTAACGCACTGTTTCTATATGTTTTAGTGTGGTACGCTACGAGTTTTAAATATCAGGTATTGGGAATATGGCATTGGGAATAGGTTATTTCTCCCTCATTTTCCCCAAATTTATCTTTTGGGCGATCGCTCAGGTAGATGACTAATCCAGTAAGCTGTAAGTGAGCCTCGTTAGATAAATGGAGCGCGAAACATGACACTCAGTGAGCTACTTCCTGCTGTCCGCAAACTGTCTGTATCAGAAAAACTTAAGCTAATCCGCATTTTGGCAGAAGAATTGGATACTAACGAAGATATTTCGCCTCTAGAACCATTTAAAACCTATGATTTGCCTACACCTTATAATTCATTTGGTGCAGGTGAAGTTCTTATGCAGGCATTGAAACAGACAGATCAAATGTGACCAGATGCGATTCAAATACTCGACTATTGATACTTCTCAAAATGAGTTTGACAGTTTGCCACGGATTCCACTGCGTCTTTGTCTAGGTGATAGAACAGTTGAAGCTCTTGGACTGGTGGACAGTGGTGCAACTGTAAATGTTCTACCCTATGAAATTGGTATTGAGTTAGGTGGGGTTTGGGATGATAATAGGGCGATTATTCAATTAGCAGGCAACCTGAGCAATCTGCCAGCAATGCCATTCTTGGCGAACGTTGAGATCAGTGACTTCGCGGCAGTTCAACTGGTATTTGCTTGGGTAAGAAAAGCGAATGTACCCTTAATCCTTGGGCAGACAAACTTTTTTCTAGAGTTTGATGTGTGTTTCTACCGTTCCAAACTGGAATTTGAGATTGAACCAAAATCTGAGCAATAAATATAATCTGTGAGGCGATGTCTACGACGGGTTATGCCTACGCTTAGATAGATGACTAATCCAGTAAGCTGTAAGTGAGCGTTGTCGATGATTGTGATATGAAAACTTTTACTGCGATCATTGAAAGAGATCCTGATACTAAGTTCTATGTTGGCTATGTCCCTGGTTTTCCTGGAGCGCATTCTCAAGGTGAAACCTTGGATGAATTGCAGGAAAATTTGCGTGAAGTTATTGAAATGCTTCTAGAGGATGAGGATCTGGTATTCGAGACAGAGTTTGTAGGTATACAACAGATTGTGGTTCAGTAGACCATGAGTAATATTCCTGTTCTGAAACCCCAAGAAGTTGTACGAATATTGGAGAGCTTTGGGTTTGTAGAGGTACGTCAGAAAGGCTCACACAAACAGTTTCGACACGAAGATGGACGAGGAACAACAGTCCCATTTCACAAAGGGCGTGACATCTCACCAAGGTTGCTACGGCAGATTGCGAGTGATATTGGTTTGACGATTGAAGAAATGCTGGAGTGGCGATGAGGTTTAACACTTAACCAGAAATCAAATGTTAAAATCTCACGATTTGGTTGCCCAAAGTAGGGAAATGTCGTACTGATTGAACATTGAATCGGCACTCACAAGCGTCATTTCTTCTATCTGAGCCTGTGCAATCAACATTCTGTCAAAAGGATCTCGGTGATGCAAAGGTAACGCAGCCGCTTGTAAAGCATGAGAAGCTGTAATTTCTAGCGATCGCATTGCTAATACCATCATCCGACTAGAAATATAACTGTCTAGGGGGTCTGCCAGTGGTAACTTGCCGATCGCAACTTTTATCCCCATTTCCCAAATGCTGGCAACTGAGAGCCATAATTCATTGGTTTCATCGGCAATATGGGCGATTGCTGCTTCATTCAAAAGCTCTGGTTGGGTAAACCACCATAACCAGCACTGTGTATCTAGCAAGAGTTTCACTCCGCACCGCCCTCAAATGCTGCCAAAATTTCTTCTGGTAAAGGGGCATTGAAATCATCTGGTACTACAAAACGCCCTTTATCTTGTCCTAAACTATTGAGTCGATTTGATGAGGAGCGAAACGGAATTAACTTAGCGATCGGAATGCCTCGGTTGGAAATAATGATTTCTTCTCCAAGTTCTACGCGCGACAACAGCTTTGAGAGATTCGTTTTAGCTTGATGAATATTTACAGTTTCCATAAGATTAAACTAAGTCTGTAAACTAACTTTAGTGTTTTTGTCGTAGTGGTGCAAGAGCGATGTATACGATGGGCTACGCCTACGCAACTATTTTTGCGTAAAGCGATCACAAAGAATCGTGATCTAAGGTTTTGTATATGTAGCTTTTAATTTGCAGATTGGGAATACTGAACTTGATACAAATACATAGTATTTAAACAACATAATGAAAATAGTTCGTCGCTTTTTTGGATGGTTTTTTCTTATAATTGGAGCATTTGGACTTTTTCAGCAACTCATTACAGGATTAGTTTTTTTATCTTGGGGAGTACTTTTACTACCTTCCACAAATAAATTGGCAGCAAAAGCAGGTTTGCAGTTAAATTTGTGGAAGCGGATTAGTATCGTTTTTATTGGCATTGTGCTAATTAGTTCACATAAGGTACATTTACAATCGCCTCAATATGTAACACAGCAAGCAACACCAGAACCTACTTCTCCCATCTCTGCTTTAAATCAACCGCCAAAATTAAATTCTCCAACAAAGTTAGAAACAGAGACACCTTTACCTAAATCTAAAGAAAGTAGTATTGGGGCTTTGGTGCAAAAAAAAGGACTTGATTTCTCCTATGAAACTGCTGGGAGAGTTGAGAAAAGTGAAAAGTTGATCGTTGTTAATTATACTCGTGATTGGAAATGTGGTGTAGAAGCACTTGAGAGTACAGCGAGACAAGAATGGCAGACTGTGTTTGATTTATCTACAAAAACATGGACTGATAAAGTCAGAGAGTTGAATAACTGCTTAGGAAATGCAAATCAAACATGGATTGATTATTCAACAACACCAAGCCAGTTCAGCATAGAGCCTAACAGTAATGAAACAGTCATTAGGGCTGATGTTCAAGATACAGATGGGTCAATTATCCTTAAAGATTCGTTAGTGGTGCGGTACAAAGCAGAAGATGGGGTTTCTCTTAATACTTCTCCAGCGACTTCTGAATCATCCCTGACTTCGACTACTTTTTCACAAACATCTGAAGAAGGGGTTCTTGTTGCTAAACATTCTGAAGCTCAAATTAACGTGCGTACTGGAGCAGGTATAAATTTTAAGAGCCGTCACTATGGATTAGTTGGTGATAAAGTCACGATTATAAATTCTGTTCACGGTCAAGATAGCTATATTTGGTATCAAATCAAGTTCCCAATCTCAGGCGCTGATGGATGGGTTCGCAGTGACTTCATTCAAGTCATGCCAATCCAACATTAAACTATATTAAATTATACAAATAGTGTAGACGCACCAGTAGCTTACCGCAGTGTACCGTGTACCGCAAAGAAAGAAATAGTATTAATAGTTAGTTTTTTAGACAGACTATACTTACGCTGATAGGAAGCACTTAAGTCAAGTGTATGACCGATCCAGTAAGCTGTAAGTGAGCCTAGTTGGAGAAATGGAGTGCGAAACATGACACTCACTGAGCTACTTCCTGCTGTCCGCAAACTGTCTGTATCAGAAAAAATTAAGCTAATCCGCATTTTGGCGGAATAATTGGATACTAACGAAGATATTTTGCCTCTAGAACCGTTTAAAACCTATGATTTGCCTACACCCTATAATTCGTTTGGTGCAGGTGAAGTTCTCATGCAAGCTTCAGCCTAATAGGAAAACTAATGTCAGCAAATGTAATAGACATCTCCGAAAACGATCAAAGGCTTTATGTGGCTAGGCTATAGTCCGTAAA
>NZ_JABXKH010000130.1 GCF_017115105.1 Nostoc sp. NMS2
TTGTCTTGGAAGCCCCCACTGAAACGGTACTCCGTTCAGTGGTGGGAGATGTCACGAAATGAGTCGGTGCGATCGTATATTTTTGACATCGCAAGCCTTACACCAACACTAGATATAAATCCACCTGGGAGGTACTGCCCCTCCTATTTCTGTGTTATCAGCACAGCGCCTCACTTTTCGGCTTCAGGTGGATAAGTGGAAGATGGAGGAATCGTAGCTTGCTTCCCGTAGGGTACCCCTACAGTTGCCCATACCCTGGTTTTCAAGACCAGTTGCCGTCCATTCAGCGGCATCTTCCATTCAAGGGTATCTGACGGGACTTGAACCCGCTATGACTGGTTCCACAAACCAGCGCCTCGACCACTTTGGCCTCAGATACCATCAGTGGAATCAATGGGAATTGAACCCATAACCTCCTGCTTGCAAGGCAGGCGCTCTAGCCATTTGAGCTATGACCCCATAACAATTCAAAATTCAAAATTAAAGACATTTTTAGGCGGGAGTGGTAGGACTTGAACCCACAACTTTCGAGGTAGAAGCTCGAAGCTCTATTCCATTGAGCTACACTCCCAATATTTGGTAATCCTGGCAGGAATCGAACCCGCAACATTCTTCTTGTAAGGAAGACACTCTACCAATTGAGTTACAGGACTACGCAAGCGAGTGGTGGGACTTGAACCCACGCACTGAGTATGGCGTACTCAGATGCTACCGATTACATCACACTCGCATCAAGCTGGTAACAGGAATTGAACCTGCAACCTACTGATTACAAGTCAGTTGCTCTGCCAATTGAGCTACACCAGCCTAAATTTTGGTGACGGGGGCAGGAGTCGAACCTGCCGATGTTCAGGTTATGAGCCTGACGAGCCACCGTTGCTCTATCCCCGCATATTCACCAATACCCCTGACTGGATTTGAACCAGCAACCTCTTCGTTCTAAGCGAAGCGCCTCTTCCGTTGGGCTACAAGGGCAAAGTCTGAGTGGCAGGGATTGAACCTGCGACCTGGAGTTCCCAAAACTCCCGCGCTCCCATCTGCGCCACACCCAGATATTTTGGTACTCTCGACAGGACTTGAACCTGTAAAAAACAAGATCCTTGGTAAGCGTGCGTCTTCCATTCCGCCACGGGAGTTTGTACCAATTCTCTAAAATCCGGCAACAAATTCAAACCTAGATTAAATCTGACTTTCTTAATTACGAATTACGAATTACGAATTAAGAATTAGTATTGGTACTCCTGGTGGGAGTCGAACCCACAACCAAACAGATTTTAAGTCTGTCACCTCTTCCAATTGGGCTACAGGAGCAAGTTTTGGTACTCTTGGTGGGAATTGAACCCACAACATACCGTTTTTGAGACAGCAGCCTCTTCCAATTGGGCTACAAGAGCAGAGTTTGGCAGCCCCGCCAGGGGTCGAACCTGGAATCTTCGCCTTCAAAGGGCGCTATGTTGCCAATTACACCACAGGGCTGTATTGCCAGGGCAGGGTTTGAACCTGCAACCTCATCGTTCAGAGCGATGCGACTTACCAATTCGTCCACCCGGCATTAAATAATTCGTAGTTCGTAATTCGTAATTCGTAATTATGTTTTGTGACAGGGATTTAAACTCCGACTAAGATACAAGCCGTTTATAGAAACCTGGGTATCAACCGCTATTTAATTACGAATTACGAATTAGTAATTACGAATTATGATTGGCTGCCTCAGTAGGACTCGAACCTACAACCGCGCGGTTAACAGCCGCTTGCTCTGCCATTGAGCTATGAGGCAACGAAGCCCCCCAGGTCGGAATCGAACCGACGACCTCCTGTTCTTCAGACAGGCGCTAACTACCAACTGAGCTACCGAGGGATAAAAGAAGAGATTATGTAACGAGAGTGGAGGGATTTGAACCCTCAAGTCCTCAGTTTCGTAGACTGAGATGTTATCCAGTTACACCACACTCTCAAAACGGAGAGAACAGGATTTGAACCTGCGACGGGTATTAACTACCCGTTTCCTCTTAGCAGGAGGACGCTTTTAGCCACTCAGCCACCTCTCCATAGTGGGTCGAGCAGGATTTGAACCTGCGTGCAAAAAAGAACAGTTTTACAGACTGTCGCCTTCAGCCAGACTCGGCCACCGACCCATAAATCATTCCCTCGACGAGAATTGAACTCGCATCTGTGCTTTGAAAGAACACTGACTTAACCATTCGTCCACGAGGGCATAATTTGCTGAATTTTAGATTTTAAATTTTAGATTTTGGATTAAAAAATTTAATCTAAAAGACGTTCGCGGACTCGCTAACGCTACGCTATCGGCAATCTAAAATCCAAAATTGTCTGACACAGGGACTAGGATTTGAACCTAGAACATCGGATTTGGAGTCACGAGGTGTTGCCGTTACACCATCCCTGCATTTGGTGGCAGTGGCGGGACTTGAACCCGCATATACCAGGTTATGAGCCAGGGGCTTTACCATTAAGCTACACTGCGATCGCACCAAAGGCTGAGGTGAGATTTGAACTCACGATGTCGGTTTTGCAGACCAACGCCTTCGACCACTTGGCTACTCAGCCATTTGGAAGTCCCGACGAGATTCGCACTCGCAATCTTCAGCTTGAGGAGGCAGCGAGTTGCGGAGGTTCTCTCCGTTGTAGCGACTGCCGTAAGCTGACGGCTTAAACTATTCGCCTACAGAACTACAACCAGGGTGACGGGATTTGTAGACGCAAAGCGGCTTCCCGCAGGTTACCCGCAACATTTCCGCAGACAACGGAATGCTCTAGTACGTCACGGCGGAAATAAACCTACCATTTGGAATGTCTGAAACCCTTGCGAACAGTTAATTACGAATTACGAATTACGAATTACGAATTCCGCCTTGCGGTACTAGCCAGTTGAGCTACACCCCGATTTTTTGAATCTGTGCCTAAACTTTTAGGTTTTTAAGCACAGAATTTTGGTGAACTTGCCCATTTCTTATTTAGTTTTCAAGGTTCAGAAAGTTTACTTTTTACTGTTAGAAACTATTAGGAAAACAACCGAAATTCTAGGTAGCAAGCCTGTTGTGTATTACGGATGTATTCTGTGGTTTTGCTGAGTGCAAACTTAAAACTTTTTTGGTTGATTGCCTCTACTTCAGATGGTTTACAAGTAGAAGTGGCTTTCTTGACTGGAGGCTCTGGTTTATTCCAGCACCTCTGTTTGAGTTGTATGTAGAACATAACTTTGACCCTTGAGAAGCTTTGTCTTTCGCCTCACTACAAATATACTACATAATACTACAAGAGGTGTCAAGGGGTTTTAGAAAGTTTTTTTGAAATTGTCTAAAAAAGCTTCTGCACTTAGATTTGAACTTGCTCATACCTCTTACAACTCAAACTACAGCTTATGATTGGGTGAGTTTTTTAAAAGCCTGACGTGATAGACAACTACCTCAACCGACAAAAGATAATTAGTTTTGTCGCGATCGCCTCTAGTATTACAGCTTGTAGTATTGCTCCACGCACTTCTCCACAATTGGGGTTGAACAAGCCTTTAAGCAAAAGCCATACTGCACAAGTTCAAGAGCCAGCAAAAGATCAACTACCGCCATCAGCTAAAGTAGAAAACCCTACATTTACAGTCCCAGCTAAATTTCAAGGAAAAACAGTTTATAAGGTTCAACTCAGCAGCAACGAAAAGGTTATTGCTCTGAGCATTGATGATGGGCCTTGGCCAAAGACAACTCTACAAATGCTAGATATCCTCAAGCAAAATGATGTTAAAGCAACATTCTTTTGGGTAGGACAAGCCTTACAAGCAAACCCTGACCTCGCAAAGCAAGAGGTAGCCGAGGGACACGCCATTGGCAACCATACTTGGCATCATTGGTATCGGCGAATGGATGAAGCCACAGCTAAGAGTGAAATCGATCGCACATCTGACCTGATATACAAAACTACAGGAGTGAAAACTGCTCTGTTTCGTCCTCCTGGAGGCTTTTTAAATAACGGACTAGCCGCTTATGCGAAAAGCCAGAAAGATGCTGTAATTATGTGGTCGCTAACTTCAGCTGATACTGACCCTCACGCCAAACCGCAAGCATTTGTAAATAATGTCTTGAAAGGCGCGAAACCAGGTTCTATTGTTTTAATGCATGATGGTGGTGGCGATCGCTACAGAACTGTAGAAGCTTTGCCACAAATTATCACTGGACTTAAACAGCAAGGCTATCGATTTGTGACAATTCCCGAATTGCTGCAAATGGCGCAATAAAGGGTGAGAAATTTTACTCACCGAATTTTAGATTTTAAATTTTGGATTTTGGAATTGAATAATCCAAAATCCAAAAGGTCTGTTCTTGCACTGTCTTCAAAAGTTGCCCCCGAATTTCAATGCCAGGACAAATCTAAAATCTAAAATCCAAAATCCAAAATCGTTTATTCGCTTATGACAGAAGCACAAGCTTGAGCTTCTTGCCAAAGTTTGTGCAAAAAGAACTCAGCGCGATCGCTCATAGTGGTGAAAAACACACCTACAGCATCCTTAGAACTATCTGATAGCCAAGAACCTTGCAGAGTGACTTCCATATATTGGGTATCGGAGGCACAGAGGGCAATGATTTCTCTGTCATCTCTTTTTACCTCGGACTTAAGCACTTCTACTCCTGGCAAATCAACAGGGAGCAAAAAGGAAGCGGTACTGGGTTCAATGCACAAACTTTGCCCAACTCGCAGGGCCAAAATCACTCGTTGCGCTACCCATTCTTCTAGCGACAGAGTGAGACGTTCCAAATCAAAACTGCTTTCGGTGTAAGTTAATTTCAGCATTCCTTATGCTCTCCTGCTATTCCAGGCTTGCTTGCATATCTATCCAAAACTGTTCGGCAAAAGAAATCGCGGGGTGAATTGGCGCTTTTGGTTTGGTACGTAATTGCATACCAGATTCAAACAGGGTGCGATCGCCTTTACGGGAGTTACATCTCTCACAAGCTGCGACTACGTTATCCCAAGTGTGAGAACCGCCTCTTGAGCGCGGCATCACATGATCTAGCGTTAGATGCTTGCCGCTACTGCAATATTGGCAACTGTGATGATCTCGCCGCAACACTTCCCGCCGATTCACTGGCGGAACTTTCCACATCCGCTCATTAGAAGCGATCGTTAAGCGAATATGTTTTGGCACATCAATTACCAAGTTGGGTGAGTGAACTCGCCATCCGCTTTCTGTGGTAAAACCTAACGGTTGAGCTTTGTTGGTTACTAACAGCACAATCGCCCGCTTGATATTGATCCGACACAGTGGCAAGTAATTTTGAGAAAACACCACCACAGATTGCTCTAACACTTGCATTGCGTTCGCGCCGCGCATTGAAGATATCGTCACAGCTTCACTCCTTATAAAAAAACCCCCGCTTCCTGTTTGAGTGAAGCGGGGGTTAGAATTGACCGGAAAACTTTCTGGTCTCATATTGGTACAGCATTCCTTTGCCTGTACCCCCCGCTTTCTTCATCTAGTTGTGGTTTTGCAATCAACCCACTTATGCTGAGATGTCTAAAATCATAATTACCCTCTGTGATTTGCCCATGATTCCGGCTACCATCGCCCATAAATAAATACTCCACTTCCATAGCAGCTGATTCCCAACTGGCTCGGCAATTGGTAGCGCACAAAATTGAAGTAGAGATGGGGAAAATGGATTTCACAGAAAATTTCACCTATTGAACATTCCTTTAAACATACTACACTTGTATTACTATCCTGTCTATACTTTTAAGGAGAAATAGTCATGCATACGATCGCTCGCACCCCTACCACCGATATGGAAGTTACCAGCATCCGTCTAGAGCGTGAACTCAAAGATAAGCTTAAAGAAATTGCTGGGAATCAGGGATATCAAGCTCTAATTCGAGATATTCTTTGGAATTATGTCCAGCAAAAATCAGGTGAATGGAAGCCTCGGTTTTCGCGATCGGACATTCGAGCTAGCATAGCTGCTACAGCCCAGCAAGAAGAACGTTGTGTACTCACAGGTCAACTAATTCAACCTCAAGAACCGATGTTATTAGGACTAACGAGGAATGGCGATATGGTTCCTCTGAGTGTCGAGAGTTTGGCTGGATAGTCTTAATATCCAGACAATGCAGGCTAGTTGTTTTATTTAGGGCTTACGTACAAGAGATCCCCCAACCCCCTTAAAAAGGGGGCTTTTAAGATACCCCCTGTTTAAGGGAAGCCAATTGCTCCACTTAGGGATACCCAAGTTGAGCAATTGGCGTTTGTTAAGGGATAGTGTGGCTACGCAAACGAGGTTTCAGGTTTTCAGTACGTAAGTCTTATTACTGAATAATTGGGCTGCATTCAGAATTTAGCTTTATTTTCTCCAATGAGTAAAACTTATTGTTAAGATTTGTAGCTTATAAAAGGGAATTCTGAGGAGATGCGAATTTTATATTTTAGATTTATTGGTTCATGCCCCGCCCCGAACTAAGACAGTAGTCTCTTTCAACGAAGAGGCAGGGGAGCAGGGGGACAAGGGGGAATTATTGAACAAGTCTCTCCGTCTCCTCCTCTTCCTTGTCTCTTCTTCATGCTCCCTTGCCTCTTGCTCCTAGCTAAGAACTCCCTTGCATCTTTTTCAATCCAAAATCCAAAATCTAAAATTGGTTTGACGCTCTGGCTTAGTTATATTTGATTGAAAGCAACACAGAGCAAAGGGTAGCTAGTTAAAGGACTACAATAAAAACAAAATTTTACAAAATTCTTAAAATAAATCCAGTGTTTTTACGGTTATGACTGGGGGGTTTTCCTGAGATTCCAGAGAAATTACGGTTTATGTATACTTACAGACAGGATATTCTAAATCAAAGTTAGTTAATTATCTCAATATAAAGAAGATAAAGCTGCCAAAAATAATCAGGCTGGGTCATTTTAGAATATCCTAAGTATCTCACTACCTATGTAGCAATTTGCTTTATATAGCAGCAACTTGACCATCTGCCATAGAAAAGGGCTATAACAGGTGAGAGAAAGTATTCATATAAGATTTGTCAATTATCAAGGTGTCGCAACACAACTAACGGTGAAGAATATGCCAAGGGGTTGGGTGCAAAAACAATGGGGTTATTATCCAAGGGCGTGCCAAGAATGAAAAAGCCTTTATGGTCGCCGAGACAGTACGTAGATGACGTAGATCGACTACAAACTTACCAAGTCAAGCTGATGCAGCATCAGGAAGAAACTGCCCGCCAGTTGGTACCAAAGATTAATCAAATCATCGCCAATACCTCAGCTACGGCATTGATATTGCAAGAGATTGCCCAATTGCTAGGAGTTGCTTTTCAAGTAGATTGTTGCTGTTTGGTTTCAGTAACGGGTGAAACATCCGACGAAGCAACTACTATTAATTGGTGTGCTGATGAGTATCTAGGATTGCCACATCCAGAAGAAATGTTTTCGATGGAACAGTTGCTTATGCACTCGCCAGTACTGCAATGTGCTGCTGAACCATTGACTATTGAAGATATTTCTATCATTCAGAAGAGTCTGGTAATCGGCTGTCAGTATTTACCACTACCCATAAAAGCTGTTTTGGCAATTCCCACCAGGTTTGGTGGCAATAATAATGGGGTAATTAGTCTGATTAAATTCCAACCTTATGATTGGAGTGAATCAGAAAAACAACTGCTCAAAGAGGTGGAATTTGCTTGTGCGATCGCTTTTTCTCAAGTGGCGCAAGCTAAACTAATTACTCATCAACAACAGTATCTGCAAAAAGGCGATCAGTATCAAAGCTTGATCAAGCAATTAACATTACTGAGTCGTAGTAACTTGGAGCTTAATCAAATGCTCCAGTTAGTTATCGCCTCTACCGCCGAATCTCTACAGGCAGATCGAGGTTTACTTATACTACTAAAATATACTGATCCACTATTTAGGACTCAAGCTAAAAAACAAATTCCGAAAGCGAAAGCTAGAGTGGTTGGTGAATGGGCTAAAGCAACACAAATTTCTCGCACTAATAAACCAGATACCTTAGAAAATCAGTCTTTCTTGCTTTCGGAGTGTGGTTTATGCCAACGTCCCTTCATAGATTCTGGAAAAGCAGTCATCTTTGATAACTATATAGAGCAAAATGATACTTCGGTAGCTCCATTATTTGCAATAGAGCAATTGCCTGCCGTCTTATTAGTGCCATTAGAAAGTCAAGGTAAAATATTAGGATTTTTGGTGCTACAGCAAGCTATCACTCGCAGTTGGCAAGCAGCCGAATTAAATCTTGTGGAAATGGTTTGCGCTCAAGTAAGTAACGCCATAATTCAGTCACAGACATTACGCCAAGTACAAACTTTGGTAGATGAGCGGACAGCGAAACTCCAGAGTAGTCTGGAACTCCAGGCAAAGTTGCATGAAAGAACCCGGCAATATGTTGATCAGCTGCGGAAACTCAATGAACTCAAAGATGAATTTTTGAGCAACATGAGCGATCGCTTACGCTATCCTTTGACAAATATGCTGATGTCCATTCGGAACTTACGTTTGCCAGGAATTGCACCAGAACGTCAAATTAGATACATGGATATCCTAGAGCAGGAATGCACAAAGGAAATCAACTTGATTAATGACTTGTTGACACTCCAGAAACTAGAGTCGCCTCACGAAGCTCCACAATTAGAATCTATAGATTTAAATACTAGAATTCAGGATATAATGGCGGCTTTTGAGAAGAAACTCGCAGAGAAGGGATTAAAGATTTCTGTAGATTTACCAGAGGAATCGCTAAAACTGCAAACGGAACTGGAGAGTTTTGACCGCATCCTGCAAGAGTTGTTAACTAATGCCTGTAAATACTCGCAGCATGATACCACCGTCCATTTAGAAGCTGTTCACCGAGTCGATCAACAAATCGATCAAGTTATCATAAAGGTGACGAATACAGGACATGCCATCTCCCAAGAAGAAGCAACCTACATTTTTGACAAATTCCGTCGCGGAAAAGGGCGCTGGACTCCAGGGACTGGCTTGGGACTTGCTTTAGTCAAGTCTTTAGTGCAGCATTTGAATGGAGCGATCGCAGTTGAGAGTCTCCCAATCTCGGATTCTGAACAAAGCGAAATTTGCTTCACCCTGACTCTGCCGCAGTTTTCTGACGAAAGCAAACCATAATTCTGAACGTGACTAAAGAACAGAACGCAACAGAGAACCTTGATTTTCAGTCTTCTAGTGATGACACCAACGTTGAAGAAGATTTGAATGCCGATCTAGTCGCTTTAGCAGCTAAGGTAGAAGTTCAAATTCAGAAAATAGCAGAGCGACAGCGACAAATCAGCGCCAAAGTCCAAATTCCCCAACCAGTGGAAAAAATTTGGAAGGTTTTGACAGATTATGAAGCCTTGCCTGACTTTCTCCCCAACCTTGCTAAGAGTCGGTTAATCGAACATCCCAACGGTGGAATTAGACTGGAGCAAGTAGGCTCCCAGCGCTTACTGAATTTCAAATTTTCAGCGCGGGTGGTTCTAGATTTGGAAGAATGCTTCCCCAAAGAAATTAATTTCCGCATGGTAGAGGGAGATTTTAAAGGCTTTTCTGGTAGCTGGTGCTTAGAGCCTTATTCCCTCAATGAGTATGTAGGAACAAACCTCTGCTACACAATTCAAGTTTGGCCTAAACTCACGATGCCAGTAGGAATCATTGAAAACCGCCTGAGCAAAGACCTACGGTTAAATCTTGTGGCTATTCACCAACGTGTAGAAGAGTTAGCTAGTAAAGAACCGTATGTATGACTAAACGATCGTTCAGGGTTATTTCTGAACGATCGTTTTCATTTATCAACTCGTAGAAAGATTCCACTTCTACTTTTTCAGTACCCCCAGGGGAATTCGAATCCCCGTTACCTCCGTGAAAGGGAGGTGTCCTAGGCCTCTAGACGATGGGGGCATCAGACTCAGACCTTTTATAAAATAACTAATTTCCCAGGTGTTGTCAACAGCTTTTGCGAAAGAAAGTTTGTGGCAGCTAAACTGGGTGGAGGTTAGAGCTTGAAAAGGATACAAAGAAATGAAGACACAAAAAGAATTCTATAGAAGCTCCTGTGGGAAGCCGCAGGGTGCATCAGCGTCTGGTGCTGGGAACTTCGAGAGAAGCTCAGATAGAAAAAACGGTAAATTCTGCAAGGGACAAAAGGGTATGATGTTGTACCCTGTAGAGTTAATATCTACGATTTTTTACCAAAGATTTTGAAATAAATCACTCAAAATCTACAACATGGAAGCATCTTTTGAAATTACCCTACAGATGGCGATCGCTGTTTTTGCAGGCATTAGCGCTCAAGTGCTGGCTGCATACTTTCGCATACCCAGCATCGTCTTGTTATTGCTGTTAGGCATATTATTTGGCTCTGATGGCATAGGGCTGTTGCATCCCCATGCGCTAGGCACTGGATTGGAAGTTATTGTCGCCCTAGCAACTGCAATAATTTTGTTTGAAGGCGGACTTAATTTGGATCTGCGAGAGTTAGGCAGAGTTTCAGTCAGTCTGCAATTGCTCGTCACTCTAGGAACGCTAATCACACTGCTTGGTGGCAGTATGGCTGCCCATTGGCTGGGTGAATTTCCCTGGAAAATAGCTTTTCTCTATGCTTCCATCGTTGTGGTGACAGGCCCAACCGTCGTTGGCCCTTTGCTCAAACAAATCAATGTAGATCGACAAGTGGCAACACTTTTAGAAGGGGAAGGGATTTTAATTGACCCTGTAGGAGCGATCCTTGCCTTCGTTGTCCTTGATACTATTTTGAACGGCGATGCTGACCCCATTAATGCGATCGTTGGTTTACTAATACGTCTGGGCGTTGGTGCGGCAATTGGTGGTGCTGGCGGTTATCTGATGAGCTTGATTTTCAAACGCGCCAGTTTTCTGTCATTCGAGCTAAAAAACTTAGTGGTATTGGCGATACTTTGGAGTCTGTTTACCTTATCGCAAATTATCCGCAGTGAATCGGGAGTGATGACGACAGTTGTTGCAGGAGCAGTCTTTGCTAATTCCTCAGTCCCAGAAGAACGTCTATTACGTAGCTTTAAGGGTCAGCTAACAATTCTCAGCGTCTCGGTGCTATTTATCTTATTAGCTGCCGATCTATCCATTGCCAGTGTGTTTGCTTTGGGTTGGGGTAGTTTATTGACTGTTTTGGTATTAATGTTTGTCGTTCGCCCGATTAATATCCTCTTGTGTACCTGGAACAGTGATTTAAATTGGCGACAGAAACTATTTTTAAGCTGGGTTGCTCCTAGAGGAATTGTTGCCGCTTCTGTAGCTTCTTTTTTTGCAATTTCCCTTACCCAGCGTGGCATTAACGGCGGTGATTCCATCAAAGCTTTAGTCTTCTTGACAATTATCATGACTGTTGTCTGCCAAGGGCTAACAGCTGGCTGGATTGCTAAATGGCTGCAAATTACCTCTAAGGATGTAACTGGGGTAGTGATTGTAGGTTGTAATCCCTTAAGTCTTTTAATTGCCCGATTCTTTCAAGAACGGGGAGAAAATGTGGTGATGATTGATACTGACCCCGAATGTCTTGTGCAAGCTGAAGCGCAAAATTTGCGGGTGATTGCTAGCAGTGGGTTGGATGCTGCTGTTTTGGAAGAGGCGGGACTTGCTTCTATGGGGACTTTTTTGGCGATGACAAGTAATGGTGAGGTGAATTTTGTTTTGGCTCAACGAGCAGCCGAGGAATTTAAGCCACCGCGTGTTTTAGCTGTTTTCCCGCGCGATCCGCAAGCAAGTATTTCGGTTAGTAATAAAGTTAATCAAGCTTTTATCCCAGACTTAGCGATTAAAACTTGGAATGAATATTTAAATGATGGGCGAGTCAAACTGGGGACAACTACGCTAAATGAGTTGGAATTTTCTACTCAGTGCGATCGCATCCAAGAGAAGATTCGGACTGGGGTGTTGATACCGCTATTGGTAGAACGAGAAGAACGCTTACAGGTAATGCCAGTTAACCAAGATTGGGAAATTGGCGATCGCATTATTTATCTGTTGCATGACCCCAGACCTAGCCTTTTAAAACGCTTATCTGGTGCTACCCAATCCACTCCCCTATCTCTAGAAAAGTTAGCGGAGGTTGAAGACCTATCCCTCGTCCAATTGTCCGCTAGTGAGGCTTCTGGGGGATGAGGGGATGGGGGCAGGGGGCAGGGGGAGCAAGGGGAGATGCTGTAATTTCCCAGCAATAGAGGGTTTCAGAGCAAATAAATTTGTTTATGCTTAATGTTAAATATTTATTATGCCTACGGCACGCTGCGCGAACGAGATGCATAGCATAAGAAATAATGTGTCCAAGATCAAGCCCATAAATTTATAGGCTTGCCCCCTGCCCTCATCCCCCTGCCTCCTTTCCTGCTTTATTAGCTTTGGGAAGGAATAAATTCGCCTTCTGGTGGTTGTTGTAAATTACCAATTTCTGGTCTTGGCGCTTCTTGATACATTTCCCATTCCTGCCACAGTAAAGCAGATAAATGTACTATGGCAAGAATTAGTGTCGCCACTGAAATGAGATAACTATGTATTGTGTAAAGGTGTTCGACAGTAACTGTGTTAATTGCTCCACCCCCAGTTAGGATTTCGCGCAGTTGTCCACCAATAAAAGGAATAGCTTCGATGGTTCCCAATTCAATGTTAAAACGCCAGTATCCTACCTGAGTCCAATCTAGGATCATCGCTGTCCAGTCCAGCCCGATCGCACTTAAGGTCAACAAAATCCCGCTAATCCAAGCAGTCAGCCAACTCTTGCGGAATTGGCGACCTAAAAACATCACTACAATTTGAATCAGAGCGATCGCAATTACCCCGTTACCAGCAACGTTATGCGCTCTCCAAAATAACCAGCCGTATGGCACTTGTGTATTAATCATCTTTAAGGAGTTATAAGCACCGCCTGCTGTCGGTTCATAGTAAAAAGAAAGCATTACTCCCGTAGAAACATAAATTAAGCACAAAGTCAAAATCACGACTGATAATATCGTCGCTATTCGTCGCATAATCCTATCGAACTGGGTGCTTTGCATAGCTCACCCCTCCTGTTCTTAACTAGGTATTTATTCTTTTCTAATTTTAACTAAGAAATATTAATAGATGTTGCACTTTTCAAATAAAAATAAATTTTTCTAATGTTTTCGATAAGCTAACTAGCCTGCCTCCTGACTTGAAAGTGCTGAGTGCTGTTAGCGGTAGCGGGGCGTTTAGCCCGTGCTGAGTGCTGAGTAAAAATCCCAGTCCCTAGTCCCACTTTCATGCAAGGCTTTTGAAACTTGTTTCATCGGGACTGCCTCCTGCCTCCTTAAGTAAGTCCTAATTAGTTAAATCAAATATTGCACCCAAGCTTTTAAGGGTTCTGGTGAGCCATACCAAATTCCAGGACTTCTCGGAGAATGTCTCACACCTTCAATTACCAGATTTTCTGCACCTTCTAGGTGAGCAGCTTCAATTGGTGTGATGCCATCTCCCCAAGTGTTGCCCTTACCACAGGTTAATTGGTAACTACTGTAAGCTAACCAGCTACCACGCCGCTTTTCCCCAAAGATAGTTTTGCCAGCCACACAAACGTAACGAACGTTTTTGTAAAAAGCTCCTGGGTAGTTATTGGTGACAAAATCTAGATTTGAGCGTGTCCAGCGTTCTTGGCTAATATGGGGTGTACCCAAGGTGATGAGAGTAGCAACCAAAGGATGCGCTTTCCAGAGCGAGGGTTTAGTGTTACTGCTTACCAAATAGGGCTTTTCTCCCATGTAGATGCGGGATATCCAACCTCCGGCTGAGTGACCAATTAAGTTAATTTGGGTAGCATTATATTGCTGCAATGTCTGCTTGATTGTCAGGTCAAGTTTTTGTAGAATCGGTGTTACAGGTCTTCCGCCAATAGTGGGTAGCCAGTCGCGCCGTCGCAGTGGGACTGTAACCGTGGGAAAATCTAACTGTTGTAAGGATTGTTCTAGTTGGCGGTAAGCGATCGCACTTTCTAGATATCCCGGTACAATAACTGTCGGTAACGGCATTTTAAATTTTGGATGCAATGATTGAGGGTTTGAAACTTTTTTACGAAGAAGTAGTCAAAAATCAAAAGCTATAATTGCGATCGCCCAACTGAACTCCTTTTAGAAAAACCCAAATAGCTTTGGTGGCGTTTAGAACTAGAATGTCAATAAAATTGTACAATTTGCAACAGTTTTCCGGGCTGTTGATGTGGTAGTATCTTCAGATAGGGACTAGTCTCGGACAAGCAAATGTGCCATCTGTTACAGAAGCCTAATTGACTGGAAAAGCGTAGAAAAATAAAGCAACTTCAGCAGATGTTTTAATGTACTCAGACTTGTACCTTGACTTAAACTTTAATAAATATCTCAGATATTAATTTTAATTGCGTGCATCATAAAAATAAAAAATAGTCATTTTTCAAATATCTCTTTAGCAAGCTCAAATTTGAAGATATGAACCAGCGTTATTAAACAATTACAAACCTGAATAAATGGCAATTTTGGCGTTTTCATTGCCATGAGAGGAAATTATTATTTCCTTAGAGGGACGCATATATTGCGATATTTTGCAATATAGTCGGAAAGATAAAATCGCTAATCAACTGCAACTGACCTGAGTGAACGATAACAGTTATGTCTTACGTCTCCCTGTTTAGAAATATACCAGAACTCTTAAGCCAGCCAATTGGGATAGCGGCTATAGCTTCTCTTGGCATCCACGGTGCGATCGCCATGATTGTACCATTGATGCCTATGGATTCTAGCAAACCCAAAGATACAGCATCATCAAAAAGCGTCGGGCTTTTAGAACTGAGTCAAGCGGATCAAAGCCGTTTGCCACAAAGTAGCCCCAAAATTGGTTTACAACAACTTCCTCCAATAGCGCCACTTTCTGCCCCTAACTTTAGTGCCCAAACGGGATTGCCCCCATTGGCAGCACCGCCATCCGGCAGTCAACTAGTACTGCCTCCGCTACCCCCATCATCGAATAACTATCGAGTCTCCTCATTGCCTACAAGACAGTCTTTGCGGATGATTCCTAGTAATAATTTGCGATTTGATGCTTCTAAATTTGATAATTCTAAATTCAATAGCAGCCCCAAATTCTCTCCATCAGTTCCTCGTGTGAATGTGAGTGATACCAAATACGAGGCATCTAAGCCGTTAGATGTAAATAGGTTGCCAGTATTGCAGTCACAGCAAATACCTAATGATATTCTGCAAAATGCCCAATCTCAGAACCTCTCTAACACTAACCCCATTACACCAGTACAAGGAAATATCACTCCACAAATGACGCAGCCGATTAATAATGCGTCTAACATGACTCAAAACCAGCTTATAAATTCTTTAAAATCTCCAAGGGCTGGGGATAGCTTAACCTTAATTAGGGGAACCGCGTCACAAGCGCCCGATTTATCTCGAAAAGGGACTGAGTTGGCAACTGCACAGCTAGATTCTTACACAAACCTGAGAAAAGAAGTCCAGCAACAATACCCTAATGCTGAACAAAAACCAGTCATCCGCCAAACACTATCCACAGATAAGCCGAATCTTCAAGGCGCTGTTCTGGGTGTATTAGTGGTAGATCCTGATGGTAAGGTTCTAGATATCAAGTTTCAAGACAAGCTAGTTTCCCCGGAATTGCAACTAAAAGCCAGGGAATACTTTAACAAGCAATCCCCCAAGGGAGATAAACGGATCAGTTCCTATCCATTTAACCTACGTTTCCAAAACAACACTAGCAACACCACTGGTACTACTCCCTTATCTAGACCGGGAATCAATAACAATCAGCTTACCCCTTTACCAGCAGCTACTTCTAAACCATTTCCTGAACTGCGAATCAGAAATAACCCGATCTCGCCTTCATCGACAGGTATTCTTAAACCATTAGCTGCACCGGGAGTGAATGGCAATCAACCTGTGCTATCACCGACAGCTACCCCCAAACCATTATCTGAATTGCGAATCAGAAATAACCAGATCGCACCTTCATCGACAGCTAATACTTCGGAACCCTTAGTGCTACCGAGAGTCAATAATATTCAAGCTACACCCTCTACTGAATCAGATAAAAAATTAGTAGAACGGTTACGTGAAGTGAAGGAAAACAGAGACAAGTCTAATCCCGAAAAATAATCACTTGCTGGTGATTTGAGATTAAGGGACTGACAAAAAATAAATTATCCATCTTGTGGGGTGGGCATCCTGCCCGCCCTGAATATGTGATGGGTATTCGCGTAGCGGCTGATACGTATGAGTATTGCTGCCCCCTAAGAGTAATCTATATTCCATACCATTGAAAACTGCTATAACTTTACCAGCCTTGTTCTGCATTCTGAAAAACGTAAGCAGCTACCTCTAGAATCTCTTCAGCACTTAACTTTCCTTTAAAGGCAGGCATGGCATTTTTGCCATTTTGCACTTGGTGGATAATTGCCTCGATCGAGTCGCTATTATAATTTTCTAGGTACTTTGACAATGCTTCCTTTTTCAAGGTTTTCTGGCTAATCAGGATATTGCCGCCACCTATATGGCAAGAAGCGCAGTTAGCCTCGAAAATTTTAGCACCGTTGGATGTTTCGGCAGCTAGTGCTGGACTAATGAATGTCGATTTGAATAGAGCGATCGCTAACATTAAGATTAATAAAAGTATTCTCAAGAGAATTTCCTCGCAACAAGCCTCCAGCAAGAGTATAAACGTGATTAATCCCTGATTAAGTCAGATTTGATCAAAATTGGCGGTAACGAGTCCATCTCTCAATCGCTACAGATTGTTTAGCGTTTTAGGGGGGATAGGAATCGTTACCGCCATTTATCCATTGTGTGCGTCACTCTAGGAGCGTGGCGTGTTGCTATGAGGTAATTTCACAGAGAGAAATCATCTTCTACGAGGACGTTTCTAACCTTGGACAGTGATTGTACCAACCATGCCAGCACCACGGTGAGGTTCGCAGTAGAAGGTGTAGTCACCAGCAGGTGCGTCTGCGGGGAAAGTGGTTGTTTCCTTTTTACCAGCAGCCATCAGTAACTGCTTATGAGACAGAGATTTTGCTAAATCGGCGCTCTTAGTGGGGTTTTTGGCTGCATCAAACACAACGTTGTGGGGAGGAACTTTATTGTTTACCCATTCAATTGTGTCACCTGGTTTAATTGTCAACTTTTTCGGTTCAAATGCTAGTAGTCCTTTATCGCTACCCAATTTAACCTGGAAGGTTTCAGCAGAAGCACTGGGAGTAAAAACTGCGAAACTGCTAACAACTAAAATGATTGTCAATACAGCTAAACTAAAGCGTCGCAAGCTTGCCGAAATCAATTTCATGGCTCTCTCCTAACAAACAATTTTTTTTTCCTTTCTCATTTTAAATAAAATCAACACTAAATATGACAATCTGTCATAGATACAATTTTTTTTTAATATATAGGGAGCAATTTATTGCAAAAAGCTGTGAAATCAGTGGGGAATGGGGAATGGGGAATAGGGAGTGGGGGGATGAGGGAGATGAGGGGACAAGGGGGAATTATTAAATAAATCTCTCCCTTATCTCCCCCATCTTCCTTGTCTTTTTTGTCTCTTCCCAATGCCCAATACTTCGACTTACCTCGACTTCGCCCTTCGGCTACGCTCAGGACAGGCTCGGCACAAGTCGCTCGGTACAAGTGCCCTATTCCCAATGCCCTATTCCCAATGAATTAGTTCCAGGCTTTAGTAATAGATTTTTCCGCCTCCCCACTTAGTGCCAACGATTTTGGGTTGTATGAGAATATGACCAGCGATCGCTTCCAAGTCATCATCAGTCAGATTTCGCATTGCTGTGAAAATATCTGCACTCTTGATGCTGGGGTGGATTTCGGAAATCTCTTCTTCTCCGTCGTAAGTAGTGGGATTTTTCAGGTAATCCACCAAGCCTTCAATGTTATTACGGTTGGGTGTTGCCAGTGCCAGATCGTCTGGAGTCAGTCCTACGTTCTGGTTTGTCTTAGTAACTCCCCCAGCATGACATTGGGCGCAAGCGTAATTAAATAAGCGTTTGCCTTCTTTTACTTGTTTAAGGCTGAGTACGGTAACTTCACCTTGAGTATTTAATGGCACTGTTCGGGTAGCTTTGTCCAATTCCACTGCTGTCGCGCTACCGACAAGCAACTGAAACGAGAGTAAAACAGTGGCCACAACAACGCCAATGAGTCTTCTAAACATGTTTCCCCTTAAAAATTTTGACGCTCAACACAGCTAAGAAAGCGATTCTCAATCTCCAAGCTGCTAATTGCTAATGACTCATTGTTTTTTGTCATTAGCTATCTGATGATTAGCTAAAGCCCAAGATCACCCTTTAGGTGTCCTCGTCATCACCCACCAAGTCGCTAGTACCTTTTGGGTGTGTTTCAAACGATATTTGGGAAATAATTGCCTTTGCATCTTCTAACGCCAAACGGGTCTTTTGGTGTTTGTAGGCGATTCCCAGTTGGTTGCACAGAGAAAACACTTTTTCTACAGATATGCTGTAGTCGGCTGCTATCTCTGCGATCGATAGGTCTGCAAAACCCATAATGCTTGTTAACTGATAGATAGAGATTGAGTCGCTGTAATACCAATATCACGTTAGGAGTGCAATTTGTTGCCCAAAATACTGTTTGGGGAATGGGGAATGGGGAATAGGGGGGATGAGGGAGTGAGGGAGTGAGGGAGATGAGAAAGATGAGGGAGTTGGAAGAATAATTAATAACCCATGCCCAATGCCCAATGCCCCATTCCCAATACCCCATTCCCAATACCCAATACCCAATGCCCAATGCCCAATGCCCCATTCCCAATGCCCTACGGCTATTAACCTTTTCCCCCGGTGAAGGTGACCCTTTGAATAAAGTAACGATTAAAAAAGGCGTAAATACCTAAAGCTGGCAAGGTAAACACCATAGAAGCTGCCATAATGTAGTTCCAATAGCTGATGTATTGACCTTTGAAGGTGTTCAGCCCCAAAGGGAGGGTAAACATTTCTGGGTCAAATAGGATAACTATGGGCAGTAAAAAATTATTCCAACTCCCCATGAACACAAAAACTGCCTGCGCTGCTAGTGCTGGTTTTGCTAAAGGTAAAACAATATATCGGAAAATTCCAAAGGTATTTAAGCCATCAAGTTGAGCGGCTTCTTCTAGTTCTTTAGGAAAATTAACGAAAAATTGCCGCATCATGAAGATGAAAGTGGCATTAACCATGCTAGGTACAATCATGCCTTGGTAAGAATTCAGCCAGCCGATCGCTTTCAAAATCAAAAATGTCGGAATTAGGGTGATTTGTGCTGGTACTGCTAATACTGCCAAGATTAGAAAGAACCAAAAGCGCTTGCCCACAAAACGCAGTCTTGCCAAGGCATAACCAGCCATTGAATTTAACAACAAGTTTAAAAGCGTGACGCTGATGGCAATTACCACACTGTTGAACAACCAGCGCCAAAATAACGGTTCTTGGAGAAAGATTTGCCTGTAGTTGTCAAAAGTAAAATTCTTGGGGAGAAAGTTGGGTTCACCACTGACAATCTCTGATAGGGGCTTAAATGATGCTGAAAGTGCCCAGAGAAAGGGAATTAGGGTAACGATCGCATAAAGTGTCAGCAAGACGTATAACAAGACTTTTAAGCCAGAGATTTTAGTCAAATCCGTTCGCCTCCAAAAAGTCGCCGTTGAATCAAAGTGATGGCAATGATGACGGCTGCTAACAAAAATGCGATCGCAGCTGCATATCCCATTTGTAAATTCCGAAACACAGCTTGGTAAATTAGCAGCACCACCGTTAAAGTAGCGTTATTTGGGCCGCCAGTACCCCCAGAAAAGATGTAAGACTGGTCAAAAAGTTGAAAAGTCCCAATCACCCCCACTGCTATCACAAAGAAGGTTACAGGCTTAAGCAAGGGAAGGGTAATGTGGATAAATTGCTTCCACCCATTTGCGCCATCGAGTTCCGCCGCCTCATAAAGTGTTTGGGGGATGTCTTGCAACGCCGCCAGATAAATCACCATGAAAAACGGCGCAGTTGACCAAATGTTCATGATCATAATGCCTTTGAGCGCAACTGCTGGATCGCCCAACCAGTTATAAGTAGGTAGCCCCATAAAAGCGAGAAAATCGTTTAGTAGCCCATCAGTGTTATAAATCCACATAAAGATCAGCGTTAGCACTGCTGAAGAGGTTACTGTAGGCAAAAAGTAGAGGATGCGCCACCAGTTTTTACCACGAATCCCAGAATTGAGAGTTACCGCCAGAATTAAAGCTAAGATTGTTTGAGTTGGCACAACAATTGCTACATATTGTGCTGTATTTCTCAAAGCAATCCAAACCCTTTCATCTTCAGCTAATCGCGTGAAGTTTTGAAAACCGATGAACTCGTACTCAATACCGCCGAGAAGTTGAACTTTTTGCAAGGAAAGAAAAACGGCGTAGAGAATGGGTAAAACGACAAAAGTCCCTAAAACTAGAATGGTAGGCATCATGAACATATACCCAGCCAAGTCTTCAGTGATATTCCACCTGGGGTTACTTTGCCGTCTGTTGATTTCAAACACTACAGAACCTCCGTTTAATCGGGCACTAACCCGACTAGATTATTTATCGTACTGCTGTGAGAAATCCGGGGTAATACCGTTTCTTTGTGAAGCTGCGCCAAACTCTCTCAAACTCTTACCTTGGCGCTCTTGGCGTTCTTGGCGGTTCGTTAAAAAAATTAAATGCATCTTCATACAGAATTGGTATAAGAGAATGAGTGTGAATAATCCTAAGTTAGAAACTCTGAAATTAGAATCAGGATTGGATTAGCAATAGCCTCATAAAAATGGCGCTCGCTCCTTTTGGCAGTGTTGGAAAAATAAGTTTAGAAAGATGCTATATTTTAATCCTCGCAAACTGCTACTAAGAAGTATAGGAGTAATAGCGATCGCCTATATTTAAACTTGTCTTTTTTTTGTAGTGTTATTTTATCTTTCGCTCCACTTGGCAAGTTTTAAGACTATCAAGTGTTTATTAAAAAGGTTAAGTCTCAAGAGTAAGAAATAGATCAATCAGCATGACCTTCGACACGATTCAAAAATTCGTCCAAGACTTGTAAGAATCTTTCTGTCTCTTCGAGATGAGGCATGTGTGAACTATTTTCAAACATTACCCACTCAGAGCCAGAAATACCCCGGTGAACTGTTTCAACACAAGTGGGTGTAACTTCATCGTAGCGACCTGAAAGTAGCAGTGTCGGCACAACAATTTCACCGAGGCGGTCTTGAATATTCCAGTCGATGATTTTGCCAGCACCCCGAAAGTCTGTACCAACTTTACTGTAGGCTCTGGTTAAACTGCTGGGCCAAGGGTCTATTCGGCAAAGAAAAGAATGATTGAATACCTCCATTGCCTGTTTGTATTCATGGCCTTGAGTAGTACCATCGGCTTCGTGCTTGCGAATTACCTCTTGTACTTCGATTGGCAAATCATTCATTAGGCTATAAGCTTCAGTAACAAATTGTTGAATGCTAGAAGGCGTGCTAGCTAGAACAAGACTGACTAATCCAGTCGGTTGAGAAAGGGCGTGTTCTAGTGCCAAACAACCACCCCATGATTGCCCAAAAAGATGAATTTGGTCTAAATTTAAGGCACTGCGGATGGCGAAAAGTTCTTCTTTGAACAAATCTATGGAATATAAGTTTGGATCTGTGGGGCGATCGCTATTTCCACACCCTAATTGATCGTAAAATATAACTTGCCTTCCCGTTGCGGCGATCGCTTCTAATGGTTCTAAGTAGTCGTGGGGTACTCCTGGCCCACCGTGAAGACACAGTAGTGGTAGCTTGCCAGAATCTTCTCGATCTGGTTTAACGATACAATACCATACCTGATAACCACGGAATGAAATAAAGTCTTCAATGGCAGAAGTTACAGTCATAAAGTTAGTTTTTTAATGCTGAGATAAATATACTCAATTACGCGATCGCTTTTGATTGTGTATAGTTTTGTTGAGCGGTCGGCAGACTTTCAAATATTTCTATCCTGCCATTGTTTAGGGTCGCGTTTGACGTGAAAGCAGGCGATAATAGTAATTACATCTTGTGACAAAATATACATCACTCCATAAGGAAATCGACGTATTAAAACTCGTCGGACTTGTCGATAAACTTGAGGATAAGCTAAAGGGTTACGTCCGATTAATGCTAAACTGCTATCGACAGCACGTACAAATTCTGAACCTAATCCAGAACTACGTTGCTCGTACCATTCAAAACCATCTTGGATATCAAGCTCTGCTTCTCGGCTAATAATTAACTGATAAATCATTGAGAAAAACCCAGTCTTTGCTTAACCTCTTCCCAGGTTGAACCCTGGTTTGGGTTTTGACGATGTGTTTCTAAACGCCTATCCAATTCTTGTTTTTGCTCTTCGCTCAGAGTTACTGCATTCGTGTCAGTGAGAATGCTATCCCATAAATCCTCTGCAAGTTGTATTCGTTCGGATACAGTTAATTGGGAAATATCAACGTTTAATAGGGGATTCATAGTTATTCGCTATTGTTGACTAACATCTACAATTTTAAGTCATTGCTCAATCAGATCCCCAGAACCCCGACTTTTTTGAAAAGTCGGGGTTCTTGTCCCTCATAGCAGATGTAGTTTATGGGAGATAGCGGTAAATATCCTAACGGTGAAGCACCCGCACAAAGGTAACGGATATTCTTCAGCTTTCATATATGGCTCAAAATAATTGTTTAATATCTACTATAAAGAGCGATGTCTACGACGGGCTATTCGGCGTCGCTTCCCACTCTCCATTTAAACTGAGTTTTGTAATCGGCGATCGCATCTCATCTGTGTCTACTTTTGCTTTGGCGAATGGAATTCGCGGCTACACAGGCAAAACCCGCCTGCGCGGGTTGAAAACCTTGATTTTGTATTAGTCCGCGTAGGCGGACTTTGTTTGTATAGCCGCGATTTCTAATCGCCAGGGCTAGGTGCAAGATATGAGTCTCTCGTTAGGAAGCGTCAGAACGAGAAAATCAGGGTTTACCGATGAATTCGTTGCAAAAACCGTAACCACAACTGCAACCTTAAACCGCAACCGTAAAATCAACATAAAGTTTCAGCAATATTACTGGCGACAATTAAATAATTTACTGATAATCGGAATTGATGCCGACGGGATAGGGCTGCAAATAATCACTGATTGAGGCTGTGAGGCTAAAGAATGAAGAGAAGTGCAAAGTCTCAACGAGTTTGTTGGCGGTTTCTACCAAAATTGACCCGCTACAGTTTAACTTTATTGCTGAGTGCGGTAATGCTTGCTGATGCTGTGGGGGCGACACCGAGAAACCAAGAGTTGCCCACACTGCCTCCACTGCCCACACTGCCCACAGTGCCTCCACTGCCCACACTGCCCACACTGCCTCCACTGCTCCCACAGCAGCCAGAAACCACTCAACAAAATGCCACTCGCGCTGCTGCGGAACGGCTTTATCAAGAGGGGATGCAGCTTTATGAACAAGGTACAGCAGAATCACTGCAACAGGCGATTATAAAATACCAAGAAGCGCTGAAGCTTTGGCAACAAGTTGATGATAAACCTGGGCAAGCACTCACCTTCTACTTTATTGGCTTTGTCTACTCCTTATTAGGAGAAAACCAAGAAGCGCTCAAATACTACAACCAAGCTTTACCCATATACCGTACAGTGGAAAATAGGCGAGGGGAAGCCGACACGCTAACCAGTATTGGCACTGTCTACTTCTCACTAGGAGAAAACCAAGAAGCGCTCAAATACTACAACCAAGCTTTACCCATATACCGTACAGTGGGAGATAGAGGAGGCGAAGCCACTATCCTGAACAGTTTTGGCGCTGTCTACTTCTCACTAGGAGAAACGCAAGAAGCGCTCAAATACTTTAACCAAGCTTTATCCATACGCCGTGAAGTGGGAGATAGGCAAGGAGAAGCCACTACCCTCAACAATATTGGCTTTGTCTACAACAATTTAGGAGAAACGCAAGAAGCGCTCAAATACTTCAAGCAAGCTTTACCCATACGCCGTGAAGTGGGAGATAGGCGAGGGGAAGCCAATACCCTTAACAATATTGGCACTGTCTACAACAATTTAGGAGAAAACCAAGAAGCGCTCAAATACTACAACCAAGCTTTACCCATACGCCGTGAAGTGGGAGATAGAGGAGGCGAAGCCACTACCCTGAGCAGTATTGGTACTGTCTACTTTTCATTAGGAGAAAATCAACAAGCGCTCAAATACTTCAACCAAGCTTTACCCATACTCCGTGCAGTGGGAGATAGAGGAGACGAAGCCAGCACCCTCAACAATATTGGCTTTGTCTACTCCTCATTAGGAGAAAAGCAAGAAGCGCTCAAATACTACAACCAAGCTTTACCCATAAGCCGTGCAGTAGGGGATAGGGGAGGGGAAGCCAACACCCTCTTTACCACGGCTTTGCTAGAGCGCGATCGCACTAACTTACAACAAGCCCAAACACATATTCAAGCAGCTATTGAAATCATTGAAGATTTACGCACCAAAATAGCTGACAAAGAACTACGCGCTTCTTACTTTGCCTCAGTCCAAGACTATTACAAGTTCTACATCGACCTGCTGATGGAACTGCACAAAAAAGACCCATCAAAAGGATACGATGCTTTGGCACTGGAAGTTAGCGATCGCTCCCGCGCCCGTGTTCTAATTGAACTACTAACCGAAGCTAGAATCGACATCAAAAAAGGCATTGACCCAACACTTTTAGCAGAAGAACGCCGTTTGCAATTACAAATCAATGCTCAAGAAAAATTATTATCAGAACTAGCAAGTAAAAAAGAAACCCCAGAACAAGTTTTAACCAACACCAAACAACAAATCGAAGACATACTCCAACAACAGCGAGAACTTCAGATACAAATCCGCGCCAAAAACCCGGAATATGCCGATTTGATATATCCCCAACCTCTGACTCTCAAACAAATTCAGCAACAACTAGATAAAGACACACTGCTATTGCAATATTCTTTAGGTGAAGAACGTAGCTATCTTTGGGCTGTCACACCCGACTCACTCTCTAGCTATGAACTCCCAGGACGTGAAAAGATAGACAAAGCAGCCAAAAATTTATACAACAATTACTTAAGAAATCCGGGGATGCAGGGAGTTTCCCCAGAAGAAACGGCTAAAGCTGCTAATGAACTGAGTCAACTTATCCTCGCACCTGTTGCTGATAAGTTGGGGCAAAAACGCCTAGTAATTGTTGGTGATGATGCTTTACAATACATTCCCTTTGCGGCATTAACTGACCTAACCCCCCAGCCCCCTTCCCTATCAGGGAAGGGGGAGCAAGATAAACTCCCCTCTCCTCACAGGAGAGGGGTTGGGGGAGAGGTCAATTATCAACCATTGGTAGTCAATCATGAAATTATCAGTTTACCTTCCGCCTCTACGATTGCCATTCTCAGGAAACAAATCAAAGGGCAGATAAAAGCAGCGAAAACTCTCGCCATTCTTGCAGACCCAGTGTTTAGCGCTAATGATGAGCGATTTACTGGCAAATCCTCCAATGTTGCTAATAATAACATTGACCAGCAACTAGAAAACTCTGCCCTGAAGCGGTCTATGAGAAACATCAACCGCAGCGAAATTCAAAGACTCGAAGGCACAGAAAAAGAGGCGCGGGAGATTCTCAAACTTGTCTCACCCTCAGAGAACCTCCAAGCCTTTGGTTTTGACGCTAACTACAACTGGGCTACCAGTGACCAACTGAGTCAATACAAGATGCTGCATTTTGCTACCCACGGCTTCCTAGACAGCACTGACCCAGAGTTATCAGGAATTGTCCTTTCTCTGATAGATAAACAAGGTAAACCCCAAAGAGGCTTTCTGCGACTCAATGAAATCTTTAACCTCAACTTCCCAGCCGAGTTGGTGGTGCTGAGTGCTTGCGAAACCGGACTGGGTAAAGAAGTTAAAGGAGAAGGGCTAGTGGGGTTGACAAGAGGATTAATGTATGCGGGTGCAGCGCGGGTGGTGGTGTCTTTATGGAATGTTGATGATGAAGCGACATCGTTGTTGATGAGCCAATTTTACAGCCAAATGTTGCAGCAAGGGAAAACTCCGGCTGCTGCCCTCAGAGCCGCACAACTAAAAATGTGGTCACAAGAGCAATGGCGTAACCCCTATTCTTGGTCAGCTTTTACCCTGCTGGGTGAGTGGCGGTGAAATAATTCGTAATTCGTAATTCGTAATTAAGGGACTGACAAATAAAAAAATATCTTAAAACTGATGCAAAAATCTTCTCTATTTCTCCTCTCTGTGTTCTCTGCGTCTCTGTGGTTCGTTCATTTGGATAATTTATTTCTTTGAAGTCTCTAAGTGAACATTGTAGGTTGGGTTGAACTTTAGTGTTACCCAACAAATCCCCAAAAATAAATGTTGGGTTTCGTTCCTCAACCCAACCTACTGTCAGACAAAATTTATTAGGAGTGATTTTTCATGAAAAGCATATTTACATCCAGACAATTTATTTTTCTAGCAACAATTGGGGTAGGAGTTTTGGGGATTTGGGCTTCAGTCTCAGCCGAACCACAAACCCCACCCAAGTTTACCAAAGTTGAAAATCCCGGCGAATTTAAACTAGAAGGAAAAGGGGAGCCTTCGGTGCTAAATCAGAAAGAAAAACTCCCCGGAGAAGAACGAGCAATTATTGGTTCAGATGACCGTATTCCTATGACTAGCAGAGACTACCCTTGGTCAGCCATTGGTAAAATCGAGGGGATAGGTGCTGATGGTGGCGGTTACAGTTGCACGGGAACCTTGATTGCTGAAGACGTTGTTTTGACAAATGCTCACTGTGTAGTTAACCCGGAAACCCGAAAAGTTAGTCAAGCGATCGCATTTGAGCCAAACTTAGTTAATGGTGTCGTCAAAAGTAAAAATGATATAGCCTACGCAACTAATGTTCATTACGGCACAGACTTTAAAAATAGCACTTTAGCTGACTACGCAAACGATTGGGCGATTTTGAAACTCAACAAGCCTATCGGTCAAAAATATGGTTATTTGGGCTGGAAATCTCTACCATCTTCTACTCTTGTTGGAGATACGAAAAAGTTCTCTTTGGTAGGTTATTCTGGTGATTTTCCCAACCCCAAAAAGAAAGGTTATGAAACTCTAACTGCTGGTGAAAGTATGACTGCTGGCGTTCACCTGGGATGCAGTATTTTACGTCATCAAAGTGGATTATTGTACCACAACTGCGATACTAATCACGGTGCTTCTGGAGGTGCAATTATCAGTAATATCAACGGCAAATATTATATTTTAGCCCTCCACTCCGGCTCAAATGAGGTGAATGGATTGGTGTTGAACCGGGCGGTGGAAATGTCTCGCTTGGATGAGTGGTTGCAAGGGAATTAAGGAACTATCAAGCCTAATATAGCAGTTCTAAATCATTCGTGAACAACGAGATCCCCGACTTCTTTGAGAAGTCGGGGATCTGAGGCTCTCGATTTTCACAACTCATTTAGGGTGGTTATAAATATATACTGAGTATTCTTGCTTCTTCCAAAATGATGATGATGGGGGCTTGTGCTGGATTGATTTTCGGTCAATCCATCGCCTTAATTTGCTGATTAGCTTCATTCTCTGCCTTCAGCATCGCCTGCTTTAATGGTTGTTGTCCCAACAAGGCGCTGACAAACTGATTATCAAAGTTATTGACGATCGCACCTGGATACTTACCCACCTGCCAAGATGTAGCATAATCCACTCCCGCCACTAATGGCGATCGCAACGGGTCTTGGTCATAACCCAAATTCTTGGCCACTGATTTCCGTGTTGGCAAAGCAAACCCTGTTCCTGTCCACTTCTGCATCCCTTCTTTACCCGTGAGATAAGAAATCAATTCCCAAGCTTCGGCTTTATGTTGTGCTTGCTTATTCATTACGTAGGCAACTGTAAAAACCATCGTGCCTTTTTTGTCATTAATAGTGGGCACTGGTGCAGTAGCAAACTCTACTTGGGGAAAGGTTTCGGTTAAGTAAGGAATTGCCCAATTACCCTCAATTACCATTGCTACTTTACCCTGACCAAACATTTCACTACCTGAGTTTGTCCCCACATCAGATTTTTGGGCAGAGGAGCGGTCTTTTTGATACTGGTTTACTACCAACTGTAAACCCTGTAAACTTGCCTGACTCGCAAAGGTAGCAGAACCATTTTGATCAACAAGTTGTCCATCAAAGGCTTTGATTTTGTAAGCCTGACGCGCCAATTCGGGAATTTCCCCAAAGCCGTATTTGTTAAGTTTGCCTGTCAATTGTTTCGAGTAGTTACGTAATTCATCCCAAGTAACTGGTGGATTACTCAAGCCTGCGGCGGCGAAGGCTTTTTTGTTATAAAACAGAGCCAGGGTGGAATAGTCTTTGGGAAGACCGTAAATCTGATTCTGATATTTGAAACTATCGAGTAGGGTATCTTCAAAATCCGTTAGGTCAAATTCAGGGGTAATGTAACTTTCTAACGGTTCTAGGACATTCTGACTCATCAAGAAAGGAGCTTCTAGCGCATCCAGATAAAAGACATCGGGTGCGGCTTCTCCAACCAAACGAGTTTTAATCACATCCATGTATTGGTCGGAAATTA
Organism: Nostoc sp. NMS2; assembly: GCF_017115105.1. Classification (GTDB taxonomy): domain Bacteria; phylum Cyanobacteriota; class Cyanobacteriia; order Cyanobacteriales; family Nostocaceae; genus Nostoc. The sequence continues at coordinate 28,658 of NZ_JABXKH010000130.1, forward strand.
CCTCATATTTGACCTTAATAGTTGGATGTTGTGCCTCAAAGTCTTGCAGTACTACTCTCAAGAGTTTTTGCTCAACAGGAGAACCTCCCCAGCCACTGAGTTTAACGGTGACTGCGGTAGACGCAGAGGGTTTGCTTGGTAATTGTAGACTTTGACAAGCAATAATGGCGATCGCGATCGCCATTACCAGTCCCAAAAACTTAAAAAATCTTTTTTTGCTCACTTATACCTTCTGTTACTCAGGAGTGATATTTACTTATCTAAAATTTTTGTTGAAAATTGCAAGCTAGAATAACAAAAACTTATTAAAAATGCTATTGAAGAAGAAGTCAGAATTCAGGAATCAGAATCAAGACGCTCTCTACGAGACGCTGCGCGTAGCTGGCTTTTGAGTAAGGGTACGCGGACTCGCTTTCGCTTGCCGCCGGCGCTATCAGTCGGGGATTCAGACCGGCGCAGGTCTTGTTGACCACCAAATTTTCAATTTGGTGGGGGTGCAAAAACGCCGATTATTCAGACGCTCGATTACTCGCTTGCCGCCGGCGCTATCCGCCAGTCATACAGAATACCCAACTGAATTCTGTTAGCGATAGCGGGGCGTTTAGCCCGTCCTGACTCCTGAATTCTGTTCAATCAAAGCATACTGAGTTCTTCGACAACCGGATTGATGTCAGGATGCTTTACTCATAAACATACATTATGGATTCTGTTCAGGTTGAAACAACTGCGCCACTGACTCTGGAAATTCCCCAGATTGCCTCACCACCAATAGCACTTTCTCCAAATTCTCGAATTCCCAAGGATGCGATTCGCACAAGTTTAAAAGCCTCCACTGCGGATTCTGTTTTAGCGGCGGTTTACTCTCTTGGAACTGGCGGAATTTTACTCAGCAATTTCTTGGTGGAATTGGGTGCTAGTCCAGTAGTATTTGGGATGCTGTCTTCTATCCCCATGTTGGTCAATCTGATTCAGCCGTTGGGTGCTTACTTGTCTGAACGCAGCACCAGCCGCTTTCAATATTCTCTTTGGACACACGGAATTGGTCGGCTACTATGGCTGGTTCTAGTAATCGGTATTGTAGGCGTAAGCTTGGGAGCGATCAATACTCACCAATTAGTGATATTAACACTCTTGATTGTCCTATTCAGCAATCTTTTGGGAGGACTAGGAACAGCATCATGGCTAAGTTGGGTGGCAATGATAGTTCCCCGGCGATTGCGAGGCAGGTATTTTGGGATACGTAATAGTGCTGCTAACCTCACCAATTTGATTTGCGTACCAATGGCTGGTCTAGCTGTATCACATTGGTATGGTGGAACTCTACAAGGCTATGGGGTGGTTTTGCTGATAAGCATTGTGCTTGGAATTGCGGGATTGGGGTGTCAGTATTTCCAAGTAGATATGAATCCATGCTCCCAAAACACTTATTATGGCAAGTTAACTCAAACAAGTGAGATTCAGCCAGAGATTCCAAAAGATGAATCTTCTGAAGTACCTCAATCAACAAAAGATGTAGGGGGGGATTCAACTCCTCCTGCCTCCTGCCTCCTGCCTTCAAGTTCAATTCATCTACCACAAAACCAGTTAACTAACAGTATTTGGAAAAACTCTAACTTTTTAAGATTTCTGCTGTATTTCAGCTTCTGGAATCTTGCTGTTAACCTCAGCGCTCCTTTTTTTAACCTCTATATGCTGGATACGCTGGATTTGGATGTCAGTTACGTGACTATCTACAACAGCCTTCAGGCGGGGGCGACTTTGCTAATGCTTATTCTGTGGGGAAAATTAGCAGACAAGATAGGCAATCGTCCCATCCTCATCTGTATTGGGATTTTGGTTGCAGCTACACCACTACTATGGGTGGGGATTGGTGCTAATCGCCTTGATATTTGGTTGTGGCTACCTCTGTTACATATCTTGGCTGGAGGTACTTGGGCGGCGATTGATTTGTGCAGCAACAATATACAATTAGCGATCGCACCAATTAAAAATCAGTCTATCTATTTTGCGATAGCAGCTGCCGTTGCTGGAGCAAGTGGTGCTTTAGGCACAACTATAGGCAGCTTCATCGTCCAATTTGCTCAGTTTGGAGGCTTGCTAGGGTTGTTTGCCCTCTCTAGTCTATTTCGACTAGCAGCACTTGTTCCCCTCGTTTTTGTCAAAGAGCCGGAGAGGGGATGAGGGAGTGGGGAGACAAGGAGGACAAGGGGGACAAGGGGGAATTATTGAATAAGTCTCTTCCTTGTCTCCCCCCTCTTCCTTGTCTCCCTTGTCTCTTCTTCATGCCCTGTTTGGCCCATCCCCCAAGCTTTATTCTGCGGCGGTAGAAGTTAAAGACATTGTTTCCCATAACACCATGTGAGGTGGTGTTAGTACAGGCTGGTGTAGAGCAATCAGCTGGGTTAGGGTGTTCTTTAATTGAGTACGGGGTACGATATCGTCAACAAAACCATGTTGGAGCAAATCTTCAGCAGTCTGAAAATTTTCGGGCAGTTTTTCTCGTAGGGTTTGCTCAATCACTCGCCGACCGGCAAAACCAATGGTTGCTTTGGGTTCTGCCAAAATAATATCGCCTAACATCGCAAAACTTGCGGTAACGCCGCCTGTTGTGGGATTGGTCAAAACGGGAATATATAATAGTCGCGCGTCTTTATGACGCTGTAGGGCTGCGGAGATTTTCGCCATCTGCATCAAGGAGAGCATTCCTTCTTGCATTCTCGCGCCGCCGGAGGTGCAGATAATAACTACAGGATACCGCCGTTGAGTGGCTTGCTCAATCATCCGGGTGAGTTTTTCTCCCACAACCGAACCCATACTACCACCCATAAAACGGAAGTCCATAACCCCAAGAGCAATGGGCAAAGCATTAATTTGACCTAAGCCAGTGTGAACCGCATCTATTAAGCCAATTTTATCTTGTGTTTCCCGCAAGCGATCGCTGTAGAGTTTGCGATCGCGAAATTCTAGCGGGTCAGTTGGACGCAAATGCTCGTCTAGAGGTTTCCAGGTATTGTTATCTATCAATTGACGAATGCGCTCATCGCTATCTACACGATTATGATGACCACATTCGATACAAACCATTTGATTGGCTTTCAGGTCTTTTGTGTATGCCAATACACTACACTTAGAACATTTGTGCCATAAACCATCGGCAATTTCACGTTCTTGTCGTTCCAGGCTGGTAGGTCCTGATTTCCGTCGATTTGCAAACCAATCAAATAGAGACTTTAAACCACGCGATTCTTCGTTGTTAGCCATTTTTTATTTTATTTTAAGTGGGTATGAGGTCGAAAACATGTCAAACCGTATTGGGTTGTTCTTAGTCATGAGTCATTTTTCTTTACTAATGACTAATTACTACATCGTCAAACTACGCTTTTAAGCAATTCAGACCTTAATTTTCATCTTTGGTTGCCAGCTTAACGAAAATACTTATACCAATACAAGTCTCCTGCTCTATTTTTCAGCAGACTTAATTATATTGACGTACTGACAAAGCCATGAGAATACAAACCTCCAAATAAGATGCTTTCCCTCTCCCACCCAAATCAATGATTCGTATTGCTAGGTTATGAACGATCAGCATCGGTTGCATTAGTTGTGCTTGCTAACGGTTAATCGTCATCAAGAGGGTAATACAAGTCACAAGCAGAATATTATCAAAATATGAAGGGGCGATGGGGTAATGTTGGTTACAGTCACGAATTATAAATATTTTTTATGAATGGGAATTGGGAATTGGGCACTTGTACTGAGCGACTTGTGCCGAGCCTGTCCTGAGCGTAGCCGAAG
>NZ_JABXKH010000141.1 GCF_017115105.1 Nostoc sp. NMS2
ATTAATTCTCTATGAAAATGCACTTAATTTTTATTAAACGAACCGCCAAGACGAGTTATTACAGCGCGGCGTAAATAAACCGACTATTTTTGTGGGAGAATAATTAATTAGATTAAAACAACTTTTTGTTGATGAGCAAGGTGTCAGGGTGTGGCACGATTAGCTCCAAAAGTATTAAATTTGAACGAGAGCGATCGCTCAGAACTGCAACAGTTGGTAAACCGACACAATACAGCGCAACAAATAGTACTGCGTGCAAAAATAATTCTCCTAGCGTCCTACGGAAAAAATAATGGTGAAATTGCTAGAACATTAGATATAAGCCTTGATCTGGCTCAGACTTGCCGATGCGACCAGGTAAAGTTGAAAGACGAGAGTTTGAGTACGTTCGTCACGGTACACAGAGTTTAATTGCTAATTTTGATGTCGCTACCGGTAAGATTATTGAGCCGACTTGTGGAGATTCTAGAACCGAAGAAGATTTTCTCGTCAATATTCGTAGAATTATTGAAAGTGAACCCGATGCCAAAAAATGGCACTTAATCATGGATTGTCTTAATATTCATCAGTCTGAGTCGCTAGTTCGCTTAGTTGCAGAAAAAGAAGGTTTAGATATTGATCTGGGTATTAAGGGAAAAAGCGGTATACTCAAATCCATGAAATCCCGTACTGCTTTTTTGAAAGACCCAACACATAGAATCGTCTTTCATTACACACCAAAACATTCTTCTTGGCTCAACCAAATTGAGATTTGGTTTAGTATTTTAGTTTGTAAGTTACTTAAGCGTGCTAGCTTCAAAAGCCAGGATGACCTCAAAACTCGAATTCTCGGATTTATCGACTATTTTAATAAAACAATGGCTAAACCTTTTAAGTGGACGTATGAGGGAAAAGTGTTAGCTATCTAATACTTGGCTTATTTACGCCAAGCTGTACTAGTAAGTTAATGCTCATTATTTTTTCGCCTTATCAAACCAGGAAGGTATAAATTCCCTTACTGGCTAAGGTTTAACGCCACTAATTTTTAAAACATCATTCATAGTTGCACAGTAATTTTGCAAGCCGAAACTATCGGGATTGATGAATTTTTCATAAGTAAAATGCCGATAGTTCATGCAAAACCGATCCCAAGCGGCCATCTGAATGCGGAACACAACAATAATCAAATTAGCCAATGCTATAGATATGGGAATGCGAAAGTAAATCTTTTTGCCCAGATAAGTACAAACTTCTTCCACTGCTTGATTAGCAGTTAACGGTGCTTGACCTAAAACAAGCCGACGTGGTTGATCGTTTTCAGGAGGATGATCAATTAAATATCGCACTACAGTGGCAATGTCTCGTCCGTGGATAAAGTGAAAACTGCCATCTGCTTCCAAAAAGCGAATCAAATTAATATATTTTGTAACTTCTGGAATGCCAGATGTGAGATGAGAATAGGGTTTATTGGCATCACCGCCCAATACCAAAGTGGGAAATATTGTGGTAATTTTGGGTGCGATCGCTAATTTTTCTTTTTTATGTAGGCACTCATATTTAGAACGGATGTAATCTGTCCCAATTTCCCCGGCTTCTTTTAATGGTTGATTGTAGCGATCTAAAACGCTGGCTGTCGAAAAATAAATTACCTGCTGGCAACGTTCTGGATCTAGCAGTTCGAGCAACTCTAGAGTCTTGACGACATTAATATCAAATGTCTCATCACCGCCCCAAGCTGTAGCTGTGAGTACCGCCGTATCAATTGTGGATAGCAAATCGGCAAACTGGCGAATATTTTGCATATCACCTTGCAAAACGTTGATACCCGAACGGGCGTTAGTGTCAACTTGCAGTTTACTTGGGTTCCTAACTAGCAGATACAGTTCGTGATCTGTTTCCTTAATTAAGGCTTCTGTTAAATAATGACCTACACAACCGCTTGCACCAGTCACTAAAATCCGTTTCTGGCTCATAGAGGATTTATCAAAATTTAGGAGTTAAAACTAAAGAGTTAAGAATAAAGTTAAAAGTTCCGAATCAGAAGCTACTTTGGAAATTTTAGATTTTGAATTTTGGATTGAAGGAAAAATCTAAAATCTAAAATCTAAAATCTAAAATTGCATGACTCCTAATTCTTAACTCCTGCAAGATTCAGTTCCTTTGCGGTTTCAAAGAAGAAAGCGACATTTTCTTCGGGAGTTTCTGGGAGGACACCGTGACCGAGATTGAGAATGTGACCCCAATTGCCTGCTTTGCGAACGGTATCGAGAATGCGATCGCGGATAAACTGTTTAGAGCCGAATAACACGCCTGGGTCAAGATTTCCTTGAACTTTGACTTGCTTACCTAATCTTGCTCTTGCGTCTGCCATATCTACTGCCCAGTCTACACTGACAATATCAGCGCCAGATTGTGCCATTCTTTCCAACACACCCGCACTACCGCTAACTAGTAAAATCAAAGGTGTATCGGGGTGGGTTTGCTTAACCTGTTGGAAAACTCGCTGCTGATAGGGGAGAGCAAAGGTATCATAATCTTGGGGACTCAATTGACCCGCCCAAGAATCAAACATTTGCACAACTTGAGCGCCAGAGTCAATTTGATAGCGGGCATAGATGGCGATCGCATCTGCTAATTTAGTTAAAAGTTGATGCAGTATCGTCGGATCTGAAAATGCCATGTTTTTGATGATGGAGTAGGTTTTAGACCCTTTTCCTTCCACCGCATAAGCTGCTAACGTCCACGGCGCACCGACAAAGCCTAATACCGTTGATTTATCGCCTACTTCCGAGCGCAGCGCTTGTAAAATTGTCTTGATAAATGGTAGAGATGCTTCTGGTTCTAAGGGATGCAGACGATCAATTTGTTCTTGAGTGCGGAGGGGGGAGTGAATGATTGGCCCTTTACCTTCCGCAATATCCATGTCAATGCCCAAACCAGGTAATGGGGTGACAATATCAGAAAATAAAATTACTCCATCTGGTTGGAAGGCTTTCCACGGTTGCAAGGAAACTTCAATTGCTACATCTGGAATTTCCGAGCGATCGCGAAACGAAGGATACTTTTCTCTTAAGTCTCGATATGCTTTCATATATCGTCCCGCTTGTCGCATCATCCATACAGGGGGACGATCTACCACTTCACCACGAGCAGCCCGTAAGAGATGAGGAGTTGTTGAAGGAACACCCATTTATCACTTCACCCTAAGTCACAATTTTTATGCCACTGTTTAGCTTATCATTCTAGGATTACGCTTTTTCAACAGTTTTGTAAAAAGTAAAAGATGTGGATCGAAGCATAAGCTCGATCCACATCTTTAAGGATTTTCAACGGGTATCCTGATAAATTTATGCTTTCACTGTTACTTTACGTTGTGAGCGTTTGAAGAGTGAAGTTATACCACAAGCACCTATTGCTAACACACCTAACATCGCATTAGGTTCAGGAACGCTCTGGTTGGCCAGTCTATAGGCGTGGTTATCTGTTTCAAAGGCAACACCATTTGAGCGCATCACAACTCGGTCAAATGTTTCTCCTGTGTCAGCGACAAGATTGATAAACATATTTGCTTGAGTGCTAGTCCAACTACCATTAGCTATAGCAGTTGGCACATCTGCACCACTAAAAGTCTTTAATAACTGATTACCTTTGTAAATGTCAACAAAGTTGTAATCATCCAATGAACCTGCATAAAAACCGAAGTAATTAACAGCTTCTTTGAAGTTAATGTTGACAAAACCACTGTCGCCTGCAACATTACTATTTTTTGGAGCAATTGTTAGAAATTTAGTGTTATCCCCATAAGGTGAGGCGTATTGACCAGATACGCTACCTTGAACAATGTTACTAGTAATATTAGAGTAAGTAACAAATCCATTAGGATCATTTGCTGTCCCATCGTCAAAGGTGATAGTTTTGGTATTAGAGTAGCTAGAAAATGGGCCACTGTTGACTTGTAAAGTTATGGCACTAGCTGGATTCGCACTAATAACCACAGCAGTTGTTCCGAGTAAAGCCAAGGAGATTTTTTGCAGCATTTTAGTAATAAACCTTGAAGAACACAAAGATAATTAAGACTGAACTTTTCTTGAAACCTAGCTATGCAAAACTGGTTTCATGACTCCAACAACCTAGAAGAAAATCAAGAAGTATTATTTCTTTCTATGTGACTGTTGTCAGGTACAATAAGCTCGAAGATGTAAGTTTCTTTTGATGCTTTGTATTCCTATTGTGATTTTTCTAACTCGCAAAAGATACGGTATATGTACTAAAATTTCTTTAAAGATTAAGTGAAGGGTCTTGTGCAATCGTAGTGTGCAGAACAAAATCTAAATTACTCTTGATCGCAACTTTTCGATCAATACTCAGTAATTACAGCCTAAAATTTTATTTAAAGACTGTTACCCTCACTTACATGAATACTCAAACACGCGCCAATTCTCTAGATATCTACTCGATTTTGAGTCAAACTCAACGCTTGCTTTTTTAGTGATGGAGAGATTAAACCCGTTTTAGATGGTTGCTCAAATACTTCAAAGTTGCTCGTACTTATTTGGTCGCAGTTAAGAGATTTTGATAATTTAGAATATGCTTGGTGGCTGCAAAGAGAATTTGAAGAGATCGAAGCAAGAGGAATCACAATTCGTGCTATTGGAATTGGAAACCGCAATTCTGGGATAAAATTTTGCGAATATACAGGATTTGCTCAAGAATGGTTGTTTGTAGATGCAACTGACTTTTCACGGTATGTGGAAAACCTCTCTTCTATTTCTCTCTCCTTTTAGGAGAGAGACTTTGAATTTTCCCCCTTCCCGACACGGGAAGGGGGTTAGGGGGTTAGGTTAATCGTTAGCTTTTCCACATGACCTGAATTGTCAGGTAGATGCAAGTGCTGAAATTCACGCTTTTCTAGGGCTTTATCGCGGTTTAACTATACAATTCCCAATGCTATCAACGTCACAAAAAGCTTGGCTTAATTTAATGCTAATGTGTGCTGGGATTGCTAGTCCGGGAACTCTGAAGGAAGTTTTTCGTGGTTATAAAGGTGATTATAATGCTCCTCAGTTAATTGCTGATGAGGAAGTTGTGAGGGATACACCTTTACCACCAATAAAAGGTTCGTTTTTCAAAGCTGCTGTCGGAAAAGGCTTTCAGCGTCATGCGTGAACTAGCAACCCTGCGCCTACAAAACATGACCGAAGTTTTGAGCAATTGGAATATTTATGTACCAGATTCATCTTATTTGACACAACGGGGAGGAACTTTTCTATTTGATTCTCAAGGAAAATTAATTTACGAACATCGCGTAGGCGTAGCCCGCCGCAGGCATCGCGGTATTCTTGGTTTTGCCGAAAATATGAGTAATCTCTTATCTTTTTTATGTAACTATGAACAAATTGATGAATAAAGGTAGTACCTGAAGATGATGAAACCCCCAAGGAGTTACTATGATGCTGAGTTTGGACAGATGAGAATCGAAGATAACCACTGGACTTTAGCACAATGTGCTGTTTTGGGCGATCGCTGTGTACCGATTTGCGTGGATTTTGAACAAGGGCAAATTGGGGAACTTTCATCGCTCCAGCGTGAAGCTATTCGGCAAGCTCTAGCCTTACCACCCGATGTGTTATGCATCACTGCTCCTCTGGTGCTGCAAAATTATGATGTATATCGTGACATGATTGGAGATGAGTCAATGCCAGTGTTGGCTAATCCCATTCAGGTCTGGGATGAGGTCACTTTCTCATATATCTATGTGCCGCCCCACGTTGAGTATGACCTGGATATTGCTACCTTTGAGTTGATAGCTGAGTGTGACTGGGAGCCAGAACACGGCTTAGAAGTGCGCTTTCGCAATGGAGTAGCAGACGATGCAGATCAGATAGGTGAAACAGGACGGTAAAAACTATATAGCTTGGCATAAAACCGTTTCTTGTTCTCGCAACCACAGCCTATACTCAATTGTCCTTGTAAAAACATCATCTGAGAGATATTTTGATTTTCTCCCTTTTTATTCAGTATAGAATCACACAAAAGATAGAGGTATTAACCGATTTAATTTCATTATTATACTTATCAACAAGATATAAAGAAATATTAACGAAAGGAGTCGGCTATTAGCATCCAATTATTAAAGAATGTCGTCATTCCAAAATGGCATGGTTCCAACATTGCTCTGGATCTAAGACGCGCCAGAGAAATTGCGGATTATTGTGCCAACAATGCCACTGCTATAGATTGCAATAGTGCTTTTCCCAAGCAGGAGTTTGAACTGATTGCTAAGGCTGGGTTGTTGGCTGCGCCATTAGCGAAAGAATTAGGCGGATGGGGTGCAGGAATTGATGCTAATGTTACCTACGAGCTTTTAATGCTATTAAAGCATCTGGGGCATGGCAATCTGGCAGTTGGGCGAATTTATGAAGGACATATCAACGCCCTGCAACTGATTCAGACCTTTGGTTCTACAGAACAAATCACAAACTACGCCCATGATGCCCGCGATCGCCATAAAATATTTGGTGTTTGGAATGCTGAAGCCTCTGATGGTGTCAAGATAATTCCTTGTGAGAATGGACGTTATCGCCTGGAAGGTTCTAAAACATTTTGTACTGGTGCAGGCTATGTTGAACGTCCTTTCGTGAATGGAATATTGCCTGAAGGCGGTTGGCAAATGTGCATTGTGCCGATGGACGAAGTGACAACAGTTAGCGATCCAGCTTGGTGGCAACCTTCTGGGATGCGAGCTACTGCTAGTTACAAAGTGGATTTTAACGGTGTCGATTTGGAGCAGAGCTATTTAATCGGCCAGCCAGGAGACTACTATCGACAGCCTTGGTTGTCTGTTGGGGTGATTCGGTTTGCTGCTGTGCAACTAGGTGGGGCGGAAGCACTGTTTAACCTAACTCGCCAGTATCTCCAGAAGTTGGAATATACCAACGATCCATATCAGCAGGAACGGCTTGGCAGAATGGCGATCGCCATTGAAAGTGGTAATCTCTGGCTGCGAGGGGCTGCGGATCGGGTAGCAGCCTATGCACCAGTATTTGGTGGCGATCCTACAGTTCCCCACCCACAAGCAAACCAACTCGTTGCCTATGCAAACATGGTGAGGACAGCAATTGAACAAATTTGCATTGATGTAATGCATTTGTGTCAACGTTCTGTTGGGACTCGTGGTTTACTACCACCAAATCCGATTGAACGCATTATCCGAGATTTGACTCTATATCTGCGTCAACCTGCTTTTGATGCAGCCTTAGCAAATGTCGGGCAATATGTCTTGCATGAAAGTAATCCGGCTTCAATGCTTTGGAATGATGAATAAATTCGGCTTGATTGCATTGCCACTAGGCAATTTTAATGTTTTGCCCTGGCGTTCAATTAACGACATTGCTTGTAGTCCGGCACTAATTGTCGCCCCCCATCCAGACGATGAGACATTAGGTTGTGGGGGTGCGATCGCTCTGTTACGATCTTTAAATTGTCATGTGCAAGTTTTAGTCGTTAGTGATGGTACTCTTTCACACCCTCATTCCCAGAAATATCCCGCAGATAAACTCCGAATTCTGCGGGAAACGGAAACGCTATCAGCATTAAAATTGCTCGGTGTAGAGGTTAATGATGTCACCTTCTGTAGAATACAGGATGGGTCAATTTCAACACAATATCAAAGTGTAGTTGCTAGTTGTCGTGCTTACATCACACAAATCGCCCCACAAATTATCTTTTTACCGTGGCGATATGACCCTCACGCAGACCACCGAGCGACGTGGAAGTTAATTCACACAGTGCTGAATGATTTGCATTTATCCCCCCGATTGATTGAATATCCTATTTGGGATTGGGACTCAGACCAACGAGGGAGTCTGCCAACATCTTTAAAAGTGACAACCTGGCGGTTGAATATTAACACGGTAGTGGAGTTAAAACAGCAAGCGATCGCTGCTTATCGTTCCCAAATTACAGACTTAATTGATGATGACCCAGAAGGCTTTCGCCTGAGTGCGGAAATGTTAGCGAACTTTACTCGTCCTTGGGAAGTTTATTTAGAGGAAATCCAATGAACCCGTTACAATCCAACTCCTTACCACCCAGCTACTTCGATAAACTCTACAGCGAAGATCCCGACCCGTGGAAGTTTGAGACTAGCCTTTACGAAGCTAACAAATATGCCGCAACGATCGCAGCTTTACCCAAAGAGTGTTATCAGTCTGCCTTGGAAATTGGCGGTTCTATTGGCGTTTTAACAGAAAAATTGCAAGAGCATTGTGACTCACTACTCTCCATTGATGTGTCCAAACTGGCGCAGGATAGAGCAAAAGAGCGCTGTCAGCATCTCTCCAACGTCAAGTTCCAGATTATGCGTGTCCCAGAGCAATATCCCCATCAGATGTTTGATTTGACTCTAGTCTCGGAAGTTGGCTATTACTGGAGCTGGGAAGACCTGAAAAAATCCCAACAGTGTATTTTAGAACACCTGAAACCTGGAGGACATCTACTTCTAGTTCATTGGACACTCTATGCACGTGATTATCCGTTGAGTGGGGATGAAGTTCATAACTCGTTTTTTGAGTTAACCCCAAATAAACTACGGCATTTAAAAGGTCAACGGCAGGAAGAATATCGACTTGATTTATTCGAGCGAGTCTGAAGAAATAAGGGAACTCCAAAAAATAAATTATCCAATTTCTGTACTTCACTACGATTTTCCCTCCCCCTACCCTGAAAGCGATGTTTGCAATACGCTGTGACGCTAGAACGCGAACAGCCTATTGCAGACTAGCTAACCCTTCCCTATTGGTGACGTGCTATCCTCATTGTTGCGTAAGCTTCCCGCAGCATACAGCTTTTTATCGAACAGAATTCAGGAGTCAGGACGGGCTAAACGCCCCGCTATCGCTAACAGAATAAAGCCTCCGGCATCTGCGAACAGCATAAATTCTGACCGAAAAAGCGGATAAATAATCGGCGTTTTTGCACTCCCACCAAATCGTAGATTTGGTGGTTTTCAATCAGTTGCGGGTCTGAATCCCCGACTAATAGCGCAACGTAAAGCCTTTGGCATGGCTTCGCTATGAACGATTCTGCAAGCGTCTTGATTCTGACCGGAGCAACGGAAACGTCTCCGGCTCCGCTCCTGTTAGCGATAGCGGGGCGTTTAGCCCATTCTGACTTCTTCTTCAAGTGGTTCTAAATCATTAGGAGTCAAATTCCCTTGGAGTTTACTCCAACTGAGCCGTAAACTCTCAAGACGCAAGCGCAAATCTCCAATAGCTTGTTCAATTTCAACGACTTTCCAATGCGAAGCCCAAGTTTCTTCTGACTGCTGGCGTTCTTCAACTTCTTCAAACAACTGACCAAAGGTATAGGTATAAGGTTGGGTCAATTTTTGCACAAGCCATTGGGCTGAAATTTTCAGCATCTCTGCCAAGGACGCGATGCTCTTATAATCTGGCTGATAGCCATTAAGAACATACCACCACATCACTCGTAATTGGCGGCGTGCAACAAAACGAGTTTCAATAGCAGCTGCGGACTCGACTAAAAATGGTTGCTGTTGCCGTCCCATTTCTATCCATTCACTCAACTGATTTGCTAAACCAATATTTGTACGTCCGATTTGTCTTGCCGAAGTTACTACCCGCACTAGTGGACTATGGCGAAAACGGGCATTTACCCGTACCAAGGCACGGTAAAAAGCTACATCTTCAGGAGTCCGCACTGGTGGTAAGCCTCCTGCCAGTGCATACATTTCTGCTGTTACTGCCAAACTTGCTCCATAGTGTTGAAAGTGGCGGGGAAAGCTGTCATAGGGGTCGGGATCGAGATAAGTTTCTAACTCGGTTATTAAGTAGCGGTAGCCAACTTCACGCAGATAGCAAGCTTTGGCGTAAGGGTCTAGTGAAGCACGACCAGCGCGTTCAACAAGAATTCGCCCACCTACAGCATCAACACCAGAGTTAATTTCATACAGATTAGCAGCAATCCAATTTTGGCTTACCTGCGAGTCTCCATCAGTTGAAGCAATTACCCCCCTTATGCGTCCTAAGCTACACAAACGGCGGTATGCTTCATCCATCAACATCTGACGCACTCGACCAATATACGCTTGGGCAGGAGGCAGAGTTTTTTCAACTACATGCAGTGCTATATCTGGATGTTGTTGGGCGAAACTCCGGGCTATAGCTGCCGAATCATCAGTACAATTATTTGCCAACAAAATTATTTCGTAGCGTCTGGGATCTAAAACCTGTCCTTGTAGATCGACTTGATGTATCAGGGCAGTAAGGGTTGCCGCCAACGTCTGAGCTTCATTGCGAACTGGAACAATTACACAAACTTCACAATGCGGTGACGGTGGTATTTGGACTAAACTTTGAAAAAAGTCTTTCTCGATCTTTACAGATGGAAAGTCAGCAACGAAGAGCAAGCCTTTACTTTCCATAGAAACCATTTTTCCATCTCCAGGAGCAGCAACACAGTATTTCATCCACGAGCAAAATTATTAATATTTGTAACTCTATTTTGGATATTTTCTCATTTTTTTTGGCTCTACCTACAGTATGATCAGTGGTGATTAAAAATTCCGGCACACAAGCTGTACTATCAGTATGATTTGAAGTGTTATATACCGAAGCTAAAGGTGAGACAGCAAAAATTCCTTGGGCAAAGTTAACTCCTCACCCCGATCGACAAGATTGGTTGACGAATCATTAACCGTTCGCTTTTGGACAAAAGGCACTAGTCAAACTAATTCATTGGTCAAGGTTGATACATGAACAAGAAACGAGCATTAATAAATAATATTTTTAATAAACCAGGAGTCAGAATACAGAATTCAGAATTCAGAATACTCTACCCATAAAGGGATAGAGTTTTAAGGCGAGAATATTTTAATTTTTTTCGCTTTCCTGGCTGTGAAGGCTTAGACAGTAGTCAGCCCGTGAAGCAGCAAGTCTCTTATGTAAATCTGAGATGCTCCCGCTACACTGCTTGCAGTTAGCGGTGAGAGTTGTCACATCGAAACCTAATTATTAGTTTTTCAATTTTTTGGAGGAGAGGAAAATGAAGAAGTTCACCTGTTTCATGATTGTCGGGGCAGTATTGTCGATTAGTGCGCCCGCCTTTGCTGAAAGTCGTGCGGTTAATATCAGTATTGGTAGTATTGGTGGTTCCTTAGATAATGCCGCTTTGCGAACAATTCGCCAGGTTATCGGGTTTGCAGTCGGCACTAGCACCGTCGATAAATTCATTGTATATAGTCCCAGGGTCGGATCTCCTATTCCCATCGAAGGAGGTTTATCTGCTTGTGCTGAAGCTGGCTTTGGCACAAGCAATACAAAATTTAATGCTTTTATCCAGGAGTTGCGTTCAATTAATCCCAAACCAGGGACTTTCTACAATCTAGAACTTACCGCAAGCTGCAAATAGAGATGTCTAATGTCGTTTGCACTCAAGCGCGGTAGGATGGGCTGAGGTATGAAGCCCATCCATCAAACACTCTACGCGATAAACGCAAAACTCCATATTTTTAAATTGGAGATGTAACATCAATGTTGATTTTAATCAGCGTCAAAAAGCGGATAGATTAGTTGTATTAGTCTATTAACTGAATAGTGCCAATACTTCCAGTATAAAAAACTCCATCCCCTTGTGGGTGGAGTTTTTGGGCATCCTGAATTCTGTTAGCGGATAGCTAGGGTCTAGCCCATTCTGAATTCTTCTTCAAACTTAAGTTAATGAGATTAGTTCAGGTTCTATTGAGAATACACTGCTATTATTGACATAAAATGCTCGCTTTCAGAGAGTGGCAAATAATAGAAAATAGGGACTGACGAGTGAGAAATAGGATAAAACAAGAATCAATATTTAACTGAGGAATGGGCATTAGTCATTCTTCCCCTGCTCCCCAATCTTCCTAATCTCCCTATTCCCTCGCTACCCTAATTTATTATGGAAACTGACTCTAACAGTCCCGATCGTGTTGCATCTGCTAAGAACGAGCCTAACCCAGGAAACTTTTTGATTCCGCGATCGCAGCGACAGAGGTTCTTTATTCAGTTTACCTTAATGACCCTGATCGGATGGGTTGTGGGTGGCGTTGCCAGTATCGCCTTAGAGAAAATTATTCTGGAAAGCTTTTCACCTAGTGTTGCTCTCCAGCCACAAACATGGAGTATTTTAGTTAGAAGTCTCAGTAACGTTGTATTTGCCTTGATTTTCGCGGCTGACCAAGCCCTAATCGTTTACCGATATTTATCGGGTTGGCAGTGGATATTTGCTACTAGCGTCGGTTGGCTGATTGCTAACGGCGTTTCTACAGCCTGGATTAACTACATTTCAACCATTGCCTCATCATCACCTGAAGAAACTTTTATTTTCGGATTTTCATGTGCGATCGCATATATAATTTCTGGTGTTTGGCTGGGGCTTTGCCAATGGCTGGTACTGAGGCGATATACAGCAGGTATTTGGTGGTGGAATTTTCTACCCTCAATTTCTTTCTTATTAATTACTATTTTGGTTTGGTTGCTTTTTATTGTGCAAAATCTGATTCCAGAAGCAAGCCGTAATTTCATCTTGTATTGGAGTGGACAAGGATTTACAGCAATAATTCTAGGAATAATACCAGCAATTGGCTTTTGTACCTTGAAAAGAAATTCACATCGCCGGAGTCGAATTTCTGCTTAATCGTAATTACAGCAATTTTCGGGTAATTGAACCATATTCACCAGGTTTGAGGGGTGCTAGTAAGATTTTAGGTTTCATCTAGGTTGTAGGGAATCCCAAATGGAATCAAGATTTGCTTGGGCTTGTTTAAGTGCTGTTTCTGGAGATGCGCCTAGCATGGTAGCTTCGATGGCTCGACCTAAACTGTCAGATAATCGACTATAACCAGGAATGATTGGTCGAAAACCTGATACAGGCATTTGGTCAATAAAGACCTTCAAGACAGATTTTTGCTGAATAAAATCCTGGTAAGCCTGACTGCGGACAGATTTTAGGTTAACTGGTAAAAAACCCGTCCCCATACTCCATTCTGTTTGGAATTTTTCACTCAAGACATACTCTAAAAATTTGAGTGCGGCTTGCTCTCTTTCTGGCGTAGTCTTCATCAAATATATATTTCCAGTCCCCGTCACCGTGGCAGGTTTCACACTTGTAGGTATTGGAAATACTTTAAAGTCAACATTGGACTTCATGATATAAGTCCAGGGGCCTGTAATCTGCATAGCGACACGGCCTGAAATAAAAGCGTCTTCTTCATAACCTCGCTCTGGGGGAGAAAGGGTTGCAGAACCATCTTTTAATATATCTTGCCAAAATTTTAAGGCTGCGATCGCTCCTGCATTCGTCAAATTTGGACGGTTATTGGTAACAATTTCTCCCCCAGCACTCAATAAAAAGGGGAACCAACTAAAGACAGTCCATTCTCCCTTTCCAAAAGGCAGTAATATTCCGTACTGTTCAGGTTTGTTATCACCATTGCGGTCTATGGTTAATTTTTTGGCAACTTCCCTCAACTCTTCCCAAGTCTTAGGAGTTTCCGTAATTCCCGCAGCTTGGAAAAGTTTAGGCCGGTAAAAAATCCCTAAATTGCTGGTATAAAGTGGGATTGACCAAAGATGACCGTCTAATTTTAATTCCTCCAATAGGTTGGGGCTAATTTCCGAATTCAATGGCAATTTTTCCAGCCAATCTTCTAAAGGTCGAATTGCCCCTAATTCTCTAAACTGACCTGTCAATTGAGGATCGAATGATAGGATATCTGGAGGTGCATTGCCCACAACTGCTGTTAATATTTTTGGCAATTGGGGTTGACCTACAAAGATAGATTCCACCTGGATATCAGTATGAGTTTGATTAAATTTATTTACTAGTTTGTTAAACACATCCCGATTAGCAGGGGGATTGATTGATTGCCATAGACTCAGATGAATTACTGCGTCACTTTTCTGAACTGTTCCCTGAAAACCATATAAGAATATGAAAAATATACTCAGAATAATTCCCATCAGTGAAAGCCACCAAGCAGAATTGGTTAACTGGCGGAAAAAGTTTTGAATTTGGGATTGGAAAAGAGTAAAATTCATGCCAAGTAGTTAAGCAAGTGCATTATCTGAAATGTGAAAAATAAAATATCAAGTTATGAAGTATAGGTGATAAATTTAAATCTCCATAGATAACTCTGGAGACTAGTAATAATTAGGATAAAAACTTCGTATTATTATATCTTTGCTATATTTTGAAATGTGCTGAGTCTCAATCACTTCACTCTTCTTAAAATACACTACAGTGTAGTCAATTTGATGAAGGTTAAATTCCTTCTTTTTCAAATGTTTAAACTCATGTAAAGCTTTTGGATACTGATTACCTGTGAAATTTGTCAGACTTGGGTCTTAGTCATCAAGTCTGACCAACCTTAATTTTGTGCATTTTCACAAAGAATTGGTATAACAATTTTTCTAACAACCGTATTCATCTATCAGGATTATACCATCAAAAAGAACACTGTTAAAGAGCAGGTTTGGGGTTTTTATCCAAAATGTTGAATCTGTAGCTGATGTGTGGTAACTTTACACGTAAGAGTTGAGGTCAGTTTTGTCACTAAATTCTGAGAGAAAAGAGCTATTAAGTATTGACCTCTATCACACTATCTGCTTAGTAGCTTACAGAAGAACTATTCATGGACTCTTCTATATTCAGTTTTGATGTATAAATGATTTCTGACTCTTCATTTATAGACTAGCTGGACAACTCAGTTGAATAAATAGTTATACCTAAATAAGGACATTAGTAAGCATGAATTCTCAAGATAAAATTTTGCGAACTAGCCTGACAGACAATATTGATTATCCTGAATTTTGTTTAAAAGCTAGTTTAGATTATTCCATATTCAAAGATTTTCGTCGCAATGAAGTATACAAAATTGCATTAGAACACGACGACTTCGACCAAGGCTTAGAATATCTTGAAGCAACCAATACGTCTAAGTCTTCCTCTAATGTATTGAGTAAGGTTAATGAATTTCAGAAAAATGATCGGATTGGCAATCCTATAGTTTTTGATTACGAGGGCATTGGTACAATTGCACCACCTACCCTCCGATACATAAAAATTCTGTCAGATTTGGAATCTGAATTTGGCACTCTAGACAACTTAAATATATGTGAAATCGGAGTTGGTTATGGAGGACTGTGCAGAATTATCAGTAGTTATTTCAACGTAAAAACCTATACATTGGTTGACCTGAAACCAGTGCTAATGTTAGCTCAAAGATATTTAGACCATTACCCGTTAAACACGACGCTGAACTATAAGACAATGAATGAATTGTCTAAAAATAATTATGATCTTGTAATTAGCAATTATGCCTTTACTGAACTGAGACGAGAAATACAAGATGTTTATCTAGAAAAGGTGCTTCTTTCTGCCACAAAAGGCTATATTACATACAATGAAATCAATCCAGAAGATTTTAATTCATATACAAAAGAAGAGTTAATTAAAATCATTCCTACAATCAGAGTAAATAAAGAAGTTGGAATATTACACCCGAAAGATTGTACTTTAGTTTGGTAAAAAACATTACCGTATTTATCAAAATGGAATAAAACTTAGGGAGATATTTAACAGCCCAATACATCACTCAAAACTTAAGTGACATCCTCTTAAAATTAAAAGTATTGGGCAATATAACGGTTCCCAGTTGAGTGAGGTACAAAAACCCCACCCCCAACCCCCTCCCCGCTCTTCGATAGGGGGCTATGATGTATCTCATTTGATTAGGAAAAGCTATAGTAACCATTTATTCTATAATAGAATACGTTGATTTCATTGTGATATAAATTTGATGGTAAACTCTACCGTTCCTTCTTTCTTAAATAGCTTTTTAGAAAATTCATTTGACTTAAAACATCATTTACAATGTTTTTTAAATTTAGATCCAGAAACCATAGAGACAAAGTTAGCAGCAGGACAAGAGGAAATAAAAAACTTAGGACGCAAAGATTTTAATTGGGAAGAAGCAACTGCTTTCTATCGTGAAAAAGTAGGAGAACTTTACTTATTTGAATTAGGGGCTTGGCATCTATCAAGTTATGCTTATATTGGAGAGATGTTGCGGCTAATTGCAGATTATGCTCAAGGGAGAGTATTAGATTTTGGTGGTGGAATAGGAACTCATGCCCTTGGTGCTGCTCTTTGTCCACAAGTGGAGCAAGTTATTTATTATGATATTAATCCGATTAATCGTGATTTTGTTCAGTATCGAGCAGAGAAAATGGGACTGGACAAAAAAATAATTTGTCCTCTTGATATGCCCGCGAAAGAGAAGTTTGATACTATTTTGTGTTTTGATGTTTTAGAACATGTTTCAGATCCTAGCCAGCAGTTATTAGAATTTTATCAATCTTTAAACTCTGAAGGTAAAATGATAGTGAATTGGTATTTCTTTAAAGGTTTCAATCAAGAATTCCCTTTTCATTTAGACGATCCTAAAGTAGTAGAAACATTTTTCCATACACTTCAGAGTCAATTTTTAGAGGTTTTTCACCCTTACCTGATTACAACTCGCTGCTACCGGAAGCAGAGTTGAATTGCATATTTTTTGGATGGAGCCATAGCGAAATCCGATAAATACAGCAGTTTTCTTTTGCATGAGGTACAAAGTTACGGGTTTTGAGGCAGGAGGCAGGAGGTAGAAACTCTTTATATGTGATGTGTGAGCCTTGCATTTTGTACCTCACTTACTTGCAAACCGCTGTATGTTGTTTAGGTGAAAAAATGATGTTTATAAAAATACATTGACGACGGAAATGTACCATAAATTATTATTTATGTCCACCCCGATGGGCCCGCTAGGTTCAGGATTGGGAGGCGGAGTAGAGTTGACTCTATCTAATATTGCTACAGAGATGCTGCGGCGAGGGCATAAATTAGAAATTGTTGCACCGCAAGGGTCTATCAGCGACTCATTACCGATTAGAGGAATTCCCGGTGAACTAATACAGATACCAGCGCAAAATCAGAGTCGTAACGAGCCAATTTTGCTGCATAAAAATTCTGTTTTGGCGAATATGTGGAATTATGCTCGCCAAGTGCAAGCAGATTATGATTTGATTGTGAATTTTGCTTATGATTGGTTGCCACTATATTTAACACCATTTTTTAACTGTGCGATCGCACATCTGATCAGCATGGGTTCGTTGACAGACGCAATGGATGAGATTATTGAACAAGTAGCAATCAGTTTTCCGGGTAGTATCGGTGTTCACAGTCAAACCCAAGCAGCTACTTTCACATTTGCAGAACGGTGTATTTGTCTGTTAAATGGCATGGATTTATCTATTTATCAGTTTTGCCAGGAACCAACTCAGAGCTTGGCGTGGGTAGGTAGGATAGCTCCTGAAAAAGGACTAGAGGATGCAGTAGCAGCAGCAGAAATCACCGGTATTACACTGAAAATATTCGGGTTAAAACAGGATCTATCTTACTGGGAGAAAATTTGTCAAGAATATCCTAATGCTCCTATAGAATATATAGGATTTTTACCAACAGTTGAGTTACAAAAGGAGCTAGGTAAATGTCAAGCACTTTTAGTAACTCCTCGTTGGATAGAAGCATTTGGAAATGTAGCAATAGAAGCGCTTGCTTGTGGAGTACCTTTAATTGCTTATCGTCGCGGTGGTTTAACAGAAATTGTCCAAGAAGGAAAAACTGGTTTTTTGGTGGAACCTGATAGTGTTCAAGGTTTAGTAGATGCTATTAAGCATTTGGATGAAATTGACCGACAAACTTGTCGCCAGCAAGCAGAAACCCTATATTCTTTAGAAGCTATGGGCGATCGCACTGAAGAGTGGTTTAAAATAATTCGTAATTCGTAATTCGTAATTCGTAATTCGTAATGTTGTAATCCAGAAGTAGATTAATTTTTGAGACTAATCTGGATGATAACCTAAAGCTACAATATTTGTGTTCAACTATGGCGCGATCGCTAATATCCCCGCATTTCCATCTAAAGTTACCTCTACACCCACTGGTAAAGCTGCATTGGGACTATCGTGGCCAAAAGGTAAGTCAGAGACAACAGGAATACCCAAATCACCCAAGCGATCGCGCAATACTTCTTCTACACTAAAGCTAGATACAGTTGGCGGTGCTTCACAGCGAGTAAAACCGCCTAAAGCAATACCGCAGACTTGAGATAAAGCACCGCTCAAACGCCATTGTGTCAGCATCCTATCGATGCGATAGGGTGCTTCTGTGACATCTTCTAACGCCAGAATTACACCATCCAAATGTGGCAAAACTGGTGTAGCTAAAAGGTTAGTAGCCACCGTGAGATTACCTGGTAACAAAGTACCAGTTACTACGCCGCCATCCCACCCGCAACCTTTGAGAGGTGCGAGAGGACGACCTTCTACCAAATCGAATAATCGCTCAACTGACCAATCTGGCTCATCTGCCAAGGTTGTCAGTACAGGAGCATGAACGCCGGAAATTCCTGCTATATAAAGGCTCCATAATAAAGCTGTGATATCAGAAAAGCCTATAAGCCACTTGGGAATGGCTGAATTTTGTTGCCAATTCCAATCTTCTAAAATGCGGGTGCTGCCAAAACCGCCTCTGGTACAGAGAATACCCCGACAATCAGGATCTTGCCACGCTGCTGCTAATTGCTGACGGCGGGTTTCGTCTTTTCCTGCCAGATAACCCCATTTGTCATCTATCTGAGGGCTGATTTCTACTCGATAACCACGCGATCGCCAAATTTCTAAACCCCGTTCAAATGCTTCAAATTCTCGCAAAGCACCACTAGGGGCAATTACTCGTACTAAGTCTCCAGGTTTTAGGGGCGGTGGTAAGATTTTGGATGGCATGAAAAAAGTTAGGGGTGAGGAGAGACGCGATTCATCGCGTCTGTACAAGGGGTTAAGAATAAAGACTATACCTCAGAACTCCGATCAAATTTTGTTGAATAATTTTTCAAATTACCGAGTGTTCCCATAATTACGGTGAGGATTGCACAAACTGAAAGGAAACGTTAGCAGTCAAAGGCTCTGGTAATGGTTTTCCTTGTACTTGGTAATCTTCAATCAAAAGTTCCAGCACCTCCTCACCATTATTGAGAGCATCGGCGTAGGTATTTCCATGAGTGTGTGCATAAGGGCCAAACTCAGGTAGGCTGACAATGTACTTTTTATCTTCCATCGACCACTGAATTACAATACTGTATTGTGGTTTCATTAAATATTTTGTCATGATTATCTGGGAAAATCTCAGACCTACAGGGACAATACATTAGATAAGCTAATCAGCATTTAAGTTGCATCATCAGGGCGGGCAAGATGCCCACCCCACATGAGATTGATAAAATTTTAATATGCAAATTAGATGTGTTTTATAGCGGTTCTCGCTTGGATGCAATACAGTTTGACCTCTCTCCAAACCTCTCTCCTAAAAGGAGAGAGGCTTTGAATCTTACTCCCCAACGCTACAAGGGTTGGGGCTGGGGGTTAGGTCTGTATTGCACTCAACTGAGAACCGCTATAGCTTATCTTTAACGCTCTTCTATTACTCTCGTTAAATAAAAATTCAGAACCCTTGATTTTTAAGGCTTTGATAAATTTACGAGTAGGTTGGGTTGAGGGACGAAACCCAACACGAAAAACCCTTGGTTTTGTTGGGTTTCACTAAAGTTCAACCCAACCTACATTTTTTCTTTCATCAGAGTCATAAAAGAGCGTTAATCAGCAGTGCTAGCTTTTTGCGGTACAAGATAAATACCTCCAGAGATTAAAGTTAGGGCGACAGAAACCCAAAAGGCAATCAAAGAGGGAGTTTGCCACACTTCAGCCAGAGGTGCTATTAAAAGTGCGATCGCTATTATTTGACTAACAGTTTTGAGTTTACCCCAAATATTCGCCCCGGTAATCGTCGTTTGATTCACCCGCCAACCAGCGATCGCTAATTCTCGCGCTAAAATCAAAAACACTCCCCAAGCCGGGACTTTTCCTAGTTCAATAAAAACCAGCAACGGCGCAAGTACTAGAAGTTTATCCACTAAGGGATCGAGAAATTTACCCAATTCACTAATTTGGTTGAGTTTCCGCGCCAAATAGCCGTCTAACCAATCAGTCAATGCAGCAACAAGAAAAATCGCCAAACATATCCACTGAGCTTGAGGTGTGGGATTATATAAACCGTAAAGCAGAAATGGTATTCCCAATAGGCGAGAGAAGGTAATCCAGTTGGGTATGGTCATAATAATTCGTAATTCGTAATTCGTAATTCGTAATTCAAACTTCAAGATTAACAAGTGTAAAGCAACAAGTAGCCAAGCAAATATGCAAAATCTATGCAGATTAGTGTATCTGAGTGTGGCTGCGTGGGAAAATCTGTTTTCTGTAGTTCTCTTAAAACAATACTATGACTGAACACACAGACAACCAATTCCGCATCGAACGCGATTCGATGGGCGATCGCCAAATTCAAAGTAACTTTTATTACGGCATTCAAACGCTACGGGCAATCGAAAACTTTCCTATTAGCGGCATTAAGCCTTTAGCTACTTACGTAGATGCTGGACTAATAATTAAAAAAGCTACAGCAATTGTGAATGGAGAACTGAATTGCATCCCCCAAGATATTAGTCAGGCGATTGTCCAAGCAACTGATGAAATATTGGCTGGGAAGTTCCGGGATCAATTTGTTGTGGATGTTTATCAGGCGGGTGCTGGAACATCTCATCACATGAATGTCAACGAAGTTCTGGCAAATCGTGCCTTAGAAATTCTGGGTGAAGAAAAGGGTAATTATAAACGTGTTAGTCCTAACGATCACGTTAATTATGGGCAGTCTACCAATGATGTGATTCCGACGGCAATTCGGATTGGTGGATTATTGGCATTATCCAAGACATTGCACCCAGCAATAGATAGTGCGATCGCATCTTTAGAAAACAAAGCTGTAGAATTTCAAGATATCGTCAAATCTGGCAGAACCCACTTGCAAGACGCAGTACCCGTGCGTTTGGGTGAAAATTTCCGGGCTTGGGCGCAAATTCTTACAGAACACCAAAACCGGATTTACACCGCCTCTGGTGATTTAATGGTGCTGGGTTTGGGAGGTAGTGCAGCCGGAACGGGTTTAAATACTCATCCCCTATATCGCGCCCATGTGGTAGAAGTTCTTTCAGAATTGATTGATACACCTTTAGAACCCGCGCCCCATCTGATGGCAGCGATGCAGAGTATGGCCCCATTTGTAAATGTTTCCGGTGCTTTACGCAACTTAGCGCAGGATTTAGTCAAAATCTCTCATGATTTGCGGCTGATGGATTCGGGGCCAAAAACTGGGTTGAAAGAAATTCAACTCCCTCCAGTGCAACCCGGTTCATCAATTATGCCAGGGAAATATAACCCAGTCATGGCAGAGATGACATCAATGGTGTGTTTTCAGGTGATGGGTTACGACAGTGCGATCGCATTAGCCGCACAAGCCGGACAATTAGAATTAAATGTGATGATGCCACTGATTGGTTATAACTTGATTCACAGTATCGAAATTCTGGGTAATACCATTGCAGCCCTCACCGAACGCTGCATCGAGGGAATTACAGCTAACCAAGAACGTTGTTTAGCTTATGCTGAAGGCAGTTTAGCTTTAGTAACCGCACTAAATACCCACATCGGTTATTTAAACGCTGCTGCTGTCGCTAAAGAATCTTTAGAAACTGGTAAATCCCTACGGCAGATTGTTCTAGAACGCGGGTTGATGAGTGAAACAGACTTAGCCACAGTGTTAAATCTAGAACAAATGAGTGGTATCTTACCACTCAAAACAGAATAATAGATTATGGGGCATTGGGAATTGGGCACTTGTACTGAGCGAAGTCGAAGTATTGGGAATTGGGCATGAAGAAGAGACAAGGGAGATACTTGTTCAATAATTCCCCCTTGTCCCCCTTGTCCCCCTTGTCCCCCCACTCCCTCATCTCCCTCATCTCCCCTTGCTCCCATTCCCCACTCCTCTATCCCTTATCCATCCATGCAAACTCAAAAACCATCTCTTAGTCTCATTCGGGCTACATCTTACGAACAAGAGGCTTTAAGAAAATCCTTGCTAACTCTCCTGGAACCTTTTGGAGGAATAGCAGCATTTGTGAAAAAAGGCGATCGCGTTTTACTCAAACCTAATCTACTTACAGGGTCACGTCCTGGTAAAGAGTGTATCACGCGCGCCGAACTAGTTTACGAAGTTGCCCAGATGGTAATTGAGGTTGGCGGTAAGCCATTTTTAGGTGATAGTCCTGCTTTTGGTAGTGCTAAGGGCGTAGCAATAGCAAACGGCTATCTGCCTATTTTAGAAGAACTCAATCTTCCCATCATCGATTTTCACGGTCAGCGTTACCAAACTGTTAGTGATAATTTTAATCATCTGCGACTGTCTAAAGAAGCAATGGAAGCAGACGTAGTGATTAACCTACCTAAAGTTAAATCCCATGCCCAGTTGACATTAACACTGGGCGTAAAAAACTTGTTTGGTTGCGTCCCCGGTAAAATGAAAGCTTGGTGGCACATGGAAGCCGGAAAAGATGCGAATAGATTTGGTGAAATGTTAGTAGAAACTGCCAGGGCTATTAACCCTAACTTAACCATATTAGATGGCATCATCGGTCATGAAGGAAATGGTCCTAGTAATGGTGAACCTCGCCAACTGGGTATTTTAGCAGCCGCATCAGATATATTTGCCTTAGATAGGGCAATGGTAGAAATCCTCAATGTTCCTCCCGAACAAGTACCTACAGTTGCAGCTTCCCAAAGACTAGGAGTTTGTCCAGAACTTGCTGCTATCGAGTTTCCACATTTAAATCCTGACTTATTAAAAATAGAAGATTGGCAGCTACCAGACAAATTGATGCCCATCGATTTTGGTATGCCCCGCATAATTAAGTCTACCTTTAAGCATCTTTACACCCGATTTATCAAAGAACCAATTAGTGTTTATGGAAGGGAGTAGGGAGTGGGGAGTGGGGGGATGTGGTTCGACTTCGCTCACCAACCGGGGGATGAGGGAGAATTATTAAGAGAACTCCAAAAAATAAATTATCCAATTTCTGTACTTCACTACGATTTTCCCCCCCCTGCCCCCCTGCCCTTAAAGCGATGGGATATTTTTTTATTTGGAATGTTCTTAATCACCTTCGACACGCCAATTACTCCCAGTCGCCTGAGAACAATTTTCCCCTTGACAGACCAATAGTCTTATTAGATACCTAAACTGAACACGCATTTCTAGGGTGGCAGAATGTAAAATATTAACTTATTGTTTACCCAATTCTTTGTAAAAATCAGGGTGTCTAGTGTCAGAAGAATTTAGTTGCCAAATCTCACCGCCATTTTTGTCTGTTGGTAGCGATCGCGATCTGGGTTTAGATTCAACCCTCCAAGAACTACCAATGTACAACTTTCCAGTGGAAATCAATCACACTGGTATGGAAGTGGCTAATTTTTTAGAAAAATACCCGTTGTTACCAGGAATAATTTTGGTAGAACAGGGAAGGTTCATTGGGATGATTTCGCGGCGGCGGCTGCTAGAATTTTTGATTCGCCCATTCGGACAAGAGTTGTTGGTTCAGCAACCATTATCCGTTCTCTACAGCTATGCGCGGATACCGATGTTGCTGCTTGCGGATACAACATCGATTTTAACAGCGATGCAACTTAGCTTAAAGCGATCGCCAGAATTATTAGCAGAACCAATTGTAGTACAGACAGAATCAGGTGCTTATAGATTGTTAGATGTCCAAGAATTGAATATTATTTCTTGGCAAATTCGAGGAATCGACAATCTGGTGCGGTATGAACGCAGCCAAGCTCAAATGATTCAAAATGATAAAATGGCAAATCTGGGACGTTTGGTAGATGGTATAGCACATGAAATTTTAGACCCAGTGGGTTTTATTTGGGGGAACATAACTTATGTTTCAAACTACAGCCAAGATTTACTTAAGCTGATAGCTGCTTACAATCAAGAATTACCATCAGTTTCTCAGACAATTAATCAGATTAAAGAAGAGATTGAATTTGATTTTTTAGAACAAGATTTGTCGCGATCGCTTGCTAGTATCCGCACGGGAGCAGAAAGATTAAAAAAGCTAGTTACTAGTTTACAAAACTTCTGTCATATCGATGAACTATATCCAAAACCAGTAGATTTGCACGCTAGTATAGACAGTATTATTTTATTAATTAATAGCCGTCTTCAAGGAGAAATTGAAATCGTCAAATACTACGGTCAACTACCCCCAGTTTATTGCTTTATGGGGCAGATTAACCAGGTTTTGATGAATATTTTCAGCGAAGTTGTAGATACTTTACTTAATGAAGCTGTTCGACAGCAGTTGCATTTAGAAGAGACAAAAACTGTTCAAAAACCTCGAATTGAGATTACTACAGAAGTAATTTCGCAAGAAGCAAGCAATCCAAATGCACCAGATTCTCGTTGGGTCTTAATTCGCATTGCTGACAATGGCCCTGGAATGTCTCAAGAATTGCAACAGCAAATTATAGAGTCTTTTTCTTTGGAAACAAAGAATAGTAAAAATACTAGTTTAGCAGTAAGTTATCGAATCATCACTGTGAGGCATGGCGGTAAATTAAATTTCCATTCACAGATTGGTATAGGTACAAAGTTTGAAATTTTATTACCTTTACTTTGATTGATCAGAATTATGAATTTTAATTCATCCCCCGGCTACGAAAACACACCTTATTTGATCCACGCTCCCGCGTTTGCGATACTCGTAGACTCGCTAACTCCCCACTATCATTTTCATAAAAAGCCGTGGAGAAACTGAAGTCATTAGTACAAATGACAAATGACCAATGACAAATGACTAAACTTGTTGCTGAATAGGAATTTGAAGTACAAACTCCGTTCCTTTTCCAGGTGTCGAAAAAAATTCTAACTTGCCACCATGTTTTTCGGTGATAATTTGATAGCTGATAGCCATTCCCATTCCTGTTCCCTTACCGACAGGTTTTGTTGTAAAGAAGGGATTGAAAATCTTTTTTTGAATAGATTCTGGAATCCCAGATCCATTGTCAGCGATCGCAATTTTTATCCACTGCGAATCAACGACAGAGGTACTAATCATGATGCGACTGGGATTATCCCGGATTTCTTGATAAGTTCGTTTGGTATTGAATTCTTCTAGGGCATCGAGCGCATTTACTAGAATGTTCATAAACACCTGGTTGATCTGTCCGGCGCAGCATTCTACATGAGATAAATTGCCGTAGTCTCTAATGACCTGAATTGCGGGGTTTTTGTCAGTGGCTTTCAGGCGGTGTTGCAAAATCATTAAAGTATTGTCGATGCCTTCATGAATATCCACCGCTTTGAACTCACTTTCATCTAGGCGTGAGAAGTTACGTAGTGACAGCACAATATCCCGAATCCGCTCCGTCCCGATATTCATTGAATGCAATACCATAATCGCGTCTTTTTCTAAAAACTCTAAATCGATGGTTTTGCGTTCGCTTTGAATTTCAACGGGTGGGTTGGGAAAATAACGATGATAAAGCTGGACAAGTCGCAATAAGTCATGGGTGTATTGGCTTATATGGCTGATATTTCCGTAAATAAAGCTAACGGGATTGTTGATTTCATGAGCAATCCCAGCCACCATTTGACCCAGGGCAGACATTTTTTCGCTTTGAATCATTTGAGCTTGCATTTTATGCAAACTATCTAACGTATTTTCTAACTCTTGGCCTCTGTACTGCAAGTCCGTCTGAGACTCTTCTAACTCACAAATGACTTTCTTAAGTAAAAACTCCTTTGTTGCAATATCAGTTTCTAACTGGCGGCGTTCATTTTGGCAGCGTTCCAGCTTTTTTAGCAAGATGCGGTTTGTCTTTTCCAATTGCATCTGTATGGAATTGTCTTGGTTATCCATACACTACTCATTTTGTTCCTAATAACAGTGTTACAAACGTTTTATTATGAAATTGTGTTTGGCCTCCTCTCACCAAAGGAGCAATTTCACCGTAAGCGTAGAAACCACAGCAAGGCAATGCTTCTGGTAAATGAGTTTTGACAAGCTGATACTCCTCTCTAGTCAGAGTTCCCAAAATTCGCCGACGAGCTGCACAGGAAATAAGCAACGCTGCTGTTGGCTCTACACCGGGATAATCAGCTAGAGCATTTTTCAAGGATGTCTCCGAAGCTGACAGAATATTGTCACGAGTTGCATCGGTGATTTGTACAACAGCCTGTTCAGGAATATCTAAGAAGAACTTCACGCTACCAGACTGTTGATCGTAGCCATTGGGTGCCCGCAAATAGAAATGATCTCGATCCTCATAAACTGCCAGCGCATGGATGGCATAGTTGGACGCAAATTTTTCTTCACCCAGATAGTGCTGGTAGAAATCTAAGGCACGCTGTCCATCAATTTCATAGACTATGTTGCCATCCACTTTAGTTACACGCCTACGTTGACTGATGGGAGTCCAACCACTGGCAACTCCGTGAGAAAAGAGTAGTTGTCCAGAGAACAGCAGCACTGGAATTGAATCACTCAAGACTTC
This sequence comes from Nostoc sp. NMS2, assembly GCF_017115105.1. Classification (GTDB taxonomy): domain Bacteria; phylum Cyanobacteriota; class Cyanobacteriia; order Cyanobacteriales; family Nostocaceae; genus Nostoc. The sequence goes on from NZ_JABXKH010000141.1 coordinate 26,580, forward strand.
ACCTTGGAAGAATTGGTAGGTTTTGTCAAAGGTATAGTCATCGGCAGTCATTCCCCCAATGATGGGAACATGGACTCCCAAGCTTTGTTTTAAACCTTCTAAAATTAAGACTCCATTGCTCGTCAGACTATCGGGAAAGGTAAGGCACAATTGTGGTGAGGATGCACTCTTTGCCTTTGCTTGGGCGATCGCTTTTTGGGCTGCAAGGATTGGATTTTTGGATGCTCCTCGTCCAATACCTGCCCGAATTTCCACTTCATCGCTCGCAAACAGCATTAAGGTCAGAGAATCTTGCTGAAACTCCAAAATTGAAGAGATTTCTCCATTTGTAGTTCCACCAATCAACTCAATTCCGGGGAAAGCATTCTGGATGCGTTGTAAAATTAACACATGGTCAAAGTCTATAGCAGTGAATAAAATTCCAGCTTGAGGAATTTCTCCTGCTAGAGAACGACTACATTCTTGAAGAACTTCAGCGATCGCATTTTGAGAATCAGGATCGTCGCTATGACCAACAACAACTCTAAACACAACTACCTCATTGTAAGTTTGAATACCAAGTGCTAGGGCGTGTTTTCAAACTACTGGTTTAGCCCCCCTTTTTAAGGGGGTTGGGGGGATCTAAGACTTTGAAAACACGCCCTAATCCAATTCGGATGTCAGCACCCAGCAACCTACACTTAGACTTCCCACTTACTTGCACTAAATCTCAATTCACCTGACTTTTTATCAGAGGAGGCAGGAGGCAGGAAGCAGGGGGGCAGAGGGGAGGAGGCAGAAGTTCTTTAATTTTGAATTTTGAATTTTGAATTGATTTCTCCCTCATCTCCCTCATCTTCCCAGTCCCCAGTCCCCCGTTCAATTCATCTGCAATAAATTTTCGCCCCGTTGGTAAATTTCCCGCGCGTAATCAGTCCAAGCGCCTTGTCCCCAATAACGAAAACAACTGGTTTGCAGCAAAAGGTTGTGTAGAAGAACGTTACGGTATTGAGATTGTCTAGCGATCGGTTCTGCTGAGTCAAGTTGCTGTAATTGATCAAATTTTTGATGAAATAAACTGCTTAATTGATACATGGGAGACAACACATTTTCATATCCTTTTACCCAACTGATATGATTTGTCCACGAGGCTCCATCCAGATGAAAATTAGAGTTTGTTTGCTTTAATTCAAGAATTGCATTCTCTACAGCTTGCGGTTGAATATTATCTGGTGAAACTCGCTCCCAAATTTGATGTTGTCCCACTGGCTGACAAGTTGGATAGTCTTCAGGTTTGCATCCTGCTGCTTCGATTAATTCTAAATATTCTGTACCACACATCCCAACTACACCTGATTTTCCTCCGCCGTTATTTACCATATCCCACCAAGCTTGTTTAAAAGCGCTAGGAAATTCATTCATCATCACGCCGCCATTTTCACCATCACCGATTTGGCTAACTATTGGTGGTACAAATACACTGCCAATTTGTTGTTTGGATAATGTCTTCGCTTCATAATAAGGCTGCATCTGAGCAACTAATTTAGTATCGGAGCCTTGAGTTTTAATTAAAGCTGTGATGCTAATTGTTTCACCTTGAGAATTACGGGCAATTAGACGATGTGGTAAATGTTTATGAGTGAGAGATTGGCCAGTAAGAGTTTCTACAGAATGTTCTTGAACGAGTAACCAGCGATATCCACATTCTTTCAGCGCTTTCACAAATTCAAAGAGAGCATCAGGGTGATTTGGTAGGTGCATTTCTGGGGGCGAAAATCCTTTGACTCGCGCTAGTGCTTCCCAGCCAAAAATTGCCGCAAAGTGATGTTGCCATGCGACGATATGCAATTTAATATCTGCTATGGGTGTAGAAGGAATAACTGCATGGCCCCACATTGTACCCAGCCATTCTACATAAGGTTGATAGGTGCGATCGCAAGTAATCCGCTTGAGACTATCGAGAACATCACCGCGTCCCATTTGTCGCAGTCCCCACAGAAGATTACCAGAGTAATCCAACATCACACGGGGATTGCAACCTTGACTTACAAGTTCGGGGATCAAGTCACCCATGCGGCTGTAACAATGGGTAAAAGGATCTGCATTGTGGTTATCCCCTTCATGAGGATGTTCAAACATATATTGCAGATTGCTGATGAGTGTACCGCCATTTCCAGCAGGTATAGTTGGCTGGTGCATGTGTAAGGCGATCGCAAATACAGCATTAACGTCTTCTAAGCGGATATTCGTTGTTGGTAAAAATACAGGCTCATCACGGTTAACTACAGAGATAACCTCTGTTTCCCAACCAGAAATATTCGGCAAGCCATCAATGATTTCGGGCAAAGGAGTCAGGGTTGTGGGGAAGGAAAGCATTTCTGATTGCTCCGAAACAAGGTATGTCTAATTATGCGATCGCACAGCAATTTCTGATCTGCAACTTTATTTATTGATGCAAACTGCGATCGTCTTGTAGTCCTGCAATATCTGTAATTCAACAGTTTGGATATCCCACTTATGTAGGAAGTGTTGGAAAATATACAGCAATCTTCTTTAATTTTGTTGCTAGAAGCATACAGATGTACGCCCCTACAGCCGATTAATTATGTTGCAAAGATTTTTGGAAATGGTATGATACAACTCGAAATTAAGAAATTTAGATTTCATCTGGATTTCTAGATTTGAATCCGTTGCCCTATTCTAAATAAGCTGTAAAATCCACAGAAACTATACACAGTCAATATTAGTATTTATCAAGATAAAATTTTCTCTTCTATGCTTTACGCACATTTAATTTTAGGAGGGGTCTAATGAAACTAAAACAATTTGGAATTACATTTTTGAGTGTTTGTATTGCTACTTTTTCGGGAGTGAAAGCAGCAGAGGCGGCATCATTTTCGGTAATTGCCGACGGTCTTAATAATCCACGGGGTCTAAGTTTTGGTACTGATGGGAGTCTCTACGTCACCGAAGCAGGAACAGGCGGCAGTGGAGCTTGTGTTCCTTCACCGAGTGCCGCAGGTCAATCTTTATGTTATGGCACAACTGGTGCAGTGACAAAAATAGGAAATGGTACGCAAGAACGTGTACTTACAGGACTTCCTTCTTTAGCATTACCAGATGGTACTGATACTGCTGGGCCTCATGATATCAAATTTGATGCTACTGGCAAGCCTTATATTGCAGTTGGGTATGCTTCTAATCCCACATTTCGCGCCACATTAGGTAACACTGACTTAGGAAAAATTATCACTGCTAATTTCAATACAAATTCCTGGACTAGTGTTGCTGATTTAGCTAATTATGAACTTGCAAATAATCCCGATCGAGGCGATCTAATTAGCAATCCCTTCTCTCTTCTTTTAGATGGAAATAATATTGTTGCAGTTGATACTGGCGGTAATGATTTACTCAGCGTAGGGACTGATGGAAGTAATTTAAAGGCGATCGCCACAATTCCCCGGCAGACATTAACTAATCCAATTTTTCCCTCTGGTGCATCGTCATCGCCATTTGAAATCCAAGCAGTACCCACAAATGTCGCCAAAGGCCCAGATGGCGCTTATTATATTAGCCAATTAACTGGTTTTCCTTTTCCAGAAGGTGAAGCAAAAATCTACCGAGTTGGTGCTGATGGTCAACCAACAGTTTATACCGATGGCTTTACCCAACTTACTGACTTAGCTTTTGATACTGAGGGTAATTTATATGCTTTACAGTACGCTAATCAGTCACTCTGGAAAGGTAATCTAGATGGTTCTGTGATTAAAATAGCGAGCGATGGGACTCGCACAACTATTCTTAGTGGCAATGGATTAGAGTCTCCTACTGCTTTAACTATTGGTGCTGATGGTGCTATTTACGTGACAAACCGAGGCGATCGCCCTGGACTTGGACAAGTTATCAAAATAGAGAATTCCAAGTCTGTTCCTGAATCTACTTCTACTTTCAGCTTATTAGCGTTTCTTGGCACTGTGAGCGTTACTTTGTTGCACAAGGGTAAAGCCAAGGGACTTTCCAACTAAAAAAATATCCCATCGCTTTGGTGAGCAGGGAAAGCAGGGGGCGTAGGGGAGGCAGGGGAGGAAGAATCTAACGATCATCTTCGCTCCCAAAATTGAATAATTTAATTTCTGGAAATCCCCAAAGACTGAAGATTTCGGGCAAGTTTGTTCAGGAATGCTGAATGTTGAGTCACCGATCGCCCTCGTTGTCTCCCCTTCTCTACGAGACGCTACGCGAAGGGATAAGTTTTTCAATAGGCCGTTGTCTTCTGGGTGCTGGCGGAGTTGCTATTCGTAAAATTAGCTCTAACAACCAAGGAGCAAGGCGTTGACACAATACGGCTAAATGACTTTGCCAGCCGACTAAAATTTCTGGTGAATCATTTTGCATTCCGGCGACGAGTGCTTTCGCTACTTGCTGGGGAGTCATGGGGATCACCCAGCGAAATAATTTTAAGTCGCGCACCATGTCTGTGTCTGTGAGCGAAGGCAATAATGCAATCACTCGGATATTGTGTTCAGCTAGTTCTTGGCGCAAGGCTTGGGTAAACCCTAAGATGGCAAACTTGGTAGCTGAGTAAGTCGCCATTGTTGGTGCTGCTACTTTCCCCATCAGACTCGACACATTGACGATTGTCCCTTGCCTTTGGCTGGCCATACGTCGAGCAATCAGACTCGTGAGGTTGTACATCCCTAACAAGTTCACAGAGAGTTCTTCTTGAACTTGAGGCATCTTAGATTGCAAAAATGAGGTTTGGTATGCAACTCCCGCACAATTAACCAGTAGGTGAATCTGTCCGAAATTGCGCCACAGTTGGGCAACAGCGATATTTACTTCAATTGTCTGCGTTAAATCTAATGCCACGATCGCAGTTTCTGTTCCCATCGCCTCAATTTCGTTAGCTACCTCAACTAACTTTTGGCGATCACGTGCTACCAATATCAGCCGCTTGATGCCTTGTTGCGCTAGTTCGAGAGCGATCGCTCGTCCAATCCCACGCGAAGCCCCTGTAATCAGGGCAACTTTACCTTGAATCTCCATTGGTTTTATCCTCCAAAATCTAAGTCTTACCAACCTCTTCGTTATTGCCGATATACACAATCAAGAGCTACTCGCTTGTCGGCACAAGGTAAGACAAATAATCTATTGCAATTGAAATCAAACTGAAACTAAGCCTTTGGCAACGAGATATTTCTTGGTTAATCTGCAATCCCTCATAATTGTCTATACGAGGCAGAAATTTATCGTTTTTAACCCGTCAAAGCCTAACATACTTGGCTGAATGGGCATAGCTCATAGATTTTATTTCTCCTAGATCAGAGCGTTCATCAGCATCGTTGTCATACACACGTTAGCAATTAAATCAAGGTATTGCAATATTCTTTAATCAGGATTTCTTAATACTTCTTAACGACAAGCATATATATATAAAAGATTTTATTAAATAAGTTTTTATAAATTCCTCAGTACAAATATCTCACTTTCCTGACAAATAGCCTTTTTTTGGGCAATTGTTATATCTAATTCATCTGTTAGGAACAAGAAAGACATATATTTGGGTTTATGGTTGCAATAGTTAGAGTTCCTGACTAACGGGCAGATTTCTATCAGCATATTTACTGATTTATTGAAAATATAGATTGAGGATTTTTATTTTTTAAAAAAGTAGAATAGGGCTAGATTCTTGTCTTGAATATCTGCTAAAACTTTAAGACAAATGCTAATTTGTCTAGGTTTATAGCATTTCCTAGTCTAGTGAGGTACAGTAACAACAATGAGTAAACCAATTAC
>NZ_JABXKH010000151.1 GCF_017115105.1 Nostoc sp. NMS2
GCTCCCCCGGTTACTGAGCGTAGTCGAAGTATGCTCCCCTGCTCCCCTGCTCCCCCGGTTACTGAGCGTAGTCGAAGTATGCTCCCCTGCTCAAGAGCCTCTTCTGCTTGCAACACCTGTTGATAAATACCCAACAACCGTCCTGCCTGTTGTTCGTCGAATAGGAGGCGATCGCGAATAGTACGCAAATGTTCGGGTTCGTCTTGTGATTGCCAATTTTGAATAATTTGCGATCGCACTAATTGCTCTACCCACAATGCTTCTGTACCTGGAGGTAGAGTAATCATTCCTGTAGTAGTTTCAAAGATAACTTCAGTAATTAACTCACAGAGTTTTTGTGTCAGAAAGGGTTGTCCACCTGTCCAATAAATAACTTCTTGCAATATTGCTTGTGGTTGACTGACTACTTCTTCTAATCCTAGAAGCAAAGGTGTGGCTTCATGCACTCCAAAGCCCTGTAACTCAATTGCTTTACCAAGGTTAAAGGGCGTGCGGCGTTTATCAGCAATCAAGTCGGAGGGACTAGCTACACCAAATAGTGCAAATCCCAAGCCTTCAAAGTTTGAGTTATGTGGTCGTAGGTTATAGCACTGACGAATCCAAGCAAAAAAGTCGTTAATTGGGAAACTTAAACTCAGCAGACTATCAATCTCATCAATAAAGATGAAAATGCGTTTGGCTTTGCCGTCTCGTAGAGAATCGCTCTTGAGATTTGGTAGTAAGATATCTTCAACAAATAGGTGTAGTTTTTGCACCGAGGAAATGCCTGCTTGCATTTCCCACCAATGCTGAAAGTCAATTTTTGATAATTTTAAGCTATAGAATAAGCTGATAATAATGCCTTTATACCATTGATCTGGTGTAGTATCTTCAATACCCAAGCGAGTCATATCCAAGTAAACACAGCTATGCCCTTCTTTCTTAAGACGATAACTTGTGCGCTGTAGTAACGATGACTTGCCCATCTGACGAGAGTTGAAGACATAACAGAAATTGCCAGCTTTCAAACTGGCATAAAGTTGCTCATCTGCCTGACGGGTAACGTATGTGGGGTCGTCACTACGGAGACTACCCCCTACTTGATATCTCATATTTAATTCAATTTTTGACTAAGAATTTTAGAAAAAGCCTAATGCATGAGTGTGGCTACGTCGGAACGATCAACTAAACGGCCATCTTCCATGTAAATAATCTGATCGGCGATATCTAGAATGCGGTTGTCGTGAGTAACTAACAAAATTGTACAGCCCTGTTCCTTTGTCAAATATTATGAGCCAAAACCTTTGGTGTTAAAAGGAGCGGCAATTTGCACACCACTATACCAAACGATGTCCGTGCCTTCCCTTCTGCCCTCAACATAGCCGCATTGATGAGCTTATGAGATTGTCTAGTCCGAGGGCACAGCTTATCAATTGCCTGCGATCGCTGTTGATGCTTTACACTGCCAAAAAAAAACTGTATCGCTAATCATTAATAGTGGCAATGATTACCTGATTGGATTAAAAGAAAATCAACCGATCTAAAAAGTTAGGAATCTTAATATAAATCGTTAATTTATCCGAGAGTGACGAAAGAGGGTTATCAAACTTTCTGTACTATCGACTTTGCTTAAACACGTACTTCTGCAAAGAAGCAACATTTTGTAGAAGAGAAGTGAAAATTGCACACTTAATTTTCTTTGAGCAAGTAGATTTGCTTATATACATAAAATCATTTATAAGATATTTTTATGAATTGTGGCAGGTTGGCCACCCTTTCAAGTTGACTAACTTGTCCATGACAGTTACTTGCTAAAGTAATGGTTATGAATTCTCACAACCGCAATCCATCTTCTATAATAACTTATGGATAATTATAAAAATATATAGGGCGAACGATGGGAATTGAACCCACGAATGGTGGTACCACAAACCACTGCCTTAACCACTTGGCTACGCTCGCCATTCAACAATTTTGATTATAGCAATAATTTGGCAAACAATCAAGAGTTTGTGTTCAAGGAACGGACTGAGTTAATTTAGAGTCTCTGAAATCTAACAATTACAACGAATTTTAGTTGGCAAACATGAAACCCCTAACCATCATTGCATATACTGGAGCAGCAGCAGGACTCGCCGCCTTGGGTGTGACAATGGCGAAAACTAATCCCAGTCAGATTGAATATGAAGAATATGCAGTGCAACGGTTGACAAAATACTTAAAAACTGATGTATGCAAAAAAACTACGAATATTATAGAAAATTTAATCCGTTTTAATTGTGATAAGTTGGTTGACTCAGCAAACCCGCAAATCCAAGGAATTATTGCTAAGACTACAGAAAGACAAAATTATATGATTTTTAGCATTTACCGTACAGATTTAAAAATAAATTCTTGGATACCTTCTTACAAATTTGAAACGGTGGGAGCTTTTGATCAATTTTATACTTACACTGCCGAAGAGCAATAAGGCAGGGGGATTAGGGGGATGAGGGAACAGGGGGAGCAGAAACTGATAGTCGTCTTGGATGTAGGAAGTAATTTAATTTTTGGAGTTCCCTATAAAACAGGAGTCAGAATTCAGAATAATGCCTCCGGCACGCTCTTCGCGTTCAGAATACAGAATACTCTACGCCACTTGCGGGATAGAGTTTTGATTACGAAAAATATTTATTTTACTTTCGCTTAACTTCGGGCGTTAGCGTAGCGGGACGAAGTACGGTTTTAACCAATATTCATCACCCACTCGTACAGAATTCATGCTGTTAGCGGATAGCTAAGGTTTAGCCCATTCTGACTCCTGAGTTCTGAATTCTTCTCATAAAAGTGATTTAGAATACTTGTATTTAATAATTGATAATAGTTTCAGTAATCACCAAAGTACCTATTACCACCAGCTTAATATTAAGTGAACTACCTACACTGACCTGACGGTACAGTGTAGGCTTCCCAATTCATTGGGGATTGCCTCAGACTTCATGGATTTTTTACGTCCTAAAGACTTTGGTCTTACATCCCCTCCAAGGGCAGAAGCGCTAGTTCCTAACGCCCATACTTCTCCTGTCGGAGACGCTACGCGAACGCCTTTGCTCAGTACAAGAAGTCGCAATCCTTCGTTTCTAATATTGATTGCAGCATTAATATCTCTATCATGCTGTTTTTGGCAGTGAGGACAATCCACAAACCTAACTCCCAACGAATCATATCCTTTTTGCAACATTGGGATTGGTAGTAGAGTTTCACTACAAAGTTGAGAAGATGGGAAGAACCTACCTATTTCTTGATAAGTGTGTCCAAATTTCTCTGCTTTGTACTTGAGCATGGTTTGAAACATTCCCCATCCTTGGTCTGATATTGATTTTGCCAAGTTGGGATTTTTAACCATATTCAAAACTTTCAAATCTTCTACACAAATAACTTGGTTTTCGTATGCTATTTTGCGAGATAGCTTGTGTAGAAAATCCTCTCTTACTCTAGCTATTTTACTAGAGGCTCTCGCCACTAAATGTTTAGCTTTGCGACGTTTATTAGATGTTTTGTCCGTCTTCTTAGCTAATTTCTTCTGTTTTCGCTTTTTGTTCTTTTCTAACTTAGCTAGCTGCTTTTTAGGAAGGTCGTACTTTGACCCCTCGGAAGTGATAGCAAAGTTTTTCAATCCCAAATCAACACCAATAGCGTCTCTAATCGCAACTACTGGATGATCATTTTGGTTGAAAAGAATAGATGCGTAGTACCTACCGTCTGCATTTCTGGATATTGTTACAGTCGTGAACTTGGCATCGGGGAGTTCCTTGTGAAACACGGTTTTTATTAACCCCAAATTACCAGGAAACTTAATCACAGAGTCTTCTGTCATCAATTTCACATTCTGAGGATATTGAATCGATTGTTTACCATGCTTAGATTTAAAGTTAGGGAATTTAGCACGTCCTTCAAAGAAGTTGACAAAAGCACTTGAAAGATTGAATGTGACTCGTTGCAATACTTGACTGTATGCGAGTCCCAACCATTCATATTCCTTTTTCAATCCTGGAAGAAACCTATCCATAGCTGCTTTAGAAAGACCTTTTCCTGTTTCTTTATAAGCGGTGGTAGTGGCATTAAGCATATAATTCCACAACCATCGAGTATTGCCAAAACATTGAGCTAGATTTGATTCTTGCTCGTCTGTAGGATAAATTCTAACTTTAATTGCTCTATACATGGTGAAATAGTGCGTTCCTGTCGCCTTGCGTCGGAAAGCACCTATTGAACCCGAAGGGGATCGACCTTACCGTGTTTATATATTCATGGTAACACAGATTTTGCCAGTTTTGCTACCAAAAGTAGAATATTTTGCTCGTTTCGTCGTTGTAGTCTTTCCGGTTTTCCGCACTCTCCGCACTCTCGCTACGCTCAAATATGGTCAGACTACACTCCTCACCTCACGCGCAATTCATCACAACACTTCCTTTCAGGTAAGTGTGAGCCTTCTTGCTGTTCAAGGTAAAATATGAAGATTAGTCACTGAGAGTTCAAGCTTTGCCGATGTCATCTGCCTATTTGCTAGTATCTCACGGAAGTCGCGATCCGCGCCCAGAAGTTGCTATGCAGCAACTAGCAAGGCTGGTATGTAAGAAATTACCAAACAACTACAACCCATCAAGTAGCGAACATCTGGTTGGCATAGCTGCTTTAGAAATGAGTCCTCAGCCTTTACATGAGCAGATTCAACTATTTGCTAAGAGCGCTTTTGGCGATGCCTGGGTTGGATTAGGCAAACCATCTCAAAACGAGAATCGCCTCAAAATTGTACCGCTATTTCTACTACCGGGAGTACATGTGATGACAGATATTCCCGCCGAAGTAGCGTTAGCACAACAGGCTATTGGTCAAGATATCATGATTGAGTTGCAACCATACTTAGGCTCTCACCCCAATTTAGAGAAGTTACTGGCCAGGCAAATATCTACAATAAAAGCAGAAGTATGGATTCTTTTAGCTCATGGTAGCCGTCGCCCAGGTTCCAAAGAAACTGTGGAAGCAATGGCGGCGAGTTTGTCAGCAGTGGCTGCTTATTGGGCTGGGCCTCCTAGTTTAGAATCACGGGTGAAAGAGTTGGTAGCTGCTGGTTATAAAGAAATTGCAATTTTGCCATACTTTTTATTCGCTGGTGGAATAACTGATGCGATCGCTGCCTCCATAGAGGAGCTAAAATTACAATTTTCTGCGGTGAATTTCCAATTGGCGCAGCCACTGGGAGCAAGTGCAGAATTAGCCGAGCTAATTTGGGATTTAACAGATAGATGAACCGCACAGAAAAACAGGAGAACAAGTATTTGGGAAAGGTTTATTTAGTAGGTGCGGGGCCAGGAGATCCGGGATTAATCACCCTGAAGGCGAAAGGTTTGTTGGAATGTGCAGATGTAGTTATCTATGATGCCTTAGTGAGTCCGGCAATTTTGGCAATGATTAATCCCCAAGCCGAACAAATTAACGCTGGTAAGCGTGCAGGGAGGCATTCGTTGTTGCAGGAAGAAACAACTCAATTGCTGATTGATAAAGCGCAGGATCGTGCAATTGTAGTGCGGTTAAAGGGTGGCGATCCGTTTATCTTTGGTCGCGGTGGCGAAGAGATGGAAGAATTAGTCAATGCTGGGATATCAACTGAAGTTGTGCCAGGTATCACATCGGGAATTGCAGCTGCGGCATACTCAGGTATACCTTTGACTCATCGGCTATATAGCTCATCAGTGACATTTGTAACTGGTCACGAAGCGGCGGGTAAGTATAGACCGAAAGTGAATTGGAATGCGATCGCACACGGTTCCGAAACTATTGTAATTTATATGGGAATTCACAATCTGCCTTATATTGTAGAACAGTTAAGTGCAGCTGGGTTGAATGTAGAAACGCCCATTGCTTTAGTGCGCTGGGGTACGCGCCCAGAACAAGAAGAATTGATTGGAACCTTAGAGACAATTGTAGAGCAGGTAGAGCAAACTGGATTTGCTGCGCCTGCGATCGCAGTTATTGGACAAGTAGTAAATATGCACAGTATTTTGTCTAGTTGTCGTCCTGTTTGATGGCTGGCGCAAACGTGAAATGAAGTGTTTTTAAGTTTCTCGAATCCAAAATGCCAAACCTCCCGCACGGCCACGAGCGGCAATGAAATCTTCCGTCACTAAAAAGAAGGCAAAGAAGGGTAGTTGAGCTATGGATTGGTTGTAGAAATCTTCTCTTTCAACTTTACCAGAACGGATTGGTCTGTTGTAAACAACACGACCAAATAGACTAATAAACATCTGGTTAAAATCAAACGCCAATAAATTTTTCTTACCTATATATTGCACTGGCCCCGTGAGCTTCAATAACACTGGCCCCAATTCCACCTGATTACAAATTTCACCCCTATCTGAATCCTCTTCTAAAGTCGCATTAAAGGAAACATGGATTCTTATAAACTTGGGTACATACAAACCCTTGCCTAAGACAATTCCTCCGTGTTCTCTGACCTTTTTAGTACCAGTTGCAAAGCAAAGTTGCCATTTACCTAGAAGAGACTCAAAGGGATAAATTAAATGTTGCTGCTTGGCAGATTTTTCTGATTCTAGCAATGCATTGACTAGTTTTTCAGCAATAGGTCGTGTATCTTTTTGTCGTCGATATGCAGCCGCCGCCTGTGATAGCACGGTAACAAAGTCAAATTTAGCTACAGGTGTCAAATTAGCTGTCATAATTTAACTATTTCTTTGCTTTTCTGTCTGATAGATTGTAGCGTTATCGAGAGTCAGAAGTGCATGTCGAGAAGAAGTATTTTCATATTGAGTTGTCAGATTTTTTCGAGAATGAGAGTCTTTCATCAGATAGATTTGCTATGCGTAGATGGCTTTTAAGTAGAGATACGGCGGGCTGTACTACCACACCTCCCCGATGAAAGCTCTTGTTAATGACCAAATTCTGTGACAATGATTAACAATCTGACAATTCATGCAATATGGAAGTGAGGTTTTCCAAATTCTGTGAAAAGTCAGAGTTAACAATCAGCCGGAATCTGAATCTAAGGTACTCATGAGCCAGAGTTCTCAAAACAGCCATTTGCCACGCAAACCTGTTCAATCATATCTCCATTGGTTATACGCTTTCTGGAAATTCTCTCGCCCTCACACGATTATTGGTACAAGTCTGAGTGTATTGAGTTTGTATTTAATTGCTATTGCCATTAGTAATACTACTGTTTCCCTATTCCCTACTCCCCACTCCCTAACGCAACTTGCTCAACCGCAGTGGCTCCTCCCCCTCTTCGGGGCATGGATTGCTTGTCTGTGTGGCAATGTTTACATTGTAGGGCTGAATCAATTAGAAGATGTTGATATTGACAAGATTAATAAACCTCATTTACCGTTGGCATCAGGTGAATTTTCTCAACAGACGGGGCAATTAATTGTCGCGTCTACTGGGATTTTGGCGCTAGTTGTGGCGTGGCTAACTGGGCCATTTTTATTTGGCATGGTAGCAATTAGTTTGGCTATTGGTACCGCTTATTCTTTACCGCCAATTCGCTTAAAACAGTTTCCCTTTTGGGCGGCGCTGTGTATTTTTTCGGTACGCGGCACAATTGTCAATTTAGGATTGTATTTGCATTACAGTTGGGCGCTGAAACAAAGCCAAACAATTCCGTCTGTGGTGTGGGTGCTGACATTGTTTATTTTGGTGTTTACCTTTGCGATCGCAATTTTTAAAGATATCCCCGACATAGAAGGCGATCGCCTCTACAATATTACTACTTTCACGATCAAACTGGGACCCCAAGCTGTGTTTAATCTAGCTCTTTGGGTGATAACTGTCTGTTATCTGGGGATAATTCTGGTTGGGGTGCTACACGTGGCCTCTGTTAACGCTATATTCCTGGTAAGTGCCCATTTAGTGCTGTTGGCTTGGATGTGGTGGCGGAGTTTGGCAGTAGACTTACAAGATAAAAGTGCGATCGCTCAATTCTACCAATTTATCTGGAAACTCTTTTTTATGGAATATCTGATTTTTCCTATCGCCTGCTTTTTGGCTTAGACAATGCTAGAAACTTTTCCTACCATTTCTCTTATCGCTGCTTCCGTAGTTGTTTTGAGTTTGTCAATCCTGGGCTATTTCGCTTGGAAAACTTTGATTACCTCAGACTTATTTCAAAAAGGAATCAATCTTGCTCAAGCAAAAGATTACCAAGGTGCAGAAGCAGCGTTTCGCAAAGTGATTTCCCTCAACTCTACTAATGATGTAGTGCGCTTGTTTTTGGGAGATGTTTTAAACCAGCAAGGCCAAGTAGAGGAAGCAACAGAATTATTCCGAGAAGTAATTCGCCGTAGTCCAAAAAATCCCGATGCTTACTTGCGTCTGGCCAATATTCTCATGCAGCAAGAGCGAGAAGAAGAAGCTAAAACTAACCTGCTACAAGCTAAAGATTTATTGCAAAAACAACGGCAACCCGAAAAAGCTAACAAAATAACTCAACTGTTAGATAAAATGAGCATTAAGTCAAGTCAATCTTAAGTTGAGTGAGAATTGCAGAAATTTAATTTTACTGTTGCGTCTCCTAATTTTTTTACCATTCTCATCATAATAATGGTGAGAGTGGTTTTATTTTGGAATTATCAGTGTTTGCTGTAATTATATCCGCAATTTTCGCAAATTTGACCACTCCCTTCATAGCTCTTACAATGACGAGCTAAGGAAGAATCCCAATTTTTCAAAAATTTATAGTCCTTATGTAAAAACCCTTTAAAACTATCTTACCTTTGCGACGGCAGTCGCTCATGGGGAAACCCCCTGTTCTGCGCGTCTGCCTCTTCTTAGCGTCCTTTGCGGTTCGTTTACTCATTCTATTATTTCTATCTTCAGACAGGATAATAAAAATTTCAAATTTGCGAACAACTTGTGCTAATAAAAAAAAGACATTTAGTAGTAGATTTTATAGATTCAAAAAAATTAAGTATTTATGTCAGACATTCTATCAGAATTGTGGACTAATTTTTTTACGTCAGGATCATTTCTTCCACATGGACATTGCTATCTATGGCAAACGAATCTAGTTTGGTTACACATCTTATCTGACGCATTCATTGCACTAGCTTATTACTCGATTCCAGCTACATTATTTTACTTTGTTCGTAAGCGGCAGGATTTGCCCTTTGATTGGATATTTCTGCTATTTAGTGCATTTATTGTGGCTTGCGGCACTACTCATTTAATAGAGATTTGGACGATTTGGCATCCAACCTATTGGATATCAGGGTTTGTCAAAGCAGTAACTGCAACAATATCTGTAATTACAGCAGTACAACTTGTGTCTCTACTTCCACAAGCATTAGCACTTCCTAACGCTGCTCAAATAGAACAAGCAAATCAAGAACTCCAAATACAAATAGCCGAACGCTTACGGGTAGAAAAGGAACTGCGAAAATACCAGAATCATCTAGAAGAAATGGTTGCTGTTCGCACCAATGAAATTACCAAAACCAACGAGCAATTACAACAAGAAATCCTTGAACGCCAAAGAATTTTAGAAGTTCTCCGACAAAGTGAAGAACGTTACCGTTATCTAGCTGAGGCAATTCCTCAACTTGTATGGACAACCACGCCTAACGGTGAATGTGATTTTTTTAATCAAAATTGGTGTGAATATACTGGGCTAACATTAGAGCAGTCCTTGGGTTCTGGTTGGTTAGCTGCATTGCATCCAGATGATGTCCAAAATTCTGATGAAGTATGGTCTAATGCTGTAAAAAATGGCATTATATATAATAATGAATATCGCTTCAAACGGGCTTCTGATGGTTCCTATCGTTGGCAGCTAGCGCGAGGTTTACCACTCAAAGATGAGCAAGGTATTGTAGTTAAGTGGTTTGGGACGTGTACAGATATCCACGAACAAAAACAAATACTTGAAGAACGGGCGCACCTGCTGGAATTAGAACAAATAGCACGAGCTAAAGCAGAAACAGCCAATCGAATTAAAGATGAATTTCTAGCTGTCTTATCTCACGAATTACGCACTCCACTAAACGCAATTCTCGGCTGGTCAAAGTTGTTGCAAACTCGCAGGTTAGACCAAGTAAAGGCATCTGAAGCACTAGCCACAATCGAGAGAAATGCTAATTTACAAGTTCAACTCATTGAAGACTTGCTGGATATCTCCAGAATTTTACAAGGCAAACTGACGCTGAATATTACGAAGATTAACCTACAGTCTACGATATTGTCGGCACTAGAGACAATGCATTTAGCGGCAGAAACAAAGTTGATTGAGGTGAGTACAGTATTTGAATCGGATGTAGGACAAGTTATGGGCGACTCGACTCGTTTGCAGCAAGTCGTCTGGAATCTCCTTTCTAACGCTGTCAAATTTACACCCAAAGGAGGAAAAATAGAAGTGCGATTAGAGCAAGCCGATGGTTATGCTCAAATCATAGTTAGCGATACAGGTAAGGGAATCAGCCTTGATTTTTTGCCATTCGTGTTTGATTACTTCCGCCAAGCAGATAGCACCTCTACGAGAAATTTTGGTGGATTAGGATTGGGGTTGGCAATTGTGCGTAATATCGTCGAAATACATGGCGGTATTGTCAAAGCTAAGAGCGAGGGTGAGGATAAAGGGGCAATATTTACTGTTAGTTTGCCGCTTCTGCTAGATGAAAGCCCAAGTCTGACAGATGAACAAAATGACGCTGCATTCTTAACTCCTAACTCCTTGCCCCTCAGTGGCATCCAGGTTTTAGTTGTAGATGATGATACTGATTCACGAGATTTTATTGCTTTTGTACTAGAGCAAGATGGGGCTTTTGTTATTGCGGTATCTTCTGGTTATGAAGCATTACAAACCCTAACACTGGCAAAGCCAGATGTGTTAGTCAGCGATATTAGTATGCCTGAGATGGATGGCTATATGTTAATACATCAAGTGAGAACTTTGACACCAGAACAAGGTGGACAAATCCCAGCAATTGCCTTGACTGCCTTTGCTAGAAACAATGACCGGCAAGAAGCGCTAAAAGCTGGGTTTCAGATACATTTATCTAAGCCTGTTAACCCAGAAGAATTAATTGCAGCCATTGCTCATCTAAAACGATCGCGTTGAATGCGTCCCCTGTCGGTTCTACGCCAACTCTTGTCATCACGCTCATCGCACTCCCCAAAATACTCACTATATATAGTAGGGGTGCAGCCGTACATCCCTACAGCCGCAAAGATTTTGGAAAAGATAGCCTGCTCTAAAAAATCATCTTTGAGCAATTACTTAGTCCCAAAAACGGCTATTGTTATTTTTGATACTAACTAAAATTGATCTATAAGCGATCGCTAAGATTTCCTAATTTTTTCATCATTAATCACAAAAAATATTAAGTTGGGTATCCTTCTTTATTTTATACTCAGTAATACGGTGTTTATAAGTTATATTTATTACTCATCTACGTTGAGTCATGGGGAATAAAAGTCATGATTAATCTAAGTAGAAAAAACATCTTAAACTCAAACTAATTTGCATAATTATTTGAGATGTAACTGATATCACGACTTATTCATAGGGAAATCTAAATATTTAATTAAATAAGCGATTTTAAGTATTTATGCCGATGCTATTTAATTAAAGTTCTATTACCTTCTTATAAGAAATAGTGAAAATACATGTTATCTAGAATACACTAATAGTAGTGAGCCTTTAGAACAGAAGTCAATAGGGTGTCGTCACTTTAGCGTGCAAGAAGCGTAAAGTTTTTTTAAGAAATTTTTAAGTATCAGAAAAAAGCGTTACATAGCCAAAGTCCGCCTTTGAGAAAGGTTTCACCCTTAAATTTGGAACTTTAATTTGATTAAGCTGTCGATAATTACGCTAAAACCCTGATCCCCAAGCCAAAAGGTTCGTGTTAGTCTGTTGCAGTTATAAATAACAAAGTGAAAACGGAACGAGTTCGAGTTTTTCAGAAGGGAAATCACTTTCATTAGTGAAAAATCCCGCAGTTTATAAAACTTAAAGTTCTCCAGTCGCTTTCAAAAACGGACGCATGAATCAAAGACATTTGTGGATTATTGTTGCCCTGTCTATGGCTGTTTTGGGCATACCTTCAGTCGGTTGTACTCAAACCACCAAGGGAAATGCGCTAGCATCCCAAAAATCACCTGCTCCTGATGTGGTTAAAGTGGGAGAGTACCAATCCAGAGCAGGGAGACAAACCTTGGATGCTGTGATTACAGAAATTCATCCTCACAACATTAGAGGGCGTAAGGCGGCAACCCTTTTTATCAGAAATATACCTGTTCTCACCTTTTTGAGTTCTGTATCAAATACGGATTTTGAATCTAAAAAAGTTGGTGCAATTGGAAATACTGGGGGCGTACAATCGTACGCCCTTATTGCTAGCAATTCACCAAAGGCACTGAATGCTGACAACGTAACAGATGTGAGTAACCAGATTAGCTCCTCTGACAATGACCCGGTTCAGATAGCTGGTGTAGTAGCCGCTAAGATCAACCAGTTGAATCGGGAAAGTGTAGACGGCAGTAAGATAACCGTCAGTTGGAAAGCAGGGGAAAAATCTAATGCCAATCAAGCGCAAAACAAAAGCGCTCCCCTCCAGCAAGATGGCGATCGCTATATAATCAAAATTAATGGCGAAGAATTGGTCGAAATTAACGAAGGTACACGATTAGCAGGTACCACCAACGATCTGGCGCAAGATGCATTGCAAGCAACCAATCGCCTACGGAGGCTACTGGGCAATGCCTCTCCCCTAAAAGAGATTGCGAATTTACCAGTCCGTCAACAAATATCAATACCAAAGCTACCTCAACAGATTTCCGTTGGAGCAGTGCAAGCCACCTTGAGAGGCATGGCTTCTTTTTATGGCTATGACGGTTCTGGTACTCAGACTGCAAGTGGTCAGAGATTCAACCCAGAAGAAATGACTGCCGCCCATCGCAGCTTACCCTTTGGTACACAAGTGCGTGTAACCAACACCCGTAACGGTCGTTCTGTAGTATTGCGGATTAATGACCGGGGCCCATACATTCGGGGTCGAATCATTGACGTATCTGCTGGCGCAGCCCGAATTTTGGGAATGATGGGCAGCGGCGTAGCACCAGTACATATTGAAGTTCTGGGGAAATAATTATTAGAGACTAGGGACTAAGGAAAGAAGCCGAGGAGCAGGAGGCAAGGGGGAGAATAAAAATTATCTCTTTCCCCTCCGCTCCCTGCTCCCTACCCCTCTGCCTCTTGTGCCCAATTTCCAATCCCCAGTTCCGTATCACTTTAATTCCCCTAGTTCAATCAACTCTTCCCTCTATTTCAGATATAAACTAACGGGGGAGGGATCGATAAGAACTAGGGGTATTTTTGTGCGCCTGCTGACAACAGTCGCAGCTTTACGCTGCTATTTAACTAAATGCTCAGAAAACAAGCTGATTGCGATTACTGAGGATCTAAGACTAGATGAAATAACTGGCTGGTATCAGACGGCAGTTGGTCTAGTGCCAACGATGGGGAATTTGCATCAAGGTCATTTAAGCTTGATCCAACGGGCGCGGCAAGAAAATTCTAAGGTGATTGTGAGTATTTTCGTCAATCCCCTACAATTTGCTCCCAACGAGGATTACCAACGCTACCCCCGCACTTTAGAGCAAGACCAACAATTTTGCGAACAAGCTGGGGTAGATGCCATTTTTGCACCGACTCCTGAAGAGATGGCAGTTCCCCAGAAGAGTATACAAGAATCAAAGGTTACACAAGTTATACCAGCATCTGCTATGATGACAGGTTTGTGTGGTCGCTCTCGGCTGGGTCACTTTCAAGGTGTCGCTACGATTGTTACCAAGCTTTTCAACTTGGTACAGCCTGACCGTGCTTACTTTGGTCAAAAGGATGGTCAGCAATTGGCAATTATTAAACGCTTAGTAGCTGACTTAAATTTGCCAGTAGAAATTGTTGCTTGTCCAACAGTGCGCGAAGCGTCAGGTCTTGCCTTCAGTTCTCGTAATCAATATTTGACTGCAACGGCAAAAGAGCAAGCGGCTGCATTATATCGCGGCTTGCGACGGGCTGAAGCTGCATTCATTGCAGGCGATCGCAATAGCAACCAGTTGATAGCAGTGGTACAGCAAGAAGTGGCAATGGTCAGCACAATTTTAGTGGAATATATTGAATTAGTTGAACCGACTACGTTGATGTCTTTAGAAAAAGTTGAGGAGGAAGGAATGTTGGCGATCGCAGCTCGTCTTGGTGCTACACGTTTGATTGACAATATCATATTGCGCGATCGTCAACCCATTATCGCTATTGATGGCCCAGCTGGTGCTGGAAAATCCACAGTGGCACGGCGAGTGGCAGCAAACCTGGGTTTAGTCTATTTAGATACAGGAGCAATGTACCGTGCTGTCACTTGGTTAGTACTGCAAAAGGGGATTGCCATTGATGATGAGTGTGCGATCGCGGAATTAACTAACCAGTGTAAAATTGAACTTACTCCTACCCAGGATTTACAATCGTCCGTGCGGGTTTGGGTTAATGGTACTGATGTTACCCAGGTAATTCGCACCATTGAGGTAACATCTCTTGTATCTGCGATCGCAGCCCAAAGCGCTGTCCGTCAAGCACTGGTTAAACAACAGCAAAGCTGGGGTAAAAAAGGTGGTTTAGTAGCAGAAGGACGAGACATCGGTACTCACGTTTTCCCCGATGCCGAAGTGAAAATCTTCTTAACCGCTTCTGTGAGTGAACGCGCCCGTCGCCGCCAGGAAGACTTTCACAAACAAGGTCAACCCGAAATCAATCTAGAGCAGCTAGAACGGGATATTGCCGAACGTGACTGGAAAGATAGTACACGCAAAGTTTCACCTTTGCAAAAAGCCGCAGATGCGATCGAAGTTCAAACTGATGGTTTGAATGTGTCTGAAGTCACGGCACAAATTGTTAACTATTACCAGCAGCGTTTATCTCAGTAGTAATCAGCGCTATTTACTGTTAACTTTTTAGTTTCAAAGGATGGTGGGTGAGTAATTATTCACTTACCATCCTCAAAACATTATTTAAAAATAGCATAATTTTATTAATGATTTATATAACAATATTCTATAATTATCAGATTATTTAAGTATTAAATCATCTCGCTTTCGACTGATTTACCACATCGCAATTAATCTTACTAAAGATAGAAGTATGAAAGCTTTAATTGCTAAATGCTAATTATAGATTGGACTTTTGCTACGAGATATTAGCCATTTTTATTTATAACCGTGAACTCCTAGCGATTTGACTTATCACCGAAGTAGTTTGTTTTCATCTTCACTTTGGTAGTAGAATGACGATGTTAAGTTTTATGTTCCATCATTAAAGACATAAAACTTCAAAAATAAAAGCTGTTAATTTCCCAAGCTTCTGCAATAGCTTAAAAATGGAAACCGGTAAAGAGAGGATTTGACACAATGGCATTTGTACAAGAACCACTACCCTTCGACATTAATGCTTTAGAGCCAAATGGCATGAAAGCTGAAACTTTCGAGTATCACTATGGTAAGCATCACAAAGCTTATGTAGACAACCTCAACAAGCTGACTGAAGGTACAGAGCTTGCTGATAAGTCTCTGGAAGAAGTAATCAAAGTTTCCTTCCAAGACTCTTCTAAGGCGGGAATCTTCAACAACGCTGCCCAAGTTTGGAACCACACCTTCTTCTGGAATTCCTTGAAACCAAATGGTGGTGGCACACCCACAGGCGATCTCGCAGCCAAAATCGATAAAGATTTTGGTAGCTTTGACAAATTCAAGGAAGAGTTCTCTAACGCGGCTGCAACTCAATTCGGCAGTGGTTGGTCTTGGCTGATTGATGATGGTGGTACGCTGAAGGTGATCAAAACACCAAACGCAGAAAACCCTCTAGCTCATGGTAAGAAGGCACTCCTAACCTTGGATGTTTGGGAACACGCCTATTACATTGACTATAGAAACGCTCGTCCAGCGTTCATCAAGAATTTCCTAGATAACTTGGCTAACTGGGACTTTGCTGCTGAAAACTTGGCTAAAGCTTAATTAATTGCTGGTTTGAACTGAGTGCAATGCCTCTTAGTTAGCTGTGGCATAAGTTAATTTACAAAAGTTGAAGCAAAAAGCCCACCACAAAAGGGAGAAATTCTTTTTAATTTCTCCCTTTTGTATTTTTCAGTAGTGGGACAGGCATCAATACGGTTCGGTTAAGGGAAGAGACGCGATAAATCGTCGTCAAGACAAAGGACTGATTATTGTAAAGACGGCGATTTATCGCGTCTTTGCGATCTATAACTTTCATCAAAAAACCTTATCCGAATCGTATTGGGACAGGCATCGTCTAAATAAAAGTAGTGGCATAAAAATCAAAATTAGGACTTATGTATTGACAGAAAAGACCAAATATAAATGGTCTTAAAAACTATTTGTTGTAGGGGCAATTCATGAATTGCCCTTACAACGTGGATCTATTTACCATCAAAGAATGATTAATAAAAACCTGAAACCAAGTGTTTACCTTATACACAACATGATTCTTTTGTACAGCGTGTAATTCCTAAAAATATAAAACATTATGGATAGCAAAGAACTAGCGCAATACATCGAAGCAACGAATAGCATCACTAAACCTTGGGTATTGGTACAACTGCGCCTCAAGAAATTGCAAGAGCGTCGAGCCACCCTTACAAACGATGTCTACACCAAAGAATTAGAAGATATTTACCAAGACTTGATGAATTTGGGTGAATGGTGGCGCGGTATTGAAGATGAGGTATTTTAAAGTGAGGAGTTATGACTTCTCCTAACTTTTAACTCTTGCACAGACGCGATTAATCGCGTCTCTACAATCGCGTCTCTACTCCTAACTTAAAACGCAACCTGATGCCTCAAGCTCTCGATCAAGTCGATTACGATACTCTCGATGCCGCAAAAAGACGCTTCATCGAAGCTGCAAAACGCACACTTACCTTTGCAAGCGCCTATGGAACCGTCCCTGCGTCGGGTCTTGGAGCAAGTGCTAACGCTTTCAGCTTCAACCTCACTCCATTTATTCAAGCGGGCGCTCCAGAACTTTCTCTGACACTTGTCCCTGAAGGACTAGGAACGGCAGATGATACCCGCCCTGATGACCTTTCCGAAGAAGAACTTCGGCGGTTCTGGTGGAACATTGGTATCAAGATCATCTCGTGTTTGACAAACGACGCGGCAACGTCAGGGATGCAGACTCTACTTCTTGGTCTTTATCTGCCATCAAGTACTCCTGAAACAATCTTTACCCCCGCCTTCCTTGATGGGTTTCTGGATGGAGTCGTTGAGGGGTGCAAAAGAGTGGGGTGTGTCTATCTCTCCGGGGAAACTCCTCAACTAAAAACTAAGATGATTCCAGGCCGGCTCGACATTGCGGGTTCGGTTTTTGGTGTTATGCCGCCTGGTGTTGCTCCCATTGATAGCTCGCATTTGGATGCCGGAAATACTATTGTTCTTGTTGAGAGTTCTGGCCCCCATGAGAACGGCTTTACCCCACTGCGAAAACTCGCTGAGTCTCTCCCTGATGGTTATAGAACAAAACTTCCGAGTGGGCAGGAGTTCTGGGAAGCAATGAATGCTGCGTCGTATCTTTACACGCCGCTTGTACAGGCAGTGCTTGGCGAAGGGATTCGTCCTACTGCAATGGAGAATATCACCGGTCATGGTTGGCAAAAACTGATGCGGTCGGTGAAGCCGCTTCGATATGTTATCGAAACGATGCTCCCAGTGCCGGAGATATTTACATTTGTCGAGGGTCATCTTGAGGGTGGAGCAGAAACGATGCTTTCTGTGTTTAATTATGGGGCTGGATTTGCATTCTATACAGAATCTGAGCAGGATGCTGAAAGGATTGTCATCCTCGCAAAAGAACATAAGCTCACGGCTGTGATTGCCGGCAGGGTTGAAGCGTCCCTTAGCCGCGAGGTGGTGGTAGAACCGCTTGGGGTGACGTTGAAGGGAGATTCTTTTGGAATTGCGCGGGGTGTATAATTAGCCGAAGTGCGGGCTACGCCTACGCTAAAGTCTTTACTAGATTAAATAAAAATTAGTATAATTACTGAGATGTATGTTTTTTTAATACGTAATACATATTTAAATGTGAGACTCATTAGATAAAATTATTCTCTTAAGCCTTTAAAAATAAGCCATTTGGCACAAATAGTATAGGCGTATTTATAAAGTTTGATATGCAATATTTTTTACTACTTATGTTTAAAGTGGTGCAAATTACCCATGCCTACTGAGGTTAAGATTTGCTAACGTAGTCTTAACATATTGAAAAATTTGCTGAAAAAGCTGAGAAAGTAGCCACCAATACACTAATTTACAGTGTTGGAAATTTCTCATCTGTAAATGGGGCGTTTTAGTGTGTTAAGAATATATATTTTTATTCAGAGGGGGTTATGGCTGTAAATTTGGCCCGGACTACTGCTTCGGCAGAACTTTTGAAGCAAGTATTCCAGAACATTGATGCATACAGTTGTCCAAAGTTATTCAACTTTCATACGCACACTGTCTACTCGGATGGCAGGTTGCAGCCGAGTGGATTGATGGAGCAGGCGATCGCTATTGGACTAAAAGGGTTAGCGATCACTGACCATCATGGTATTGTCGGCTATCAAGCGGCCCTTACTTGGTTAGAAGATTGGAAGTGGAGTAATTCTGGTGCAACAACTCCTTACCTGTGGAGTGGCGTAGAAATCAATGCTAACCTTCTGGATATAGAAGTTCACATTTTGGCTTATGCTTTTGCTCCAGAACACCCTAGTATGAAACCCTATCTGCAAAGAAGGCCGACTACAGGACAAGAATATCAGGCAAGTAACGTGATTGCCGCTATTCATCAGGCTGGGGGATTGGCAGTTCTGGCTCATCCAGCGCGTTACAAGCGATCGCATTTTGACTTAATTCCAGCTGCATCCCAAAAGGGTATCGATGGCGTGGAAACTTTCTACGCCTACAATAACCCTAACCCTTGGAAACCCAGCGTATTGGAATCAGAACAAGTGCAAAAGTTGGCTGATGAATACTTTCTTTTTAATACCTGTGGTACTGACACCCATGGTTTGAGCCTGCTACAACGCTTGTAAAGATGAATCAATTTTTTTAAATCTCCTGGTTCAATCTGCCAGGAGGTTGTCTTTTTTTGGATACTCAATAGTCAATTTGTTTTATTAGAGTTAACTTTAAGAGATTGAGAAGCTATCTTGATAGACTCAATTAGTTGAGTCACCCGTTCTTTAATCTCATCGCGGACTCTAGGAAAAATTTCTAGGTGTTCTGCTGGATCGTCTAACTGCCAGTCTTCAAATACTTCCTGCGTAACCCACTCTGGCGGCAAATTCACGCCACAGCCACACAAAGAAATCACTACATCAAAGTCTTGTGCTTGGAAATCACTGAGGGGTTTTGAGTGTTGATCGGTAATGTCGATACCAATTTCTTTCATAGTAGCGATCGCTTCTGGTCTGACTTGACTTGCTTCTAATCCAGAGCTAATCACTTCAATCTTTCCTTTACCAAGAGTTTTAGCAAAACCTTCTGCCATTTGGGAACGAGCAGAATTCTTTTTGCAGACAAACATTACACGTTTCATAGTTCAACTCCTCCGAATAATTGGACTAAATTTATCAGGCTCTCGATTCCGGTGTTGTGAAATAACGTTTTTCAAGCCAGAAAGCAACATTAACAAGACCAATCAACACAGGTACTTCCACCAGAGGCCCAACAACGGCGGCAAAAGCAACACCAGAATTAATCCCAAACACTGCGATCGCAACTGCGATCGCTAGTTCAAAATTATTTCCTGCCGATGTAAATGCTACACTTGCGGCTCTAGAATAGTCTGTTTTAACGCGCCAAGCCATGTAAAAGCTGACCAGAAACATGATGATGAAGTAGACGATCAACGGAATTGCAATCTTCACCACATCTAAGGGGATCTGAACAATCAAATTACCTTTCAAGCTGAACATAATGACGATTGTAAATAACAGAGCAATCAGCGTGATCGGGCTGATTTTAGGCACAAATTCCTCGTGATACCACTGCTTACTTTTCGCCTTTACTAAGAAGAAACGAGTGAAAAATCCAGCTAAAAAGGGAATACCAAGATAGATAAATACGCTTTCAGCAATTTCGGCAATGCTAACATTCACAACACTACCTTGTAAGCCAAACAGTGGCGGTAATACAGTGATGAAAAACCAGGCATAAGGACTATAAAAGATGACTTGAAAGATGCTGTTGAAGGCAACCAATCCAGCCGTGTATTCTGTATTGCCTCGTGCCAAGTCACTCCACACAACTACCATTGCAATACAACGGGCTAATCCAATCAGAATCAATCCCGTCATGTATTCTGGATAACCGTGTAAGAAGATATAGCTTTTCCTAATCAAATGAGGTACTTCATAGCCCCCTATCGAAGAGCGGGGAGGGGGTTGGGGGTGGGGTTTTTGTACCTCACTCAACTGGGAACCGCTATAGTCGCCAGAGCAAACATCAAAATTGGCCCAATAATCCAATTCTGAATTAGTGATACACCAAGAATTTTTCCGTTGCGAAATACATCTCCCAACTCTTCGTATCGCACCTTAGCTAGGGGCGGGTACATCATCAGAATTAACCCGATAGCGATCGGTATATTGGTTGCTCCCACCTGGAACTGGTTGATAAACGCTTCTACTCCAGGAAAGAAATAGCCCAGGCCAACACCAATCGCCATTGCTAAAAAAATCCATAATGTTAGAAAACGGTCAATAAAAGAGAGGCGTTTTGAAGTCTTTTTGTTCATTATGAAGTGCATAGAGCTTACATTATTCAAAGTTTCATAATGAACAAGTTGCTTGGTTTGGATGATTGTCTATACCTAAAACTGTCCTTCCTTCCGTAACAACTCTCCAATTGTTAGGTTCATCTCTGCTTTTCCTTCAAATACAGTTCCCACTTTGCCTTGATACAAGTGAACGTAATTGAGGTGTTTGCTATCATCTGGTAAAGGTATATAGCCCACAGCACTAGCTGTTGTTGGTGCTTTATCAATGTAAAATTCTACAAATTTGTTTAGTAAGGCTTTGTTTTGGTTATCCCGAAAATTAACATAGATAAACAAAGGTCGAGCAAGGGGCTGATACTGAACTTTCTCTACAGTTTGACGTGATGGCAGTACTGCACCTTTGCCACTATCAATTGCCAACACTTTTAACTTATCTTGGTGTTTTTCGTAATAGGCAAAGCCAAAGTAACCTAAAGCATTTGGATCTTTGCTGATGCCATCTACCAAGACCTCATCATCCTCACTTGCTGTGTAATCATTACGGCTGGCTCTAGTTTTACCTACAGTCGCTTCTGTAAAGTAGTCAAAAGTACCAGACTTTTTCCCAGCACCATACAAATTAAGTGGGCGATCTGGCCAAGATGCACGTACTTGGTTCCATCTGGTGATTTTGCCTTGAGCCTCCGGTTCCCAAATCTTTTTCAACTCTGCTACTGTGATGTCTTTTGCCCAATCGTTTTGCGGATTAACGGCGACGGTAAGCGCATCAAAAGCAATAGGAAACTCCATATACGCCACACCATTTTTCTTGCAAGTTTCCATCTCCGCTTTCAAAATCGGTCGGGAAGCGTCGCTAATATCTGTTTCTCCAGCACAGAATTTTTCAAACCCGCCAGTAGTACCAGAAATGTTAACTGCAACCTTTACTTGATTCTTTGGGTCAACTTGATACTGTTTGGCGATCGCTTGTGTAATCGGATAGACCGTGCTGGAACCATCAATTTTAATTGTTGTTGTGGCAAGCTGATTAGAATCTCTTACCTGAGTCACCTTCTCTGACTGCTGAGTTTGAACAGATGGGTTAGGTGATGTTGTGCAACTGGTCGTTAAAGCAAACATTCCCAGTGCAATCACTAATTCTTTTTCTGTTATCTTCATTGACCCCACCCCTGTGAGTTATATCAAGAGTATATCTTCATCATTTCAAAAAAAATTGATTTGTCAATGTCTACATATCTAAAATTAAACAAAACATTACAAAAAAATTGATGAATATTTAAGTCTTGCAGGGAGGACGGATAGGTAATATTGGGCTAAAGCGGCGGAATTCTGCTAGATACTGCTCTAAAGCAACAAATTGGGGCAGATTGAGGCTGTAGTAGATCCAGCGCCCTTCTTGACGAGCGCGAACTAAACCAGCTTCTTTCAGGGTTTTGAGGTGAAAAGACAGTTTAGACTGAGTGGTTCCCAGATGGTCGCACAGGTCACACACGCATAGTTCTTGAGAGTGCAGGAGTTCTAAGACCTGAATTCGTAGGGGATCAGACAGGGCATGAAAGCCAGCAGCGATCGCATCAGGAGTGAAGGTGCTATTAGAAACCATCAATTTTTCTTGAAGTATTTCTTTATGGTAAAGTCTAAATAACTTAACTAGCGTACAGGCGCAAGCTTTTTTCGACCAAAGAGTTAAGGCTTTGTCCCTCTTTCTTTGCTTTAACTACAATTTTTTTGTGTAAATCAGGGTCAATTCTCACCATGAATTTACCTGAGAATGGCTTATCGGCATCCTCCCCACGTTCTCTACAAAAATCTAAATAATCATCCACTGAATCAGAAAAAGCTTGTTTTAGTTCCTCTACGCTACTACCTTGAAAAGTAATCACATCTCGAATATTAATTACTTCACCGTGAAAAATGTCTGCCTCAGCATCAAATTCTACAGATGCTTCATATCCTTTATATTTCATCGTTTTCAGTCCCCGCTTCTTTAATCCCCGCTTCTGTCAAGAACCGTCGCATCGACTTAACAGCACCTTTGTCAGTTTCTTTTTCAGAGTGTGGTCTGTGAAATGTAGCTCTTATATCATTAAGAGCAAATCTGACTCTTGACCCTTTTCCTTCTGATACCTCTGCACCAAGAGCAACTAACAAAGACTCTATATCACTCCAGAAAATATTTGATCTGATGGGGTTTTGAAAAAGGGCATCAAGAGTTTTTTGGTGTTTACTGTTAAGTTCCATTTTAATAGTATCATGTACTGATACTATAGCAATCCGATTTGATTCCTGAATCACTCGTAGAAAAAGGGAACGGGGAATAGGGAATAGGGAAGAAAAAATAAAGATGTACTAAGTTTTGTTCAAAAATCAAATAGGAGTCCTAATGATTTCCGAAAAAGGTTTATAGCCGATTCTTAGTTGGAATCACAATCATCGAAAAATAGGGTACTTTATCTGGCTCAACTTCATCCAGAGGTATGATGCGTTGCTGTGAGGTTGATGCCCGCTCAATATATCTGGCTCGTGATGCTAGCCCTAATTTATGCAGGATATCCCGTACTTTGGTAAAGTGACGACCTAGCTTCATAATTGCTGCTGCATCAGTCATCAATAGATGTGTGGTCAGTTCTTCTGCGGGCAATGGAGCAGGTAGTACGGTGAGAATATCAGTGTAGTAGGTGAAAGGTACACCCAAGGCTACTGGACAAGCCATCAGCGAAGAAACTCCAGGGACGACTTCTGTTTGGTACTGATCACATAACCGCGTGAACAGGTACATGAAGGAACCATAGAAAAATGGATCTCCCTCGCATAGCACCACCACATCTCGACCGGCTGCCAAATGGTCGGCGATTGGTTCAATTTCTTTATCATAAATAGACTTGGCCTTTTCTGGCTCCAAAGCGCGGGGGAGATGAAATAACACCTCGATTTGATTGCCAGGAAGATATTGTGCGACGATCGCTCTAGCAATACTCTCTTTACCTGTTGCTGATTGATAAGCTACCACAGGAGCCGCACGTAATAGCCGCAATGCTTTTAGAGTTAATAGTTCTGGATCGCCAGGGCCAACACCAATTCCATAGAGACGACCTTTGGTTGTCATATTCATTCTTCCTCCGTTGCCAGGGCGTTAACTGCTGCGGCTGCGATCGCACTGCCACCGCGCCGACCATGTAATGTTAAAAATGGTACATTCCTGCTATCTGCTGCCAATGCTGCTTTCGATTCGGCTGCACCGACAAATCCAACTGGAAAGCCTAAGATAATTGCAGGTTTGTTAGCTCCCTCGTCGAGCATTTCTAAGAGTCGAAATAGTGCTGTGGGCGCATTGCCAATTGCAATTACCGATCCTTCCAGGTGCGATCGCCATAATTCCAGGGCTGCTGCCGACCTTGTAGTACCCAGACGCTGGGCAATTTCTGGCACTTCCGGCTCGTTGAGGGTACAGATAACTTGATTGCTTGCAGATAACCGTCGCCTAGTAACGCCATCAGCAACCATCCGGCAATCGCATAAAATTGGCGCTCCCTCTGCTAGTGCTGCCCTTGCAGATTGCACTGCTGTTAATGAATATCCCAAGTCAGTCACAATATCCGTCATTCCACATGCATGGATGAGACGCACAGCAATTTTTGCTACATCTGGCGGCAGCACATCTAGATTCGCTTCTGACCGGATGATTGCAAAAGAATTACGGTAAATTTCGTTGGCATCTCGGATGTAGTCGGGCATTCAATTTTGGATTTTGGATTTTGGATTTTGGATTGACCTGTTCAGCAGGCGGAAAAGAATCTAAGTGTTTATTGAATCAGAGTTGTAATTGAGCGATCGATGTGCGATCGCTAAATTCTCTAAAGGATTCATTCAGATTCAAGCGTTGAATTTTATATACATCTAGCATCCGCTCTATTAATGCAGGTAGTTCAGCAAAAGTCACATATTGATATATTTCTCGTCCAAATTTCTCTTTGCTGTCACCAACATAAACGTGATAACCTTCTAGAGTTCCACTGTCATCCTCAATGCTGACACCAAGCAGAGTAATATCACTTTTGCTATGTTGGGCGCAGGATTTTTCGCAGCCAGTGAAGTGAATATTAACTGGGCAATCTAGAGTAACGCGAGTTTCAAGATACTCTGCTAATGCCAACGCATGACTTTTAGTGTCCGTAGCAGAAGAGGCACAACCTCTGTTTCCAGAACAGGCAACTAATGCACTTTTGATGTTAGTTGCTGAGGTATCTAATCCTAAAAAAGCAATTTCACTTTGGACATCACCAACCCATTGCTGAGGAATATCTGTTATCAGCAAATTTTGCCAAGGGGTTAACCGAAGAGTGCCACTACCATATTTTGCGGCTAAATCTGCCAAACCCTTCATCTGCCTACTTTCTAATCGTCCTAAAGGCAAGACGACACCAATGTAAAATAAGCCTTGCTGACGTTGGGGATGAATGCCAATATGCTGATACTTAGGATTTGACCTCTCCCCCAACCCCTCTCCTACAAGGAGAGGGGAGAATTCCTCCCCCTTCCCTATTAGGGAAGGGGGTTGGGGGGTTAGGTAACTGTAGAAAAGAGGGAAAGGTAGACGCTGCTGAACTTTTTGGAGATAATTTTCACAACCCAAAGTATTCAATAACTCTAAGAGACGTAGCCGACGATTATTTGTAGTATTACTATGAGCTAGATAGACTTCTGTTAAAGCTGCTAAGACAGGTAAACATTGCTCTGGTGTTAACAAAATTCCCGTATCGCTAGGCGGTTGACCCTTTGCGCCGACACTGAGATAGAGGCGGAAGTAAACATCAGCATCGACTAAGACAGCAGCAAATAGGATATCATTTAGGCGATCGCACACCCGAATTATCCCACCACCATCAAAGCAAACGCTAAATTTTGCCGACAGTCCCGAAAGGGCTGGATGTGTAGCAATATAATTATCCCAACCTTGGACAAAAGGGCGAGTGTCGATTAATTCTTGCGGGTCGATACCAGCAGTTGGGCTGGTCATAATGTTACGGATATGGTCTACAACAGAATTGGGAGAACCTAATCCCATAAGCTGTAGGTGTTTCAGAACTTCAGCATTGATCCCCGTGCGGATTTCGCGGACTTGTAGGTTAGCTCGATTAGTCACATCTACATAGCCACCACCGTGCTGATGTGCTATATCTGCGATCGCACGGCATTGCTGACTACTAATAATTCCACCTGGTATTCTAATGCGAGATAATATACCATCGGCGGCGGGTGTAGCGTAAAATAAGCCAGGACAAGTGGCAACTCCAGAAAGCAAATTTGGAACTCCTTCCCCGTGCGACGCAGGGAGTAGACGGTGAGTGAGCGTGTCTTCTCTGACATCTTGAGGTTGGCATTCTGACTTAGGCAATCCCATCACAGCTGCGGCACAGTCCCGGAATTTCACCGGAGTTTCCCAACTCCAAGCTTTAATAATTTAGCACGAGAAGGTAGTCAGAAAATTTAATACTTCATATTTTTAACGGATTGCAGAAAGTCAATCAATCGCAAGGGCTTTGACTTTTTATATCCAGTGCTATATTTAGAAGCAATACCAATTCGTAATACCCTGCGGGAAACCGCACTTCATTCATCTACATAATTAAGAAAGTTATATTTGAATGGCTGCAAAAGATATTTTTCATGATGCTGTTAGAAAAGGACTAGAAAAAGAAGGTTGGGTGATTACAGATGATCCTCTAGAAATTGAAGTCGGTGGGGTTGAAATGTACATTGATTTGGGTGCAGAACTGATATTAGCAGCTGAGAGAGCCGGAGAGAAAATAGCGGTTGAGATTAAGAGTTTTCTTGGTGCATCAAATATTTACGAATTTCATACAGCATTAGGTCAATGTTTCAACTATAAAATTGCTCTAGAGATTCAAGAACCAGAACGAGTTTTATACTTAGCTGTTCCTTTAGGAACTTATAGTAGCTTCTTTGCATTGCAATTTATTCAAATTGTTATTCAACGCTCTCAGCTAAAGCTAATCGTTTATGATCCTGTGAATGAGGTGATTGTAGAATGGAAAAATTAGAACAATATCGAGCTTATATTCAACAATTACTGGCAGCTTATGCTAGTCGAGGTTCGTCAAAGAGTGAAATAGAAAAACAAGTTATTTTTGATCCTATTAACGATCACTATCAATTAGTATACGTAGGCTGGAAGAGGCGACGACGGCAATATGGGTGTGTTTTGCATCTAGATATTAAAGATGGGAAGATTTGGATACAATACGACGGTACTGAGATTGGTATTGCCAATGACTTAGTAAAGTTAGGAATTCCAAAGGAAGATATTGTTTTGGCATTTCATGAACCGTTGGTAAGGCAATACACGGGGTTTGGTGTGGGTTAAAAAAGCTATGTCATTCAGGGTATTTCCAAGTATAAAATATCCCAATATTTCTTGTAGGATGTGCCAAAAATCCCCAACTTTTAAGAGAAGTTGAGAATCTAAGCTTTTAGCGATCGCAAACCATGACAATTTTACTCAAAAACATAATCTTGAGCGACCTTCCAATAGCGCGAAAACCGCTTTAAGTCAATATAGCCATCATAGTCAAAAAATGGTTCCACCTCCAGCACTTGGACTGCTATAGAACCCTCCATTTGATTGCATATATCATTAAACCGGGGACTGGGACTATTGGCTGTGACTACTAAATTTGCATCATGTTCTTGAGCAAAAGCTAAAATTTCTTGTCCCATATCGCCACGACGGATAACAACAGGTAACTCTAGCAAGCATTCGTAAATAAACGTGAGGCGTTTAAGACTCAGTTGCCATTCCTCTATCAAAGCCTCATCCCAAACCCAGATAGCTGGCGCATCAGGGTATTTTTGCAATCCGGGGTTGTATGGACTGAGGCAATCTCCATGTACCCAAACAATTGGTTTAGTCATTTGTCATTTGTCATTTGTCATTTGTCAAGAGTTATTATTCTCTTCCTTATCCCCCTTATCCCTCTTGTCCCCCTTGTCCTCCCCTACTCCCCCTGCTCCCCCTGCTCCCCTTCCCTTTCTTCTCACGCTGCCAACTTTGGCTATTGGCTTGTTTGCTAAATTCCCCTTTAGAAAAAAGTCGCTGTTCTAATTCTTCATAGCTGCCTTCAAAATCACAATGACCGTAAAGCGGACATTTCTGGCAATAAATACCTTCAGTGTAGCGTTCTAAGTTTTCACGGTTGAAAAAATATGGTTTATGACTAAAGGTGCTAGCAACCCACTGCCATGACATATTATTACTAGCAGGATCTCCATCTAAAAGGTGTTCGAGAAACCACTTCGCTCCTGCTTGCCAACGAATTCGCCGCCAATGGACAATGTAAGCCGCTAGCCACATCCGGGCGTGGTTATGTAAATAGCCAGTTTCTTTTAAATCACGGCTAAAGCTGTCGATACAAACCATACCTGTGATTCCTTGTCTGATATCTTGGGGCAATTCAGGTGCATATTCAGCCACAGTGTAACCAGTTTTGTACTCTTCCTGGTCTTTCCAGATTCCATCCCCTAACTTCACATACAACCGTTGCCAATAGTCGCGCCAGCCTAACTCGTTAATTAGTTTCGTCGCATCGCCTTGGTGTAGTACCCCTTCAAGGACATAATCTCGAATTTCTCGCAAACTCAAAACGCCATAACGGATATACGGCGAAAGTCGCGTCACAGCGCCTGTGAAAAAATTACGTGTTTGCGCGTAGCTTACTGCATCGATTTTTTGCAGCGCTTCTTGTGCTGCTTTGCGTCCCCCCAGAGTTTCGCTGATGTGGTTATCGCGTTCTGCTGCACCTGGGAATTGTTCGCGGAGGTAGGCTACCAAATCATCGCGGTTGGTAAATTCGCGTTGCATATCTTTAGACATGTGAACTTTGAAGGGTGGGAATAAATAAACAAAAATACCTGTAGGTTAAGTCATTATTATGGCGCATAAACACAAGCGTACACCGCAGGGGTTGCCGCAGGCATAGCTTATTGTCCTAATTTTTACTGGTGACGTGAATATCGCAGTAAGGCTAGACTGTCAGGGCAAACTGTGTTGTAAAAAACACCATGACCCTCTGCATTAATCCCCACTGCCCAAGACCCCAAAATTCTGAAAATATACTGTTTTGTCAAGCCTGTGGCTCAGAATTGCTCTTGGAAGGACGGTATCGAGTGACTCGCCAATTAGGTGCTGGTGGTTTTGCCAAGACATTTGAAGTCAACCACGCTAACACCCTCAAAGTATTAAAAGTTCTGATGCTAGATGATGCCAAGGCAGTATCGCTGTTTCAGCAAGAGGCACAAGTCCTAAGCCATCTGAATCATCCCGGAATTCCAAAGGGAGATGGATACTTTACCTTCTCTCACAAAAATAGCCAAGCGCCACTGCATTGCTTGGTAATGGAGAAAATCGAGGGTTTGGATTTGTACCAATATATGGAACAACGCGGTAATCGCCCAATTGATGAAAAGTTAGCACTTTTATGGCTAACTCAGTTGGCAAATATTTTGCATGAGGTGCATCAACAGAACTTTTTTCATCGAGATGTCAAGCCAGCAAATATTATGCTCAAAGCAGATGGACATCTGGCTTTGATAGACTTTGGTACAGCAAGAGAAGTTACATCAACCTATCATCAAAAAGCAGCAGGGCAGAATATAACAGGGATTTTTTCACCAGGCTATACACCACTAGAACAAGCCAATGGTAAAGCCGTACCACAATCAGACTTTTTCGCCCTCGGTCGCACATTTGTTTATTTACTTACTGGCAAATCTCCAGACCAATTTTCTGAAGACCCGCGAACTGGTAAGTTAATGTGGCGAGACAGTGCCTTACAAACATCTAAGCAGGTAGCTGGTTTGATTGATTACCTGATGGAAGCATTTCCTGGCAAGCGTCCTCAAAATGCCCAAATGATTGTGAGGTGTCTATCAGAAATTAATTCAACTGTACAGTCATATTCACCTTCTTCTTCAGCATCACAATTACCACCTACAGAAATAGAAAAGCCTAAACAAAGTAGGCAATTTAAAACCTCAGCAAATACTCAAATTCAATCGCCAAAAACTGAAACCAATATATTCTCTAGTAAGACTGCAAAATCCACAGGTACAGCAATTGCTTTCGCTATACTTTTTTTAATTAAATTCGGTAGTTGGATAATTCATAGACCTTTTCAATCTCATCCAATTCAGCCAGTTGTGACTTCAACACCAACTGAACTACAAGCAAGTAATTCTGAGCAAGCAAATACTGATTCCACTAGTCAACAACCTTCTATTTCCGAAGAAAATATACCCCAAGGTGTTCCATCTGGTTGGAAGAAGTTTGAGGGTGGTGGTGCAGAATTGTGGTTGCCTCCAAGTTGGGAAGGTGGAGATTTAAGCGAGAAATTAGACGAATTAAGAACGAGTTTAGGAAGTCATAATCCAGACCTTGAGAACTTTGCTCAAATAGTCAAACAAAATCCTTCGGCATTTTCCATTTGGGCTTTTGACACTAAAACTGCTAATTCTATTTCTCTTGGCTCTATTGTTATGATAATAAATGAACAAATTTACCCTGGTACTAATTTTAAAAATCTACTGAATGAATCTGTTGAAAATGGGTTTATTTTACTAGATAAAAAGACATATAAAATTGAAGATTACTATGTAGGAAGAATCATACAATTAGGTAAAAATAGCGGACAAATAAAATATATAATTAAAGATAGCGGTACTCTTTGGACTGTACTTTTTTCTGCCCGTAAAGATGAATTTGAACAGAATTTACCAATTTTTGAAGTAAGTATTCAAACCTTTTTATTCAAGCGTTAGCTTGTTGTATAAAGTATTGTATTTTTTGCTCAAGTGTAGGAATAATATACAAGCACAGTACCGCTAATGGGAAAAACCATAGCCTAATTTATGTACAATTTTATCTACAACGGGCTATACCTACACAATCTCTCATACCCCCATCATGAGCAACATTCCCCAATTCGGACAACCAGCGCCAGATTTCTCCATTCCTGACCAAAATGGCAATTCAGTCACTCTCGACGACCTCAGTAGTCAGTGGGTTGTCCTCTACTTCTACCCCAAAGATGACACACCAGGCTGTACCACCGAAGCGACAGATTTCACCGAATTGTATCAAGAATTCAGCACACTGGGAGCAAAAATCTTAGGCGTGAGTCCAGATTCGGGTAAATCCCATTGTAAATTTATCAGCAAACATAACTTGTCAATCACCCTGTTGAGTGACCCAGAACATATTTTGACAGAAGCATACGGCGGTTGGCGCTTAAAGAAGTTTATGGGCAAAGAATATATGGGTGTTGCTCGGTCAAGCTTTCTCATTTCACCTGATAAAATTATTGTCTATGCTTGGCCGAATGTGAAAAGCAAAGGTCATGCACAAGCAGTTTTAACTAAATTACGGGAATTAGCAGCAACGCAAAGTCCCAAATGAGTCAGGTAAACACGATTGGATGCAGGTATAGTTACAGCAATGCTACGTCAATCATATAGTAATAAAGCATGATGTGAGCAGCTTATTTGAGCAAGCGATCGCCGATGCACTGAACTCAGTCAATCCTCAAAAAGTTCTGGAAGGCAAAGTAGCTAATGCTATCATCCAGGCAGGGTTTGATTTAGTTGGTTTCAATAA
The DNA here is from genome assembly GCF_017115105.1 of Nostoc sp. NMS2. Taxonomy (GTDB): domain Bacteria; phylum Cyanobacteriota; class Cyanobacteriia; order Cyanobacteriales; family Nostocaceae; genus Nostoc. Next base: position 31,461 of record NZ_JABXKH010000151.1, read on the forward strand.
AACAGTGGGTCTAAATGGCGAAGTTGGTGAAATCGATGTGGAAACCAGTAACGCTATCATCGAAGTAACAACCCAAACTGCTCGAAAGTTGAAGCAAGTTCAAAAGTTGATATAAGTGATGCCAGAACCCATTTCCCTAATTTCTAGTACTGAGATTAAACCAGGAGAATTTTTGAGTTTTCTGCAATATTCTAGAGTATTACTACATCTAGATAATCTATATGATGGACAGGGTTAGCGCGTCTCAAACCCTATTGACAGAGGGATTATGGCAGAGGGTCTGAGTTTGGGAGAGCCGCAGCCAAAACAGAAAC
>NZ_JABXKH010000115.1 GCF_017115105.1 Nostoc sp. NMS2
CTTCGGCTACGCTCAGGACAGGCTCGGCACAAGTCGCTCAGTACAAGTGCCCAATTACCCAGGATTGTTAAGGCTAACAGCATTTTTGCGTTCACTCTCAATTTGTTTGACTAAATCGCTTGGGAGTTGGGATTTTTTAGTCAATGCTTTGTCAAAATTAGCGATCGCTTCCCCAATCATCTGCTGGCTTTTTTCTTTTTGCCCCAGTTCTTTCAGGATTTGGGCTTTGAGATAATAAATTTCTGGATTATCAGATGTAGTTTTGATCGCCCGATTGACATACTCTAGTGCCTGTGGATAACGTTTTAAATCCCGGTAAGCAAGAGCAATACCCCGATCCACGAGATACCCAGGAGCAGCATTTTTTTCTAAGCGTCCAATTGCCTGATCGGGACTGGCAAAAGGCAAATTAACCGCCAATAATAAATCCATATAACCCTTAATTAAATTTAGTTCTGGATCGTTGGCAGAAATTGCTTCAGCTTTATCTAAATATTCATAAACTTGCCGTAACCGACCAAAAGCCTGCGGCACACCGTTGACAGTACCCTCGCGGGTGAGAATTACTGCTCCTTCTAAAAAATGACCAACAGCAGTGTATAAATTACCACGCAATGGATCGTTGGAAATCAGTTTTTGTCCGGTTTCTAGAGTTTTCTGACTGTAGGTGGCGAGTTTAGCCCAATCCTTATTACCGTATGCCAAAGATGCCTTCATCGCATAAGCTAGAGGTTCATTTGGTTCTTTGGATATTGCTTGTTCCAGATAAAGCTCTGCTGCTGGATAGTTGCCCAGATGGAAAATCGCTTTAAAAGCTGCTTCTGTTTGGTCGCCAATTTGATGAGGTTCACGATTGCGAAAGGGATCGCCAGCCAATGAGGGATTTACCCACAGATTAAGTGCGATTGCCCAAGGGGCAACGCCAAAGGCGAACGCAACGCCAAAAGCAGTGTGAGCAAGGGTAGTGAATCTGGTAGGCACTACTAATCGAGGCGAAGAAAACCTTTTAGTCATTTTAACCCTCAGAATAATTGCGGTTGAAATAGTTGTATGTGTTACTTAGAATGCAAAAAATGATTAATTTAAACTTGCCTCTGCCTCAACCAAAATTTTCCTATATAAAAGTTGACTTTGGTAATTTTTCCATGTTTCCAGGCTCGTCATAGCCAAAGTTTTAAGGGTGAGTCTGCCACAATGGAGAAAAATTGGATGATTCTTGCTGCTAGATTAAGCTGTTAATCCAGGTAATACATTTTGAAGAAGAATTCAGAAGTCAGAATCAATACTTCGGCTACGCTCAGTAACCATCAGTCGAGGATTCAGACCGGCGCAGGTCTTGCTGACCACCAAATTTTCAATTTGGTGGGGGTGCAAAAACGCGGGTTATTCAGACGCGACGCTCGTAAGCGAAGCGTTAGCGACGCAGGAGCGTCTGACTCGCTAACGCTGCGCTATCCACCAGTCGTACAGAATTCTGACTCCTGAATTCTGACTCCTGAATTCTGTTCGATAAATTTCTCCCGAATTTTCCAGGTACTCTCAGTGTAGCTAATCAGTAATTTGCTGACTTTTTGGTAATCTTAACAAATGCTCTATCTCCGAAATGTAAATTATCACCCCACAGCGTGCCCAACAGCGATTCTTAAATCGATCAACTTGGAATTAGCACCACAGCAGCTAGGTCTGATTATTGGCCCCAGTGGTTCGGGAAAAAGTACCTTACTAGAAATTTTGTCAGGACTAGCCGAACCCACTACTGGCGCACTCTTCTGGCGGGAACAAGAACTTTTAGCCGAACAGCTACAACAATTAGCTGGGTTGGTATTTCAGTTTCCAGAACGACACTTTTGTGGTGGTTCGATTTTAGAAGAATTGCGTTTAGGACATCCTGAGTTAGGGTCAGAACGAGTTAGACAAGCCCTGACTGAGGTCGGATTAGAGCATTTATCGCTTTCCGCCGCTCCCCATGCTTTGAGTGGTGGTCAACAGAGGCGTTTAGCTTTGGCGGTGCAATTAATTCGCCAGCCAAATTTACTGTTATTGGATGAACCCACAGCTGGGTTAGATTGGTCAATGCGTCGGCAACTGGTAAATTTATTAGCGAAGCTGAAACAAGATTGGACGCTATTGGTAGTGACACACGATGCTGGGGATCTGTTAGCGATCGCAGATCGTTGCTGGACACTCAACCACGGCGAACTACAATCAGTAGACCCAAAGACATTAGAAGCCAAAGTCAAAGAACCTCTGCCATCGCTATGAAAGGGGAGTGGGGAGCAGGGGGACAAGGAGCAGGGAGCAGGGGGACAAGGAGCAGGGAGCAGGGGGACAAGGAGAATAACCGATACCCAATGACAAATGACAAATGACAAATGACAAATGACAAACCTATTGCCTGAGATGGCAGAAATCTGGCAGCAAACTCTGAATTGGCAGCCAACTGTCCAACAGCAAGCGCAATTCCAAAGGCTTTATGAGTTAATCCTAGAAGGTAATCGTCAACTCAATTTAACTCGCATTACTGATCCTCAAGAGTTTTGGGAAAAACATCTCTGGGATTCTCTACGAGGAATTGCGCCGTTGCTCCTCTGCTCCCCTGCCCCTCTGCTCCCTGCTCCTTGCCCCCCTGCTCTCATTGATATTGGTACAGGTGCAGGTTTTCCGGGTATTCCAGTGACAATTACACTACCTAATTGCACAATTACTCTTCTCGATTCAACTCGGAAAAAAATTACTTTTCTCGACAATATATTAACTGAACTTGCCCTTACTAATGCTAAAACTCTTGTTGGTAGGGCTGAAGAAATTGGTCAGCACCCCCAGCACCGACAAGCTTACGATATTGCTCTAATCCGTGCTGTTGGGGCAGCTTCTGTCTGTGCAGAATATACCCTACCACTGCTCAAACAGGGAGGTTTAGCCATTATTTATCGGGGTAATTGGACGGAGGATGAAACAACAGCTTTGCAAAATGCTGTTAACCAGTTGGGTGGCGTTATTGAATCAATCGAACAATTTACAACACCTTTGAGTCACAGCATCCGTCATTGCCTTTATTTACGTAAGGTAACAAACACACCAGCTAATTTTCCTCGCGCTGTTGGTATACCTACTCAAAAGTCGCTATAATTCGTAATTCGTAATTCGTAATTAAGAACAGAAATTAGCCGTTAAGCTAAAGGAATTTCAATGACAAATTCTGTGCCTTCACCCAAAATTGAGTTGCAGATCAACTTACCATTGTGCGTTTCTTCAACAATTTGACGAGCGATCGCTAATCCTAATCCTGTCCCTTTGCCGACCTCTTTAGTGGTAAACAAGTGGTCAAAGATATGTGCTTTAATATTCTCTGGCATTCCCGACCCGTTATCTTTGATCCGAATTGATACTGTATTTTGGTCACTCGATACTTCAGTGCGAATTATAATCTGCTGGGAATTAGCTTGTAATTCGGCAAATGTTCGTCCAATACTTTCTGTATCCAATACATCAATTGCATTGGCAAGGATATTCATAAATACTTGATTTAACTGTCCTAAAAAGCATTTAACAGGTGGTAATTGACCATAATCTGTAATCACCTCAATTGCCGGACGTTTCTGGGATGCTTTCAGGCGATACTTCAAAATTAATAGTGTACTTTCAATTCCTTCGTGCAGGTTATAAGCAACTTTTTCAGATGTATTGGCTCTGGAAAATGTGCAAAGACTAGTGCTAATATCCATAATGCGTTCTGTCGCTAAATTCATCGAAACTAGCAGTTTTGGTAAGTCTTCGCTGATAAATTCTAAGTCAATTTTCTCGGCAAGTTTGGTGACTCCAAGTGCAAGTTCTGGATGATATTGCTGCACACATTGCACATACTTAAATAAGTCTTGGATATACTCTTCGGTGTTACTCAAACTGCCTTTGAGAAATCCTAGTGGGTTGTTAATTTCGTGTGCTACACCTGCAACTAAGTTACCCAAAGTTGCCATTTTTTCACTTTGGACTAATTGCAATTGTGCGTTTTTAAAATTATCTAGCGCTTGCGAAAGCTCTGCGGTGCGTTCTTGTACCCGTTGCTCTAAAATATCCTTTTGTTGGGCTAATTCTAAATTTGCTTGTCGCAGTTTAAGATGAATCCCAATGCGTGCAAGTACTTCTTCTTGTTGAAATGGTTTTGTAATATAATCTACAGCCCCTAACGCTAAACCTTTGACTTTATCGGTTGTATCATTAAGAGCAGTCATGAAAATAATCGGAATCTCGCAGGTAGTCTGTTGAGATTTTAATTGACGGCAGGTTTCAAAGCCATCAATTACTGGCATCATTACATCTAGTAAAATTAAATCGGGAGGGTAGTTTTTTATCGTCTCGATGCCGTGCCAACCATCCATTTCTACTAAGACTTTATAACCGGCTCGGTCGAGTGCATCATATAGCACTTCGATATTAGTTGGATGATCGTCAATAATCAGAATTGTTTGACCTGTACCATCATTTGCCATAAGTCTTTAATCTTCTACCTAAATCTTTGTTGGTTCCTGGGATTGGTTTATCGACTCTTGGAGAAAATGACGAACTGTCTGAATATTGAAGCCTTTAACCAATTCTCTGAGTTCTCGAATAAAGGGTTGATATTGTTCATCTAATTGAGCTAATCGATCCAATTCTTCTCGGATACCTCTAAAGTACCCAGTTTCCACATATTCTAATAACCCTTTTAAATCAGAAATAGGTGGAATGATAATGGTTGTGGCGCTTGCTGCTGTATCGACTGTAAATTTTATATTAGTGTCTCTATATACCCATTCCAGTTGTAATTGTTTAGCTAATGCAGCATAAAGTTCATCTGCTTGCACGGGTTTTGCCAAGAAATCGTTACCACCAGCAGCTAAACTCTTTTGGCGGTCAATCTCAAACACGCTGGCAGAAGAGATAATTACAATGGCATCACGTAAAGTTTCAGACTGACGCAATTGTTTGAGCATTTCCCAGCCATCCATAACGGGCATGGCTAAATCACAAATGGTAAGATCGGGGCGATCGCTTGCAATTTTTTCTAAACCCTCTTGTCCATTGCTGGCTTCGATAACCTCAAAACCAAGAGGTTCCAAAAGATTGACAATTACTGACCGATTTTCCCAACGGTCATCGACAATCAGGATTCTTTTGCGATGCTCTTTCGGGAAGGTTGGGCCAACGCCAGCATATCCAACAATTCTGCCAGATGGTGTTATAGAATTTGCTTGTATCCAATCAGTTGCGATCGCACACTCAATATTAAAGAAAAACTTACTACCAACCCCTAATTGGCTTTCAACTTGTATTTGGCTACCCATCAACTCAACAAATCGCTGGCTGATAGCAAGTCCTAATCCCGTTCCCTCACTTTGGTGTTTGTTATCCCCGACTTGCTCAAAGGGGAGGAAAATTTTCTCTAATTGCTGCGAACTCATGCCGATACCTGTATCCTGAATCTGGAAGCGAAGATTAGTTATATCCCCTAACAGCACTTCCACTTTAAATGTGACACTGCCTTTGTCGGTAAACTTAATGGCATTTCCCAGCAAGTTAATCAGAACTTGTCGCAGACGCTTCTCATCAGCAATAATGCCCGTTGCTAGATTTTCTGACGGCTGATAAATAAACTCAATACCCTTTTGTTCGGCTTTAATGCGGCAGATTTCCACAACACTTTGTAGAAGCGCCGGTAGATAGAATGGGATGGGCTGTAGTTCTAGTTTGCGGGCTTCGATTTTAGATAAGTCGAGAATATCGTTAATTAAAGTCAGTAAATGGGAACCACATTGATAAATAATATCGATGCCACGTTGTTGTTTTTCGTCAGATGCAGTACGAGCAAGAATTTGGGCATAGCCTAAAATTCCGTTGAGCGGTGTTCGTAGTTCGTGGCTCATGTTTGCGAGAAAATCACTCTTGGCATGATTGGCAGCATCGGCGGTAAGTTTCGCTTCCTTTAACTCGTGGGTGCGTTCTTCTACCCGACTTTCTAATTCTTCGTTGGTTTTAGCTAATTGTTGATTGGTTTGCTCAATAGTGGTGAAAGAGTCCCGTAACTGCTGCGCCATGCGGTTGAAGGACTGCGCCAATTTACCCAATTCATGCACTGATGGTACTTCTACCTGTTGGTTTAACTCACCTGCGGCAATTGCTTCTGATGCTTGACTCAAGCGTAAAATCGGACGAGCAATCCAGCGAGAGGTATAGAAGCCTAAAATGGTTGCTAATATTAATGCACCCAAACACAACAAAATTGTCGTGTGCGTATTGGTGTTAATTTTTGCCATAAAGTCCGATTCTGGAACCGCCACAACCACCAGCCAATCTAAACCCCATTCATCCCGCCAAGGTGCTACTTGGACAAACTGACGCTGACCGTTGAGTTGAAATTCCAGCGACTGATTGTCTTTGATGGTTGACAAATTCTGAAAACGCTCAGTTAAATATTTTGCAGTAGCTTGAATCAGTGAATCTTTACTGTCAGAGCCTTGAAGCCGTTTAGCTTTGCCATTAACAAGTGTAAAAGGTTGTTCTTTGTTGGAACTTGCAATTAACAATCCATTGCGTTCCAAAATAAAAGTTTTCCCAGATGGACTAACTTTTAGCTGCTGGAGAAAATCACTAATCTGCGTCAGTCGCTGATCAACTCCAATAACACCAATCAAATTCTTGTTTTTGTCATAGACTGGGCGATTAGCAGACACGGATAGTGTGTAAGGCGGCGATTGCCATTGATAAAGCGTCCACATCGATTTGCCTGTTTTTGCTGGTTCTTCACACCAAGCTTCTTGCATCGCAATGTAAGGGCCATTATCGATCGCCAGTTTAGCCCGATTCCCTAGTTTATCTGTGTTGTAGATATACCAATGTTGGTTGCCATTGCGCTTGCGAGAAACTTCATCGACTGTAACGCGACCATCTTCAAAGAAGCGTCCAGAACCTGCAAAATCTCCCGTCTGCAAGCAAAAACCAATATAGCCAATATTATGCAGTTGAAGTTGCTTCCAGAAAAACTGCCCAAGTTGCTGTGGATTGTCCGGGTCAAGTAACCCCATATCCATCGCACCGCCGTTAATTTCAGCTAGTTGACGACCTGTATTAAGATAACTATCTAGATGCTGATCGATGCGATCGCTAACTTCACGTTGCAATCGACTGGCTAAATCATTCACTGCTTGCTGTCCGTTGCGGAGAGATAGATAGCCTGTCAGTCCTACTGCGGCGAAGATTTGCAAAACGAAGGGAAGCACAAGCACTAAGCGTAGTGGTAGATTTTTTTTGGTATAAGAATTTTTATTATTTGATAGCATCACCTCGATTGGTTCTCCTTACATCCTGATGATTATCATTGGCTATGTATAGGATTCCCAAATAAACCTTGGTGATTAATCTTTTAATTCAATATTATTTCTATTGTTTGGGAGTAACAATATGTTAAGTTTCCGAGATGATCTCTAGCTGCTTTTGGGCAACAAGACTCACATCAAAAAAAATGGCAGGAGAAACAACATTCTGCTGCCAGTTTATAAGTGTTTATAACTCTAAATTATTGTCTCGTCTCAAGCAAATTTACTTGCTGCTGCAAATCGCTTGTTAATCTCATCCCAATTAACCACGTTCCACCAAGCATCTAAATAATCGGCGCGGCGATTCTGGTAATTGAGATAATATGCATGTTCCCATACGTCATTACCTAAAATGGGATATTTACCTACACTTAAGGGACTATCTTGGTTAGCTGTAGTTGTCACTTCCAACTTGCCACCTTTATTACGCACTAGCCAAACCCAACCACTACCAAAACGACTAGCACCAGCTTCATTAAATTGTTTTTTGAAAGCTGCAAAAGAGCCAAAACTTTGATTAATTGCGGAGGCTATATTTCCGGTTGGTTCTCCCCCGCCTTTTGGCTTCATAATTTCCCAGAACATTGAGTGGTTGACATGGCCACCGCCATTATTACGTACTGTTTTGCGAATATCTTGTGGTACACTGTCAAGTTTTCGCAACAGTTCTTCAATAGTTTTGCCTTTGAGTTCTGGGTGTTTATCTAACGCTGTATTCAGGTTTTTTACATAAGTTGCGTGGTGTTTATCGTGGTGAAATTGCATCGTTTTAGCATCGATGTGTGGTTCAAGTGCTTCGTAGGCGTAAGCTAAAGGCGGTAGTTGTATAGCACCTGTTTTATCTGATATTTTATTTGGTGTTGTATTTGGTGTTGTTTCAGGAATTGCAGTATTTCCATTAGGAGATTTCTCTGCCAATGCACAAGCATCTAATACAAAAGCACCCGCGCCTGCTGTGAGTAAAAACAAGAAATTGCGTCGATTAATAGTCATATAAGTTTTTGCAGCCAATCCATTAAGTCTCTATAGCAGTTTTTATTTTCTTAGATTTTGGCTACAAAAAATTGGGAATTGCGATTATTTCTGGCAGTTTAAGAAACTATTTATAAGTTTAAGAGGAATTCAGAATCAGTAAGTCTGACAATTCATGGTCATGTGGAAAAGCCCACGAAAACCTAACCCCCTAGCCCCCTTCCCGATGCGGGAAGGGGGGAAAATTCAAAGTCTCTCTCCTAAAAGGAGAGAGATTTAGAGAGAGGTTTTCCAGATACCGTGAAAAGTCAGATCAGTAAGTGGGGGATTCAAACCTGCACTTCTCTACGAGACGCTCTTGCTAGCTTGCTTCCACGAAGTGGTACGACAAAGCTCAGTGACCACGACTCATTGAAGACAATTAACTAATTTAATTGAGTTATTTTAAAATAACAGTCACTCTTGAGGTGAGATTTTGTCCCCAGTTTTGGAATCAAATACAAACAAGTGATTTAAATCAAGTTGTAGAGAAAGGCGATTGCCTGGACGCAGCCGCACATCCCCACCCACCTGAATATTCAATACCACCACCGAACCAGGTAAGCCAGCACGAATCAAAGTTTCCCTTCCCAAAGGTTCCACCAGTTTCACTTCTACAATCAGCTGACTCTCATTTCCTTCTTGGCGCTCTTGGCGACTTGGTGAATCAGCGCTGTAGGCGGGTTTCCCGCCGTAGGCGACTGTGAACCCGGAGGGCGGTTCGTGAATAAAAATATGCTCTGGACGAATCCCCAAATCATAACTGTGTCCCTGACGCAACTGTAATTTTTCCTTCACAACTGCTGGAATCGTTAATAACTGTCCACTCACATCAAAACCGTTATTTTCATAGATTGCAGGCAAGATATTCATTGGCGGACTGCCTAAAAAACTTGCCACCATTTGATTAGCAGGACTTGCGTAAATAGTTTGAGGATCGCCAATTTGTTGAATTCGCCCGCGATTTAGGACGACAATTTTATCAGCTAAAGTCATGGCTTCAACTTGATCGTGGGTGACGTAAATTGTGGTAATGCCTAATTCTTGATGTAACTGTTTCAATTCTGCCCTGGTATCATCGCGCAATTGGGCATCTAAATTAGATAAAGGTTCATCAAGTAAAAACACTTGGGGTTCACGAGCGATCGCTCTCCCTAATGCTACCCGTTGTTGCTGTCCCCCAGAAAGTTGTTTAGGTTTACGATCCAGCAGATGATCCAGAGAAAGCGATCGCGCCACATTCAGCACCCGTTCTTGAATGATTTTTCGGTCAACCTTCCGCATCTGCAAGCCAAAGCCGATGTTTTCTGCCACGCTCATGTGAGGATAGAGGGCGTAGTTTTGGAATACCATCGCCACATCCCGTTGTCTGGCTGGGATGTTATTCACCAAGCGATCGCCAATAAAGAGCTTACCAGATGTGGCAGTTTCTAAACCCGCGATCGTTCGCAAAATTGTAGACTTCCCACAACCCGACGGCCCCACTAAAACCCAAAACTCGCCATCAGGAATTTCAAAGGTAATGTCCTCAATAGCGGTGACGTTATTGAATCTACGCTTAATATCTTCTAGACGAACGTTTGCCATTATCTAAAATTTGATATTTTCAGTTTGGGATCTGCGGCACTTACAACTCAGCACTAGGAGGTTTTATCCGCCCCCTCCAAGGGGAGCATCCCAAATGTGCAAGTTTATTTTTATACGGGATTTTGGCTTAGGCCAATAATGAAATAACGAACCGCCAAGTACGCCAAGTACGCCAAGGAAAGAGGTTTGTACAGGGTTTTTGTACCAATCCTGTGTCTTTTAGCAAAATTGGGATGCTCCCCCCTCCAAGGAACTGTAAGGCTGCTTTGCAAATGCAGAAACTTGATTGTCCTGCACAACTCTAATCAGAAATCTTAGAGCCTCATTGACCGCATCGGCATTGGGAAAACCTCTGCAACATCAGGTTCTAAACGAATTGTTGTCTTACCAAAGCTCTTTCGTTCAGGGCCGAATTTTCTGATTCTTAGACTCTTTAAGTCATACTCCGATCGCAGACTACAGCATGAGATTTTTGATTTCTCAGACATCCTCTAAACAAAGTTCAATTACTTGTTTCATATTAGCCATCAACTCATCAATTGTTTCTCCCTGACTGTAACAGGCTTGTAGCAGAGGGACTTCTCCGACATAGTAGCCATCTTCATCCCGTTCAATAATGATGTAGAATTCTCTGTTGGTGGGATTTATCATAGTCTATTTGTCCGTTGGCTCAAAATCATTTTTCTGGATTCTTTGTCCAAGCTGGGTGAGAAAGTAAAGAAGCAAAGACTCGTACCCCCCGCAGTTGATTAGAGAGGGGTAAATGACCTCTAGGCGCATTTAAATCCCAGGTAAAGCTGTTAGGGTATCGCGTCCAATTATTACCTTCTTTCCAGCCAATTTTCGGCCAGAAATTCTCCCAATTTTTACCCAAACTCAACCAGATTTCTCGCTGCACTGAAAAGCCAAATTTACCTTCGGAGTGGACTAACCAGAGGTTGTTAATGGTTTGCAAGTCAACAGCCGAGGTATTTTCTACCTCAGTAAAGTACAACCATTTTCGTTGTACAGCCGTTGGCCCCGATAGTTCACACATTTTTTCGATGGTAACGCGATCGGCTGCTTGGAAGTCTTGAGCAGCAAGTAGCTGTTGCAAAGAATTGTAGTTAATCTCGCACTCTGATTTTAGAGGTACAATTCCTTCAGGAAAACAGGAGCGCAAAAATTCTTTGACTTGAGGTGCATCAGAGCTATAAAGGACTTGGTAAGCTTTGCCATCAATCCAAGTCGCTGGGTTCTCACGTCGTTTCAGTAAAAATTCCATCAACACGTCTAATCCCTCATTACCCAACTCAGCTAACTGTGGGATTATCTGTTGTTGGACTTTTTCAGACCCAGCGATTAACGGTCGTCGGAGGGAGTCGATGTCATTTGCAGGGCCTGATAAAATCATTGGGTCTGTCATGCCATTCTCGTTTTAGCGGTCAGTGAAAGAGTGGTAAGCTATCGGACTTCACCTTGGAGAAGCATTGATAGCGAAAAGTAGTTTACTATTTTTGATCGTACAAAATTGCGATCGCTTCACTGAAATCCCACACTTAATCCCCAAATAATGTACAAGGGGAATAGGGGGAAAATCTTTGCCTTATGGCTTGGTGAACAAAAGACATAGCAAAATATACAAGCCTGCCACATAAGGATTTTTTGACTAGCAGCGTATCGATTAGGAGTGTGTGAACAATGTACGACAAGATTACCCCCCCCGCAGCCGGAGCAAAGATCGCCTTCAAAAATGGTGAACCAATCGTACCGGACAATCCAATTATCCCCTTTATTCGTGGCGACGGCACAGGTATAGACATCTGGCCTGCTACCCAAAAAGTTCTCGATGCTGCTGTAGCCAAAGCATATAAGGGTCAACGTCAAATTAGCTGGTTCAAGGTTTACGCTGGTGACGAGGCTTGCGATTTATACGGTACTTACCAGTATTTACCTCAAGACACTCTTACGGCAATTGAAGAATACGGTGTCGCTATTAAAGGGCCTTTGACTACTCCCGTTGGTGGAGGAATCCGTTCTTTAAATGTGGCACTACGACAAATTTTTGACTTGTATGCCTGCGTGCGTCCTTGCCGTTACTATGCAGGTACGCCCTCACCCCACAAAAATCCCGAAAAGCTTGATGTAATTGTTTATCGAGAGAATACGGAAGATATTTATTTAGGTATTGAGTGGCGACAAGGTAGCGAAATTGGCGATCGCTTAATTAAAATTCTCAATGAAGAACTAATCCCCGCCACCCCAGAACATGGGAAAAAACGCATTCCTCTTGATTCTGGTATTGGCATCAAACCCATCAGCAAAACTGGTTCCCAGCGCCTAGTCAGACGTGCTATCAAACACGCCTTGCTATTGCCCAAAAATAAGCAACAGGTGACTTTGGTGCATAAGGGTAACATTATGAAGTACACCGAAGGGGCTTTCCGCGACTGGGGTTATGAACTAGCAACCAGTGAATTTCGTCAAGAAACTGTCACTGAACGGGAATCTTGGATTTTGAGTAACAAGGAAAAAAATCCGAATATTTCCTTGGAAGAAAACGCCCGCCAGATCGATCCTGGATTTGATAGTCTCACTGAAGAGAAGAAAGCGGAAATTGTCAAGGAAGTTGAAACTGTTCTTAACACAATTTGGGCAACCCACGGCGAGGGTAAATGGAAAGATAAAATTTTGGTGAATGACCGGATTGCTGACAGTATTTTTCAACAAATCCAAACCAGACCAGATGAGTATTCGATTTTGGCGACGATGAACTTAAACGGCGATTATTTGTCTGATGCCGCCGCCGCCATTGTTGGGGGATTAGGAATGGGGCCAGGGGCAAATATTGGCGATGCTAGTGCCATATTTGAGGCTACCCACGGTACTGCACCCAAACACGCCGGCTTAGATCGGATTAATCCTGGTTCACTGATTTTGTCTGGTGTGATGATGTTGGAATTTCTGGGTTGGCAAGAAGCCGCAGACCTAGTTAAGAAAGGTTTAAGCGATGCGATCGCAAATAGTCAAGTCACCTACGATTTAGCTAGGTTGCTAGAACCGCCTGTTGAACCCTTAAAATGTTCTGAATTTGCCGAGGCAATTATTCAGCATTTTGGTTAAGTCTACTAGGGTTAATTAGTCAAAGAAAAAGACCTCTCCCTGGTTTTACTACGCAAAACCTGTCCCTCTCCGAGTCGGAGAGGGAAAGACTTGAAGTTTAGAGATATAAAGTATATTCGAGCTTGGAACGTGAAAATTTTTTAAGAAGTAGTTAGACACGCGTTGGTTTTGGGCTTGCTAGATATAGCAGTTAGTCGTGGTGTAATCGTGAGTGATCAAGAAAAATCCCCAGAACAAGACAATCTCTCCGACAAGAAAATGATTGGCCAGGGTCTTCTGTTTATATTCGTGCTGGTTCCGGCTATATTTGTTGTTTTTGGTTTTTTACTCAATGAGTTTGTGGCTAAAACGCCTCTGGTAAGGTCGTTTGATGATGCTGCTGAAAAATCACAGCGATTAGCCTGCGAAACTAAAGCTTCTTCTGAAAACAAATCATCAGAGGATTGTTACAAGTAGCGATGAAAAACGATGCGCCTTTCTTGACACCCAACCCTCAAGATTTCAAGCTCCGTATTGTTTGGAGTGTTGATGCATATAGCAAAATGGTGGCCGAATTTTCAAGCTGTAAGTGGCTTCCTCGAATTGGTGAAACTTTGGTTTTACCAATAGATGAGACACGTAAGCCTAGCTCTTGGCGCAAATTTAAGGTGTTTGATGTTGTCTATGATTTTCAAAATCAGTCCACTAAGGTTTTGTGTAGCCCTATAAAAACCTCGACTCCACTCAATGCAAAAACACTAATCCAGAATCTTGAAGACAAGAAAGATAAATGGGATGTCTGGGAAAATGCGATCGCAGTAAGTGAGACAACAGCGAAATCTGAGGCTTTAGAGCGTCAGGCTCGCCTAGCACAGGAACTTTCTCACATGGATGAGGAAGATGTAGATGAGGAACTAGAAAGGCTTAGAAGAAAAGTTCTGGATTAGTTTAAGACAGGGAGAAGTTCACTTCTAGTAGTTCGTCAAGCTAGTTTTGATTCAAGGTTTGTAGTAAGCAATTTAGTGCTTAAAAGATAAGGACTAAAGTCCTTACTACGAACTTATTTACACTTCAATTACACTAATTGCTTTAACTGTGATTTCGCTAATTTATTAGGTGCGATCGCTCCATTCTCTGTAATGATGGCTGTAATCAACTCAGCCGGAGTCACATCAAAAGCTGGGTTGTAAAAATCTACACCTTCAGGTGTGAGAATAGTATCCCCCACTTGATATATTTCTGTTGGATCGCGTTCCTCAATGGGAATTTTGCTGCCATCGGCTAATTCAAAATCAACGGTGGAAAGAGGTGCAGCCACAAAGAAGGGGATATTATGGGCAATAGCAGCGATCGCAACACTATAAGTACCAATTTTATTGGCAGTGTCACCGTTAGCAGCAATTCGATCAGCACCCACAACTACAGCATGAATCAAACCCTGTTTCATGCAATGGGCTGCCATATTATCAGTAATTAATGTCACTGGAATACCTTCTTGCACACATTCCCAAGCGGTGAGTTTTGCACCTTGTAAGCGGGGACGGGTTTCATCGGCAAATAAACGTTCTAAACGTCCTTCCCGCCAAGCGGAACGCACAACACCTAAAGCAGTGCCATAACCAGCCGTAGCTAGCGCCCCAGCGTTGCAATGAGTAAGTAGCGTCAGCTTTTCTGGGGTAGTGGGCAAAACTGCCAAACCATTGTCGCCGATCGCTTGACAGGTTTGCAAATCTTCAACGTTGATTGCTTGGGCTGTTTGGAAAAGGGTTTGCTTAATATCTTCTACAGTTCCTAGCGTTTTGTTGGCAACTTTCGTCATCCGACTAATTGCCCAAAATAAATTTACCGCCGTCGGACGAGTAGAACGCAACAACTGGGCGACTTGATCTAAGTTTTGCAAAAATTCGGTGCGATCGCTAGTTTCAATTTCTCTTGCACCAAGATACATTCCATAAGCCGCAGCCACACCAATTGCCGGCGCACCTCGCACAATCATAGTCTTAATCGCCCGCGCCATATCTTCGCTGCGGTGAATCTCCACAAAGGTATATTCGTTGGGTAAGCGCGTTTGGTCAATTAATGACACCGATTCGTTGTGCCAAATAACGGGATAAACCTGGTTTGTGGAAAGTGTCATAGAAAAAGGTAGTTAGTAGAGGGGCAATATTTTTTACTTTAATGCACCCTGATGATTTCATTTTAAAAACCAAAATTCAATTAACTATTTCTACCTTTTTCGCTACTGCTAATAAGAAGTTTATACTTGTTGATGTTTCCCATCTTTAGAAGCATCTGACGCAATCTGCTTGAGTTGTACCTTCAGCCCGTTTTCTGGGCGTAAGGTAATTGAAGGCTGTGGCACGATTGGGTATCCTGGCACTAAATCTATTTGGAAGCTTTGAGCGATAGTTGCCAATAACAAAGCTGCTTCCATCTGAGCAAAACCTTTACCAATACAAATCCTTGGCCCATCGCCAAAGGGAAAATATACTCCTTTAGGTAGTTGCTTTTCAAACTCCTGTGTCCACCTTTCTGGTTGAAAAGCTTCAGGATTCTCAAAATACTTTGGATGACGGTGCATTACCCATTGGCTCATCATGATTGCCATGCCTTGGGGAATTTCGTAATCACCAATTTGGGTATCTACTGCTGCTTCCCGCCCCATGAGAGGGACTGGCGGATATAATCGCATTGATTCTTTGATAATTTGCTGTGTATAAACTAACCGTCCAAGGTCTTCAAGTGTTGGTAACTTTCCTTGCAGAACTTGATTTAGCTCTAATTCTAATTTTTCACGCACTTTGGGATTTTGTGCCAAGAGCAACCACGTCCAAGATAAAGTATTTGCAGTAGTTTCATGCCCTGCCAACATTAGGGTGGCGACTTCATCCCGAAGCAGTTTATCATCCATCTGCTCAAGAGTTTGTTCGTCTTTTGCTTCCATTAGCATTGTCAACAAATCATTGGTTTTTTCCCCACTGTTACGACGCTCTTGAATCAGTTTATAAATAGCTTCATCCATTTGGGCAATAGCATCACGATAACGAATGTTTTCAGGTCTTGGAAACCACTCCAACACCAAAAAATTCTGCCGCCGCTTACTTTCAAACCACTGCATTGCCACATCTAACGCATTGGCAACAACTTTTGTTTCCCCTGCATCTATGTCAGCGCTAAATATGCACTTCATAACTATTTGCAGCGTCAGGTGCATCATATCTTCATGAACATCATGAGCTTCACCATCGTGCCAAGTTTGAAGCATTTTGTTGGTATAATCTACCATTATTTGGCTATATGCATTAATCCGTTTTTGGTGAAATACTGGTTGGGCAAGACGACGTTGCCAAAACCAGGATTCTCCTTCTGCGCTTAATAACCCTTCTCCTAATAAGGTTTTTAAAGCGCGTAAACCTCGGCTTTTAATAAAATCGTTGCGATTTTTGAGAACTTCTTCTATGTATTCAGGATTAGTCACTAGACAACTAGGTGTTAACCCTAACTGTAAGGGAACAATATCACCATAGTCACGACAACGGGTAAGAAATCCTAATGGGTCTTGTCCAAGTTCAAATAGATGACCAACTATTGAGTTAGCGGACGGTGCTGGTAACTCGAATACATCAGTAGCCATAGCAAAAAACCTCTAGAATAGTGTATATTCAATAACATTAATTCAACGTTAATATTGAATTCTTCCTCCAATAGAGGGATCAGGCAAACTGCTATAGCAATCTTAAATGAGTTGTGAAAAATATAGATCAGAAAACGAACCGCCAAGAACGCCAAGGACGCAAAGGAAGAAAGAAGAAAGAGATATGTAATTTTCACAAATGATTTAGGACTGCTATATAAACTTCAGAGGGTTTCTAGTATCTTTATGAAAATAACCCCAAATCCTGGGGTTATTTTTATAAAACTATTCTGACTTAAAATTAACTAGACAACAGCAGATACTTGCTGCTTAAAGAAAGCTTGCAAAACTCTTTCTGCTATTTGATGACTAGTTAAACCTAGTTCTGTCTTAGATTCATTGGGTTCAGCATGATCTACTAATACATCTGGTACACCGAATCGCTTGACAGGAACGAGAATATCTGCATCCATTAAGGCTTCAGCGATCGCACTACCAAAACCACCCATGACACAACCTTCCTCTAAGGTGATGACGCGGCCGATTTTCTTAGCCAAAGGCAAAATCAACTCGGTATCCAAAGGCTTAACAAAACGCGCATTAATTACAGTTGCTTCAATGCCATGTTCGCTGAGAATTTCCGCAGCTTGCATCCCTGGATAGACCATTGTGCCATAAGCGACGATTAACACGTCATCGCCGGTGCGGAGAATTTCGCCTTTACCGATTTCCAAAGGTTCCCAACCTTCCTCCATTAGGGGAACGCCATAGCCATTGCCACGAGGGTAGCGCATAGCGATGGGGCCACTGGTATGGTTAACGCCAGTTACTACCATGCGTTGCAATTCTGCTTCGTCTTTCGGTGCCATTATTGCGATGTTAGGAATGCAACGCAGATAAGCGATGTCATACATACCCTGGTGGGTGGGGCCATCAGATCCGACAATTCCTGCCCTATCTAAGCAGAAAAACACTGGCAGGTTTTGGATGCAGACATCGTGAATTATCTGGTCATAAGCGCGTTGCAGGAAGGTAGAATAAATTGCGGCTACAGGGCGCATCCCTTGAGTCGCAAGCCCTGCTGCGAGGGTGATTGCGTGTTGTTCAGCAATGCCGACATCAACATATTGATTGGGCAGTTTGGCTTGAAGTTTATCTAAACCTGTCCCCGTTGCCATAGCCGCAGTGATCCCAACGATTTTGGGGTTTTGTTCGGCAAGTTTCACTAGAGTGTGGGAAAAGACTTTGGCATAAGCCGGGGGTTTGGGTTTACTAGAAGGAATAGCTTTGCCAGTTGCAACATTAAAGGGACTTTGGGCGTGGTAGCCAACTTGATCTAGTTCAGCAATTTCATAGCCTTTGCCCTTAATTGTGGCTACATGTACTAAAACTGGGCCTTGTATCTGATGTGCCTGTTGGAAGGTGGCAATCAATTCTTCAAGATTATGCCCATCTACTGGCCCGATGTAGGTAAAACCGAGTTCTTCAAAAACTGCCCCTACCTTGGGAACAGCCAAACGTTTCATACCTTCTTTGATGCGTCCGAGTTCGGGAGACAAAGATTCACCCACGAAGGGAATTTGCTTAAATTGTTCTTCAAGATTGTCTTTAATAAATTGCACCGGCTGGCTGAGGCGCATTTTGTTGAGATAGCGGGGAATCGCGCCGACGTTGCGAGATATAGACATGTCGTTGTCGTTGAGAACAACCAACAGGTTAGTTTTGGGCATGTGTCCCGCATGGTTGATGGCTTCTAATGCCATACCCCCAGTCAGCGCCCCATCCCCAATCACAGCGACGGCTTTAAATTTTTCGCCTTTCAAGTCTCGCGCTAAAGCCATGCCCAATGCTGCTGAAATACTTGTAGAAGCATGTCCAGCCCCAAAGTGATCGAACTTGTTTTCACAGAGTTTGAGATAACCTGCAACTCCGTCCTTTTGTCTGAGGGTGTGGAAGCGATCGTAGCGTCCTGTAAGAAGTTTGTGGGGATAAGCTTGGTGTCCTACATCCCAAATTACTTTATCCCGATCTAAGTCGAGTGTCTGGTAAAGTCCTAGTGTTAATTCTACAACACCCAACCCTGGCCCCAAGTGTCCACCATTAACTGCTACGGTTTGGAGATGCTTATCTCGAATCTGACGGGCAATCTGTTGCAGTTGGCGAACAGATAAACCGTGCAACTGATTAGGATGGGTGATTTCGCTCAGGTGCATATTATAGTGTTTTCCTCTCTAATTTCACGTTTTCAGTATTTTGATTTTCCCACGGTCGGGTTGTCCACATAATCACACTCTTACATTGTTACTAAGTTGTTGTGGAAAGTATAACTTCGTAATTAATAATGGTGGAAAATTTGCTAACTATTAACAAATTGTCAAAATCAGGTTGCAATTGCATAAAGTCACAGCACATTTGTCAATAAGTAATGGCACTTAAATAGATTTTATGGTTTGTATAGAAAGTAAAGATTTCAGAATCATTTTGCGTAAATTTCTTAACTCGATCGCTCACTTTTGCCTTTTTAAGCGATTAAAAAAGAAAGTTAAATATCTTTTTTTTTAGCTATACTATCAGCCTAATTGCTAGCAAACATTTAACATCTCCGAAAAAGAATGTAGAGACGTAGCACTGCTACGTCTCTACAAGGGTTCTAGGTAACGCATATTTAATTTCTGGAGATGTCTACTAGATGCAATAAATATGTATGCAAAAAAACTCAAATAAGATCCCCGACTTCTCAAAGGAGTCGGGGATCTAAACCTTTCGATTTGAACGAAATCAAATAGGATTGCTATTTACCAAAAGCATCCTTGATGTTATCAACAGTGCGTTCAACAGCATTCTTTGTGTTGTCTACTGCTTTTTTAGTCCGAGCAGCATCTTCATCTGCTCTTTTTTGAATTGTAGCTGCATCTCTCTTTGCTTTGCGCTCGGCAAAACTACCACTGTCTGTTGATTGGTCAACTTTACTGGCATTGCTCTTGGCAGCTTGCTTAACTTTATCTGCCGTATCTTGAATGAAATTCTTGGCTCGTCCAGCATCTTTACTGGCTTTTTCTTGAACTTGATCGCCCGCGTCTTTTGATGCAATCAAGGTTCCAGCAGGATCAGCCATTGCTGAGGTGTTCGAGAAAAATGCACCTTGCCAAACGAAAGCGATCGCTAACATACAAAACAGTGCTGTAGCCATCCAGCGTTTTACGGTGGAAAGCTGTTTTGTAAAATAATTCGATTTCATACAATACAATCTCATGTGATTTAGTATACTAAATCTACTTTATTTAGCTTATTCGCCATATCGATCCCTAGATAGAAGTTCTTACATCATTAGTTATGAAAAGAATTCACTATTTTGATAGATTGAATTTTGAACAAAGATTTTTTTGCTGGTAATCAAAGACAGATTTTAGAGATGGGCGATGGCGCTTGGGGAAAAGTTGGCGATCGCTGTTCTGTTAATTAACTTGCGATCGCTTCCATCGGGCGGTTACCAGTTCTGGTACAACTAGCTTTGCAAAGCTTTCAGCTGTCACTTAAGTACATATAGCTGTGTGCCAATTCAAACCAAGGGAAAAATTTGTGCTGAAGAATACTTGACGCTGGTAGTCGAGGCGTTCGCGTGAATTGAATCCACCATTTGAGACGCGATCGCAATCAGTCCAATCATTGTCGCCCGGAGTGAAGGCTGCTGGTGCTTTCAGGGAGTTGAAGTAGCCGAGTGCTTGAGTGTAGAGTTCATTACTGCACGTAGTCAGCGTGACCAAGCCGGGCGTAGAGTTGCCCGCTTTCAGGTCGCCATCGTGGACAAATACAAGCATAGCGCTTCCTCTTGTTGAGTGGGCAGCGCTGTTTTATCTCCCTTAGCAAACACTCTTGCGAATGTGCTAACCTAGTATGGTTAACTAATCTCGCACATCTAAGAATTCGGGTGTTTCCCAGGTTGGGAAATGCACTTGGATGGAGGTTTAACCCGAATCGGAGTTAAGAATTTATATGCCAGTAGTTTCATTGGCTCAAATGATGGAGTCCGGGGTTCACTTTGGGCATCAAACCCGGCGTTGGAACCCAAAAATGTCTCCTTACATTTATACTTCCCGCAATGGTGTGCATATCATCGACTTGGTGCAAACTGCCCAGCTGATGGATAATGCTTACAACTACATGCGATCGCACGCTGAACAAGGGAAGAAATTTCTTTTTGTTGGCACCAAGCGCCAAGCAGCTGGAATTATTGCCCAAGAAGCTAGCCGTTGTGGTTCCCACTACATTAACCAACGCTGGTTGGGTGGAATGTTGACCAACTGGGCAACCATCAAAACACGGGTTGACCGGCTCAAAGATTTAGAACGCCGTGAAGAAACTGGCGCACTAGATTTATTACCGAAAAAAGAAGCCTCAATGCTACGTCGGGAAATGACGAAGCTTCAGAAATATTTAGGCGGCATTAAAACAATGCGGAAAGTGCCCGATATCGTGGTAATCGTAGACCAACGACGGGAATATAACGCAGTTCAAGAATGCCAAAAGCTGAATATTCCCATTGTGTCCATGTTGGATACAAACTGCGATCCAGATGTAGTAGATATCCCCATCCCAGCAAACGACGATGCTATCAGATCAATTAAGCTGATAGTCGGAAAATTGGCAGATGCCATTTATGAAGGTCGTCACGGTCAGCTGGATGCTGAAGATGATTACGAAGATTACGACGGTAGTGAGTATGACGACGACTACGAAGAAACCGAATATACTGATGCCGTAATTCCCGAAGAGGAAACAGAGGAATAGTTCTGAGTGAAGAGTGCTGAGTAAGATAGAAAGACTCAGCAAATTGGATAGTGCTGAGTCTTGATTTTTGAAGTTGTAAGTTGTGATTTGTCAATGAAGAATAAAATTGATAACTGAACACTCAAAACTCAGCACTCAGTACTAAATTAGGTGAGTGATTACAACTCAAGGTCAAGTTAGGAATTGAGGCAAAATGGCGGAAATATCTGCAAAACTCGTCCAAGAGCTACGCCAAAAAACTGGTGCCGGCATGATGGACTGCAAAAAGGCGCTGATAGAAAATGATGGCAACATAGATGAAGCCATCGACTGGCTAAGAAAAAAGAACTTAGTTTCAGCTGGTAAAAAAAGCGATCGCATTGCGGCAGAAGGTCTGGTAGACACTTACATTCAGCCTAGTGGTCGAGTGGGAGTACTCATAGAAGTCAACTGCCAAACCGACTTTGTTGCTCGTAACGAAGCTTTTAAAGCTTTAGTTAAGAACTTAGCAAAGCAAGCAGCGACAGCTGATAGTGTTGAGTCTTTGCTGGCTCAACCCTATATTGATAGTGAAAGCGGCACTGTAGAAGAATTCATCAAGCAAACTATTGCCACCCTTGGTGAAAATATCCAAGTGCGTCGCTTTGTTAATTTTGCAATAGCAGAAGGCACACAAGGTGTAATAGACAGCTACATTCACACTGGCGGTCGAGTTGGTGTATTGGTAGAACTGGGTACTCAAACTGAGTCAGTGGCTGCTAATTCAGAGTTCCAAAC
Source organism: Nostoc sp. NMS2 (assembly GCF_017115105.1). Classification (GTDB taxonomy): domain Bacteria; phylum Cyanobacteriota; class Cyanobacteriia; order Cyanobacteriales; family Nostocaceae; genus Nostoc. The sequence goes on from NZ_JABXKH010000115.1 coordinate 22,210, forward strand.
CTTGGCACGGAACGCGGCAATGCAAGTTGCGGCTTGCCCAAATGTCGAGTATGTGAGCGTAGACCAAATACCAAGCGAAATTGCCCAAAAGGAAAAAGACATTGAAATGGGCAAGGATGATTTGGCGAACAAGCCAGATAACATCAAAGAAAAGATTGTTCAGGGACGGATTGAAAAACGCCTGAAAGAATTGGCTTTGCTCGATCAGCCTTACATTCGCGATCAAAGTATTTCTGTGGAAGACCTCTTGAAGCAAGCGAAGGCTAAATTAGGCGGAGACATCCAGGTGAATCGCTTTGTCCGATATATATTGGGCGAAGGCATTGAAAAGCAAGAAATAAGCTTTGCTGATGAAGTCGCTGCACAAATGGGCAGTAAGTAATATTATTGGTCATTGGTCATTGGTCATTGGTCTTTACCAAGGACAAAAGACAAATGACTCTTTACAAAACAGGTCAAGCAAATAGCCTGACCTGTGTTTTTTTTTAGTAGAGACGCGAAATATCGCATTTAATTTAAAATTTAAAAACCTTTGGGAAGTTATCATAAAATAAATTCGTACATTTGTACTATGTAATAGTTCACATGGACAAGAACGAAAAGATATGGCAAGAGCAATCGAGCGAATTGAACAGGATATTGCAGCACTCAAAGAAGCGATTCGGGCGATCGCACTAGAACTACAAAACGCTTATGCTAGTTATCTAAATACCTTGGGGCTAGCTGTACGAAAACAGTTGATTCTGGCGAGTTACCACCTTTGTACACAGGGGTATCCTGAAAACTTTCTGAATTTGTCATTGAATCAGCGCCAACAATTTCAACAAGCCATCCGCAAGTTGGGTCTAGTGGCAGCAAAAAGGTTGCTTGCTTATATTAAAAGTGAGGAAGTTGGGGGAGATGAGGGGGATGAGGGGGATGAGGAAGTAACATCCTCTTTATCTTCTGAACTTCTGGATGCCTCGAATTCTCAGTCTCTGAGGGCCAACACCTCTAATCCTATAGAACTGGCAAAATGGCAACAGAACTTAGAAGAGGTCACGCAAGAGATACTGAAAAAACTTTCCCATGATGCTAATCTTTTATTACAAAAATCTGGGGTATTACCTAAAAAATTACCAGAACCGATTTTAGCGGCGGCGGCGGCGGCATCAGAAGCATCTGCCGAGGTCATGCCAGGGCCACCCAACTTATTAAACTTAGTAATTGAAATTGAAAATGAGCAGCAGTCAGAAGATTCTGGACTGACGCAAATTATGGCTATTAACCTGCGGCTAGGAGAAATTGAATTTGCTGATGTGACACTATCCTCTGAACGTAGGCAAATTCGTAGTATTCTAGTTCAGCTAAACAAGCTAGGACGAGAGTATCAAAAGAAACATAGGGAAAGAGCGATCGCAGAAGCTGAAGCTGCATGGCGTGCTAGTTGGTTTGAAGATTAGTCATTTGTTCTTTGTCCTTTGTCCAGAGTCAAATAACTAATGACCAACGACTAATGACTAATGACTAATGACTAATGACTAATGACAATGACTAATGAACAACCAGATTGGATACGATTGCAAAAAGCCTTGGCAATAGAAGCCGAACGAGGCTTTACAGACTTGATGGGCAGAGAATACCGTTTCAGTGAATTTCTAAGCCTGACTTTGGGCAAATTCCCTACTGGCTTACCCCAAATTGAACGCCGCCGTTGGCAAGGGCTAGCAGTGCAATTTGCTAGTTATCCACATCTAGCACTGGAAGAAAGACAACATTTAGTAGCAGAAACTCGTAGGTATCTCTCCCAACTACAGCAAGAGGGGGAGGGGGAGCAGGGGAGCAGGGGAGCAGGGGAGCAGGGGAGAATTTATCAATCCAAAATCCAAGTTGCGCTTCCAGCGCACCAAAGGCGCGACCCAAAATCTAAAATCATTGCTGAGGTGAGTCGGAGACTTGCACCGAAAATTGAGCAAAAACTCAGTGATTTACCAGAAATAGGCTTCAAAAAAGCTGATAATTTGGCACGGCTTGGTTTACACACCGTCCGGGACTTGCTTTTTTACTATCCTCGTGACCACATTGATTATGCGCGTCAGGTGAATATCCGCGAGTTACAGGCGGGTGAGACGGTGACAATAATCGCTACAGTGAAGCGTTGCAACTGCTTTACTAGCCCTAAAAATCAGAAATTATCAATTTTAGAACTGGTCGTAAAAGATAACAGTGGTCAAATCAAAATTGGCCGTTTTTACGCAGGTACGCGCTTTAGCAGTCGCGCTTGGCAAGAAAGTTTAAAACGCCGTTATGCAGTGGGTAGTATTTTGGCGGCGTGTGGGTTGGTAAAAGAAAGTAAATACGGCTTGACGCTTGATAATCCAGAACTAGAGGTTTTGGCAAATCCAGGAGATTCGATTGAGTCGCTGAATATTGGGCGGGTGGTGCCAATTTATGGATTGACTGAGGGCGTGGTGGCGAATACAGTGCGACAGGCGGTAATTGCTGCTTTACCTGCTGCGGCTAACCTGAAAGACCCTCTGCCAAGTGGTTTGCGACAGAAATATGGTTTGATGGAATTGAAAGATGCGATCGCTAACATTCATTTTCCCAGCGACAGTGACGCTTTAAAAGTTGCCCGTCGTCGCCTAGTCTTTGACGAATTTTTCTATCTACAACTTGGTTTACTCCAACGTCAACAGCAAGCAAGAGCAATTCAAACCAGCGCTATCCTCGTTCCACGCGGTCAACTTGTAGAGAAATTCTACGAAATACTGCCTTTTGAACTCACTGGCGCACAGCAACGAGTTCTCAACGACATTCTCAACGATTTACAAAAACCTGCACCAATGAATCGTTTAGTACAAGGTGATGTTGGTTCGGGTAAAACAGTTGTCGCCGTGTTAGCTATCCTCGCAGCAATTCAATCTGGCTACCAAGCGGCGCTGATGGCTCCCACAGAAGTTTTGGCAGAACAACATTATCGCAAGTTAGTTAGTTGGTTTAACCTCCTACATTTACCAGTAGAATTACTGACAGGTTCCACCAAAACGGCTAAACGAAGACAAATACATTCTCAGTTAGGAACTGGTGAATTACCTCTGTTAGTGGGAACTCATGCCTTAATTCAAGACTCTGTAAACTTCCAGCAACTAGGGTTAGTGGTGATAGATGAACAGCATCGTTTTGGGGTAGAACAACGGGCACGTTTGCAGCAAAAAGGCGAGCAACCCCATGTGTTAACTATGACAGCTACCCCGATTCCCCGAACCTTAGCGTTGACGATACACGGGGATTTGGATGTTAGCCAAATTGATGAGTTACCACCAGGGCGGCAAAAGATTCAAACAACAGTATTATCAGGTCAGCAACGCAACCATGCTTACGACCTGATCCGCCGAGAAATTGCCCAAGGTAGGCAAGTTTATGTGGTTTTGCCCTTGGTAGAAGAATCAGAAAAATTAGATTTGCGATCGGCTGTTGATGAGCATCAAAAGTTACAAGAAAGCGTTTTTCCCGACTTTCAAGTCGGGCTGCTGCATGGTCGCATGAGTTCAGCCGAAAAGGACGAATCTATTACCAAATTCCGCGATAACCAAACGCAGATTCTAGTTTCTACTACTGTTGTTGAGGTAGGTGTAGACGTACCTAATGCGACAGTTATGCTCATTGAAAATGCAGAGAGATTTGGTTTATCACAACTGCACCAACTGCGGGGGCGTGTTGGTCGTGGCGCGGCTCAGTCCTACTGTCTATTAATGAGCAGTTCTAGAAGTCCTGATGCTCAACAAAGATTGAAGGTGTTGGAACAATCTCAGGATGGCTTTTTCATCTCCGAAATGGATATGCGTTTTCGTGGGCCAGGGCAAGTACTGGGAACTCGTCAATCTGGAGTGCCAGATTTTACCTTAGCGAGTTTGGTTGACGATGAGGAAGTTTTACTTTTAGCGCGGCAAGCAGCTGAGAAAATAATAGAGATGGATGTTACTTTAGAGCGTTGGCATTTGATGAAAGAAGAGTTGAAATATCGGTATGAACGGTTAATGGGTGGGGCGATTTTGACGTAGTATATCTAAGTCTGCGATCGCAACTTTTCAATCACGATACTTGCTGCATTTCGGCATACGCTTGATAGACACCCTTCACGTTGTACCAGTTGAGAAAAATTCGAGCAATTTCTAAAGCTAATTGCGGTTTGCCTAAATTAATTAACCATTGCAATAACGGAGCCATTGTCCGTTCGTTAAGTGCGCCGTTAAGTGACAAAATTCCCCAAAGTAAGCGATGCAGCCAAGTCATTTGAATCATCATTCGCACTTCCCATGTAGGATGCTTTTGATAAAACAAAACTCCCATCCGTCCGCGTTGAATTTCTTGGTCAATCAATCGGGGAATTTGCTCTAAGTTAAATGCTGGATGCCAGTGATATCCTACGGCTTCTGGACATTTAATTAATGTCAAACCTAGTTTTTTCAGCCGCACGCCTAATTCTAAATCTTCCCAACCATAGAGTTGAAAGCTGGTATCAAAAAGTCCCGCTTTTTCTAGCCAATATTTGGGAATTGCTACATTTCCGGTAGCAAAAAAAGCTGCTGAAAAATCTGTGACTTTGTAGGGTTCAGCCGTTGGGTTATTGAAATTACAAGTATTAATAACTGCACCGTAAGTGAAAAAGCGATCGCTCCCCAATTTCTCTTTCCCCTGCACTAGTGCGCTAGCATGAGCTTGCAGGAAATTATCCAGCACCACTAAATCGCTATCAATAAAGATAATTGTTTCACCCAGCGCCTTTTCTACCCCCAAATTCCGAGCCGCAGCTGGGCCAGCATGATCTTTCTGAAACCATCGCATATGGGGAAACTCGTCTTTATGTGCTGCTAACCACTCCAATGTGCCATCAGTAGAACCATCATCCACCAAAACAATTTCGTAACCAGTAACCGAACTTCGCAGACTTAACTTTTGCACCTCCAAAGCACGGAGGCACTTTTCTAAAATCGGTTGGCGATTATAAGTCGGTATCACAACGCTGAAAAACACAGTCTCACCCACAACACTATTTACCCATCTCCAGGATAGGACAGATGGGGCGCTGACACTGTTCCTTACCTGAATTCGGGTTAAGAAAAGAGCAAGAGGTGATAATTTTGAGTTAATTAAAATATAACCTAAGCTTAATTAATGTAAATTAAACTAAGCAAAAAGCCAATTAAATTTATCCATAAAAACCACGTAATTCAGCTTTAACTTATTATTAATAGATTATTTTTTATTGAAAATAGAGCAAACTCCAGCCCAGTCAATTAAGAGGATGTATTACAAATATTAGGCGAATAGAATGATGCCTCCGGCACGCCAAGGGCGAACGCTACTACACAAACATAATCCTTTGGAGAACCCGCAGGGTAGTCACCTCCGTGGACTAAGAGAAAATTAAGGATTTTTAACCCACGGAGGTGGGTTTTGTTTGTGTAGCCGCGATTTCTAATCGCCTGGTATATTTGCTTTTTATCCTGAAATTTGCTTTTTATCCTGAAATTTGCTAGACAACAAAGGCTTTAGTCAAGCACAGAATAAATCTCCATTAATCAAGATATAACCTGGACTTAATTTTTAATCATTAGATTTAGACGACAAAGTTAAAAAATTTTGTCTAGTTATGTAACCTAAATAGCAAACAACCTTTTGTTTAATAACAGGTTACTTACTATTCAAAATCTGTGGCATTTCATGTAAATAATTGATGGCTTTTTCTGTCAGTAATCAAGATTTGCCTCTACTAAATTTTTTATGTCACAACACAGGAGAATTCGATGTCTCAATTAAGTCGCAGACAAATTTTAATATTTTTTGCTGGAAGTGCTGGTGCTGCTGTGTTGGGAGACACAATTATAGATGGTGTTTCTAGTATTGTAGGAGCAAACAACAGGCGACTAAGCTTTACACCAGTGCGCTTACCCCATCCTTTACCCGTTTATAAACAGCAGAAAAGTTTCTTGCCAACGGCAATTGGTCAGGGACAGGTAATCAATGCATCTGCAAATGCGAAGTTAGATAGCTACAGCGTAGTTGATGATGTGGTTGTGCCACCAGAGTATGAACGTTATGTAATTATCAGCTGGGGCGATCGCGTCTTTCCCAACAACGATGAATATTTCGGCTACAACAACGATTATACAGGTTTTATTCCTCTCGGCAGAACCAACGATGTAGGCTATTTGTGGGTCAATCACGAATACGTGAGTTTTCCTTTTTCTGATTTAGCACCAGAAGCTCCTGCTGATGTTAAAGGATTGCCTACCACCTTTGAATCGGTGATTGGGTGGGCTTTGCCTTCTACCAGAAGTATTGAATTTGACGGCGAAGTTCTATATAACTTAGGCGGATCAATTGTTCGTATCTCCCGGCGTAATCCCAGTAACCGTTATGCTGTGGTTAAAGGTGATGCGAGAAATCGCCGTCTTCATGGTCTTTCTGGGTTGGGAATTAATAGCCAAAGGAGTGATGAATATAAAAATGTCACTTCTTGGGGAAGTCGTAGCTACCAGAAAGGCGATCAAAACTATCTCATCGCAACTGGCCCAGCCGCAACCCAAGTATTTAACCTCTCCTCCGATGGACTAGGCGACAAAATTATTGGCACTAGCTATAACTGTTCTGGTGGTACAACCCCTTGGGGAACTATTTTAACTGCTGAAGAAAACTTTCAAGGAAGTGCAGCATTTTTTGTTGGTGTCACAGAATCAGTCAACCCTAATGGAACTCAAACAGCTTACACCGATGGTACTACTGGTAAGACCTTCGGTTTAGTGGGGGAAAAATACGGTTGGATTACAGAAATTGACCCCGTTAATCCGAATTGCCGTCCTCGCAAACACACTTCATTGGGTCGTTTCCGCCATGAAAACGTTGCCGTTCGTGCTGAAGCTAGAAAACCATTAATCGCCTACATGGGTGATGACAGACGTGGAGGGCACACCTGGAAATTTGTCAGTGCAGGTATTATTTCTTCACCAACCAGCAAAGCCAACAGCAGTTTGTGGGAAAGTGGTACTTTATATGTTGCCCGTTACAATCCAAATGGCACGGGTCAATGGATACCCTTACGTTTAACCACTTCCACCAATCCTATTCCGCCATCGGTGATTTCTTCTGTGGAGTTTGCTGCTTTGGGTTCAGCTCAAAGAAATGGCCTTTTATCCCTACCAAAACGCAATGGGATTGCAGGGCAAACTACAGATGGTGGTTCCCTTGCAGTCGATCGCACCAATGAAGCTGATAGACTACCTGCTTATCAAGGTAAAAAGCTATCTGACTTCTACACTTCCCAAGGTGCTGTTCTCGTTGATGCCTTCTTAGCAGCGAACTTAGCCGGTGGAACTCCCACCGCACGTCCAGAAGATATAGAAGTGCATCCGACTACCAAAGAAGTGTTCATTTCTTATACTGATGGTGCGCCAGGAAGTGACGGTTATCCAGATTCCCGCATTTTCCAAGTTGCCAAGTTAAGTACAGATGTCAACGCAACGCAGCAATCCGGGGGATTGTACAAAATTATTGAAGATAGTGCCGATGGTACAGGTCAAACCTTCCGTTGGCAGAGATTTGCTCAGGGTGGAGAAGCCGGATCAATTTCTGGTGCTGGTTTTGCCAATGTAGATAACTTAGTGTTCGACAATAAAGCAAATATTTGGGGTGTGACGGATATGTCTACCACCACTCACAATGGTTTTAATGTCGGTGCTGCCGGGACTGTAACTCCCATCGACCACAAAGCTAGTGGTAATGTTTCTAACTTCACAGGGGTTTTCGGTAATAACTGGCTATTCTACATTCCTACTACTGGTAAGAATGCTGGAGAGGTAATACCATTTGCTCAAGGGCCAGTGCGTTGTGAGATGACCGGGCCAACCTTTGTAGGAGATACGCTGATTATTTCGGTACAACATCCCGGCGAAGATAGCCCAATCAACGATGGCACGATTCTGAGCCGTGAGATTGAATTAATTGATTTGAATGGTGTTACATTCAATCAGGCTCGGACTGTGCCTCGTGGTAGTAGTTGGCCAAGCAACATCTCAACTGCTGACGGTGGTAAGGGTCAACCTAGAAGTCTTCCCAAACCATCTGTAATTGCCATCAGACGTAAGCATCCGACTGGCGATTTTACTTAAGACTACTTGTGGGGTGGGCTTCTCATAACGAAGGGCGGACAAGATGTCCACCCCACAATAAAAATCGGATGTTTTTTTATTTGGAAGTTTCTGAGATAATAACGTCTCTACATTAATTTTCACTTCCCAGGTATCAATACTAGTACAGCACGGCGGAAATAAGCCACCCATTTGAAATGCCTGAAACCCTTGCGAACAAGTAATTACGAATTACGAATTACGAATTACGAATTACGAATTACGCCTTGCGGTACTAGTTTGTCAGTCCAGATACTTTTTTCTGGCGTTTCATCCCCAACGCCATAGCACCAGCGATCGCTATACCACCAAGAGTCATCGGTTCCGGTATCGGTGTACTCTTAGAGTAAGTTACTGTACCCACCTCTGTTGTAGACAATAAGCCAGCACTCAGAATGCTATAAAATTTTATTCCTCCTGTATTTGGATTACCTGGATCGTTACCGATGAAAAACTGATCTTCAACTAAATAGCTTAATCCTGACAGGTTGCCATTTGTAAAGCTGACTACAGGAGATAATGGGTAATCAAAATCACTCGCCTCTGTATACTGAGTACCCAAGTAGTCAAACGCAATAGATAATCCATTGCTAACGCCCAGAGTTTCCTCACCTATGTCGGTTAAGGTCGAGTCATCATATTGAAAAGAGCCGAAATACTGACCGGGATTATCGCCAGATGTCGCATTCACGGTGAAACCATAATTAACCAAGGCAGCTTGCGTCGGTTTAGCAACAGCAGCAACCGAGATAGCAACAGCAAAAGCAGTAATGCTAATATTTTTAGCTAATTTCATTAGAAAATGCTCCGAAGCTAAAAAACGAATAATTCTGTAATTTCACTTAAATAAACTTTCAACCAATGTATGTAGGTTAAGAAATAACAAACGAAAGATTATCTTTGTTAAACCTTTAAGCTTGTTCGCTATATATAAATTTTGTGTAAACTTATTTCAATCTTTAAACCTCATCTAAGTTGAGAACCGTAGTTTTCGCCCTCACCCTAAATCCCTCTCCCAT
>NZ_JABXKH010000055.1 GCF_017115105.1 Nostoc sp. NMS2
TTTCTGTCTCTTCAGATGTACGGAGATTTTTCAGAAATCAAATACTAGCCCTATATATGTCAATACAGTTCAGTTAAGCAATTTTTTTCCTTCTCTTTCTTCTCTCTGCGTCCTCTGCGCCTTGGCGGTTCGTTAAAAAATTGACTTGGTAACAGAGTTTTAGCCTTAACCCAAGCGTATTGAGCTATATGTACAGTTGCTCATTGTGTGTTTTCAGAGAGCAAAATAAAAAGGCAAAAGAAAATCTTCTTTTGCCTTTTTACTTTTTACCTTTTAATAGAGACGCGAAATTTCAAGTCTTTATTCGTCGTCGAAATCATCCTCGTCGTCTTCCTCTTCTTCCTCGAAATCGTCGTCGTCTACTACTTCATCGGCGATTAATTCATCTTCATCATCTAGAACTGACCTTTCTGCACGTCTGCTACCAAAACCAGATTCCCCAAGAGTCGGAGAATCTAAATTATAGGTGCGAGCTGTGCGGTCATCTAAGACCATATCCAGGGGATCATCAACTTCATCCAAGACACTACTGCTAATATCAGCAGCGTAGTCCTCGATCGCACCGGGTTCATCATAGGTATTGTACCCAGTACCAGCCGGAATCAATCGCCCAATAATCACGTTTTCCTTTAATCCGCGCAGCCAGTCAGATTTACCTTCGATAGCTGCTTCAGTAAGTACCCGTGTTGTCTCTTGGAATGATGCGGCAGAAATAAAGCTGTCGGTGTTCAACGATGCTTTGGTGATCCCCAACAATACTGGGGTATACTGTGCCCTCGCACCGCCTGTAATTGCCATAGCTTCATTCACCTGCTCAACTTGGCGCAGTTCCACCAATTCGCCGGGGAGCATGGTGGTGTCACCACCATCATCAATCCTGACCTTGTTGGTCATCTGGCGAACAATTACTTCAATGTGCTTATCGGAAATATCAATCCCTTGAGACTGATACACCATTTGTACTTCATTCACCAAGAATGTCTGTACCTTTTGCAAAGCAAGGCTAGCACAAGCATAGATTCCATCTTCAGAACCAAGGCTAAAGAAGATTTCCAAAATTTCGTGGGGATTAGATGGGCCATCAGTTAACGGTTGTCCCGCTAATACGATTGATCCATCTGGCACAATCAAGTTTTGTCCAGGCCCCAGAGGATAATCTGTCACCACGCCATTTGATTCTACAACCTTGATAGCGATCGCTTCATCACCATCACCGTAAACTACCTTAACTTCTCCGCCCCGACGACATAAGATACACGCTTCTTTCGGTTTCCGAGCTTCAAGTAGTTCCTCAATCCGGGGCAAACCTTGAATAATATCTCCGGTTTTGGCGCGTTCAAACACCAGCAACACCAAGTTATCACCCCGTTGTACCAAATCGCCGTCTTCTATCTGCAACACAGCACCAGGGCTGACTCGATAAGGACGACCGATGCGGGTAGTAATAACGAAGTTTTTAGTACTCAAAGCTGATTCCCCACCAGATGCAGCAGTGGCACTTTTAACATCCACTACCTGTCCTGATTCTGGGGCAAAAACTCCAGGAGCAACTTCTGTACCTTCTACTAGCAAGTCACCCACTTTTACCTTGGGCTGAGTACTAGTATTAATGGTGAGCCTGTCAACGTCACGCAACACCAAGCAGCGACGCACGTTTTCGGCTCCTTTTTGGACACCCCGCACTTCCCCGCCTTCTTTACACAAGATTTGGGTACGAGCGACTACAGAACCTGGGGCGATGGTTAGCCCATCATGTACCTCAAGTGTCGTCTGGGTGCTACCTTGGGTGGCATCGGCGGTAATGTCTCGACGAATTACCAAGGATTCCAAAATTACCAGTTGTAAACGTTGAACTTCTGGGTCTTCGGTATCCTCTACCAATTCAATATCTGCTGCCAGGGGTGAAGCATTATGGTCTTGTTCCCCTTCTTGCTCAATTTCTAGCACTAGCTGGGTTCGCAGCAGTTCTACACCTTCAACGGATTTGACACGTTCTGAATCTTTGTAAGGTAGTCTCTGCACCGCCCTTAATTGAATCGAACGCCCGGTTTGTTGACTTACCGATGTCGTTGATGGCACATCTGGATTATCTGGTACGGCAAACTCGACTACTGGACGACTCAAGAGGGCGGGGCCTTCTGGTGTTTCCACATATTGGATATAACGCAATTCCGTGGCGACGTTGCCTTGGAATTCCTCACCTGGTTGGATGAAGGTGTTATCTCGCCCGATGACTGATTCGGGATCGTCCACCATCAGCAGTTCCCCTGGCTTCACCACGACTTCTCGCAGGATGTCGTTTTTCTGGGTCACTTCTACCACACCACTGTTTTGGCAGAAGATATCCTTCACCACTTCGGTACCAGCTTCGACAAACTGACCGTCTTCCACCAACAGTAAGGAGATATCTTTATTGACTTCGTGGCTTTCTTCGGGAATCCACAATAAAGTACCGCCCTGCACAACCTCATAACCCAGCTTGGCTTTACCTTTTTTCTGGACTTCTACACCCGCGAATTTCAGGAAACCGCCAGTGGTTGTGCGATAACGATCATCAATTAACTCAGCTACCACTTGACCATTTTGCACTTTTGTGCCTGGTGTAGCTCGAAGGTTAAAGACCTGGTTGTTGCCTGTGGAGACTAAGTAGTTATTGCGACCTTGGGAACTTTGAACTGTCACAGTTGCCTGGTCTAAAACCACAGAAGCGGTGATAATCTCAATTTCCCTGGTACTCTTACCTGGGGTAGCTTCGGGCAAACGCACCACACCACCGTGCAAACTGGCTAACTTGGTTTCTGCTAAAACTCCATTAGAAGCGATCGCATCACCATTTTTCACCACCAATTCTGCCCCAGGTGGCAAGTTATACACTTCCCCAGACAAAATCCAAATCAAGCCACCGCGTGCGGCTGTGGTTGTAGTATTGCCTTGACGGTCAGTTTTTTGTTCTGGAACAACTTCGGCAAATTGCACTTCCCCTGCTAAGTCAGAGGCAACATCTTTAACTGCTTTTTCTGTATTAGTCCGAGTTGTGCGTCCACCAAGGGCAACCTCTGCTAACAACTGACCTTGTTTTACCTTATTTCCATCAAATACGTATAGTGTTGAACCTTGAGTAAGATGAACCTCTTGGTTTTCTGGGGTAACATCACCTACTTTTGTTGGCTCCAAAAGCATGATGCCATTAGCCTCAACATAGAGGGCATCTTCCCCGTGGCGGGTACGATATGTTCTAGTTTTCAGTTTGCGGGGAAGTTTGACAGTCCCATCAATTTTAGAACGAACTTGTTGCGCCACTTCTCCAGTAAACACCCCACCAGTGTGGAATGTCCGCATGGTTAGCTGGGTACCAGGTTCGCCGATACTTTGAGCGGCAATAATCCCCACAGCTTCACCTAAGTCTACCATCTTGGCGTGGGCCAAACTCCAGCCGTAGCAGTGTTGACAGACAGAACGTGCAGCTTCGCAAGTTAGTGGCGATCGCACCACAACTTGTGACACCCCAGCTTTTTCAATTTTCTTCGCCAAGTCTTCAGGAATTGGTGAATTACGTGGTGCAATAACTTCTTTTGTCACCGGATGCACCACATCTTCGCCAATTACCCGTCCCATCAAGCGGGTTGCAAGAGGAATTAAGGTTTTAGCACCTTCTGTCATTGGCCCAATGCTAAGACCTCTGGTGGTGCCGCAGTCAAATTCCCGAATAATTACATCTTGGGAAACGTCCACCAATCGGCGCGTGAGATAACCAGAGTCAGCCGTTCGCAAGGCAGTATCCACCAATCCCTTTCTAGCACCGTAAGACGAAATAATATATTCCGTCACAGTGAGTCCTTCACGGAAGTTGGTTTTGATCGGCAAATCGATAATTTCCCCTTGAGGATCTGCCATCAGTCCCCGCATCCCCACCAACTGCCGGACTTGTGAGATGTTACCCCGTGCCCCGGAGAATGCCATCATATATACGGAGTTCAAGGGATTAGTCTTCTTGAAGTGGACGACTACTTCATCTTTCAGGGCTTCACTAGTACCATTCCAGGTATCAATTACCTTTTGGAAGCGTTCTACTTCAGTAATTTCTCCCCGTTGGTAACGAGTTTCAGTGGCGCGAATTTCTTCTTCGGCTGCTTCTAAAAGCAATCGCTTAGTTGGTGGCACCATCAAGTCATCTACACTGATGGAAACCCCTGCTTTGGTAGCGTAGCGAAATCCCAAATCTTTCAATTTGTCCGCCATCACTGCGGTTCGCGCCGTACCATAATTCGTAAAGGCCCAAGAAATTAAATTTCTCAATTGACCTTTATCAACCACCCGATTGCGAAAAATCATTTTTTCGTTAGTCATTAATCATTAGTCCTAAGTCATTAATAATTCGTAATTCGTAATTCGTAATTCGTAATTAATTCTTCAATTATGAATTAGAAATTACTAATTAACTAGCAAGTGCTTCCTGAATGGCGTTATTGTAAATAACGCGACCAGGAGTTGTGTATATATACTGTGAAAGTACATTACCCTTAGCGTCTTGTCTGACTCGGCGGAACTTATAGAGTAATGTGCGGGTACCATCCTCATTTTCCGTCACTTTTACGGGTTCTGTATCCGGTTGGTCTGATTCTATTTCACCGTCAAACCGCACGTAAATATAGGCGTGCAAGTCAATTTGCTCTTGCTGGAAAGCCATAATTACATCCTCTAGCGAAGAAAAGTAATTTCCTGCACCTTTTGTCGCACCGGGATTTTCTGCTGTTAAGTAATAGGCTCCCAACACCATATCTTGGCTAGGCGTGATGATGGGTTTACCTGTGGCTGGTGACAAAATGTTGTTAGAAGCCAACATCAACAACCGCGCTTCAGCCTGACTTTCTAATGACAACGGTACGTGTACCGCCATTTGGTCGCCGTCAAAATCGGCGTTAAACGCTGGACACACCAGAGGATGGAGTTGAATCGCTCTACCTTCTACTAAAATTGGTTCAAAGGACTGAATACCCAAGCGGTGCAACGTTGGTGCCCGGTTTAGCATCACAGGGTGTCCTTCAATCACCTCTTCCAGTACATCCCAAACACTGGGGTCATTACGCGATATCAGCTTTTTCGCAGCTTTGATGTTATTCACCATGCCGCTACGAATCAGGCGATTAATCACAAATGGTTGAAATAGCTCAATTGCCATTTCTCTAGGCAAACCGCACTGGTGAATTTTCAGCTTTGGCCCGACCACAATAACCGAACGTCCAGAGTAGTCAACCCGTTTACCTAACAAGTTTTGTCGGAAACGTCCTTGCTTACCCTCAATAATGTCGGACAAAGATTTCAGTGGTCGGTTGTTTGCCCCTACTACAGTGCGTCCCCGACGACCATTGTCAATCAAAGCATCCACTGCTTCTTGCAGCATCCGCTTTTCGTTCCGCACAATAATCTCTGGTGCTAAAATTTCTTGCAAACGTGCCAAACGATTGTTGCGGTTAATAACCCGCCGATACAAATCATTTAAATCGCTGGTGGCAAACCGTCCGCCATCTAGTTGCACCATTGGGCGCAAGTCGGGCGGAATCACGGGAATAACTGCCATTACCATCCACTCTGGCTTAGAACCAGTGGCGATAAAGTTGTCAATTACCCGCAGTCGCTTAATTAGCTTGGCTCTCTTTTGTCCCTTGGCGTTACCAATTTCTTCGCGTAGACTTTCCGCTTCTTGTTCTAAATTGATATCAGCAAGCAAACGCAACAGCGCTTCAGCACCAATACCTACTTCTACGCCTTGCAGCACAGAATCTTCGCTATAAATTTGGTCTTCTATTTCCAACCACTGGTCTTCACTCAGTAGTTGTTTGTAAGTCAAAGTTTCGGCATTACCTGCACTCAGGACAACATAAGAGTTGAAATAGACAATCTGCTCGACATCCCGCAAGGGCATATCCAACAGGATGGAAATATAGCTAGGAATGCCTTTGAGATACCAAACGTGAGCAACTGGTGCAGCGAGTTTAATATAGCCCATGCGGTGACGACGCACCCGTGACTCGGTGACTTCTACCCCGCAGCGCTCACAGACAATACCTCTGTGACGAACTCTTTTATACTTACCACAATGGCATTCCCAATCTTTCGCGGGGCCAAAGATGCGCTCACAAAACAAGCCATCCATCTCTGGCTTGAGAGTTCGATAGTTAATCGTCTCTGGCTTGGTAACTTCACCGACTACTTGACCGTTGGGTAATGTTCTCTCGCCCCACTGCCGAATGCGTTCAGGGGAAGCCAAGCCGATTTTTACGTAGTCAAACTGATTAGTTTGGGCAGGTCTCATAATTAATTCGTAATTCGTAATGCGTAATTCGTAATTAACAATTTCTAATTCGTAATAGTGGCGTAGGCGTAGCCCGCCGTAGGCATCGCAAGCTACGCTAACGTAATTCGTAATTCATAATTAAGAAGTGTAATTTGTGATTTCTAGTTCGGAATTATGGATTTTCCTTCAATTCCGAACTACAGATTCTTAAATTTATCTTCAATTACGAATTACGAATTACGAATTACGAATTATTCGTCGTCATCCAGCGATTCGCGGGAAAGAGATTCATAGGTGGGTCGAGGCGGTGTGCGACGGGCTGATTGGTCTGCCATCAAATCGACTTCCACATCTAGAGAACTGCCGTCTGCTTGGGTTTCTACCTTGTGTACGGCAATGTCTAACCCCAATGATTGCAACTCGCGCATCAACACCTTAAAGGATTCTGGGGTTCCAGGTCGAGGAATTGCCTTACCTTTAACGATCGCATTTAACGCTTCATTCCGTCCTTGCATATCGTCAGATTTAACTGTGAGCAATTCCTGTAAGGTGTAAGCGGCACCAAAGGCTTCCAATGCCCACACTTCCATTTCCCCAAACCGTTGACCACCTTGTTGTGCTTTACCACCCAAGGGTTGCTGAGTCACCAGTGAGTATGGGCCTGTAGAACGGGCGTGGATCTTATCATCCACTAAATGCACCAGTTTCAGCATATAAGCCACACCGATGGTAATTGCTCGGTCAAAGGGTTCACCTGTACGACCGTCATACACCATGATTTTGCCGGGATTATCTGGGTTATATACCCAGTCTTTCCCTGTTTCGTCCCGTGCTTCTTGCAATTTGCCATGCACGATGCGGCGGGATGACTCTTCCCCATACATTTCGTCAAAGGGAGTAATTTTAAATCGTACTCCCAAAGTTTGACCAGCCCAACCCAAGAGGCACTCAAATACTTGTCCGACGTTCATCCGACTGGGTACACCCAAGGGGTTGAGTACAATGTCCACTGGTGAACCATCGGGTAAATAAGGCATATCTTCCGCCGGTAATATCCGAGAAATAATCCCTTTATTACCGTGTCGTCCTGCCATTTTGTCGCCAACTTGGATTTTGCGTTTTTGAGCAACATACACCCGGACTACCATATTGGCTCCTGGTGGTAGTTCATCGCCTTGTTCACGAGTAAACAAGCGCACATCAACTACGCGACCTTTTTCACCGTTGGGAACTCGCAGGGAATTATCCCGCACATCCCGCGCTTTTTCACCGAAGATGGCACGCAACAGTTTTTCTTCTGGCGGTTGGTCAGATTCACCTTTGGGTGTTACCTTACCCACCAAGATATCACCAGCTTCTACCCACGCCCCAATGCGAATGATTCCCTGTTCATCCAACTGACGTAAGGCATCTTCCCCGACGTTAGGAATTTCTCTGGTAATTTCTTCTGGCCCCAGTTTTGTTTGTCTGGCTTCAATTTCATATTTTTCAATGTGAATTGAGGTGTAGACATCATCCTGTACCAGTCTTTCAGAGATTAAAATCGCGTCTTCGTAGTTGTAGCCTTCCCAAGGCATGTACGCAACGACGATATTTTGTCCTAGCGCCAATTCACCGCCTTCGGTGGAGGAGCCATCAGCCAATACCTGACCAGCAACAACCCGTTCCCCAATGCGGACGAGGGGTTTCTGATTTAAACAGGTGTCTTGGTTGGAACGTTGGTACTTGGAAAGGGTGTACTTAATTTCTGAAGTGTTAGGTTTCGGACGGACGCGAATTTCTGTAGCATCCACATAAGTGACATCGCCATCAGTACGCGATACAACCACCATCCCGGAGTCTCTTGCTCCTTGGGCTTCCAAACCAGTACCCACCAGAGGACGCTCTGGCTTGAGCAGGGGTACTGCTTGCCGTTGCATGTTCGATCCCATCAGCGCTCGGTTAGCGTCATCATGCTCCAAGAAGGGAATCATGCTGGTTGCTACCGACACAATCTGTACGGGAGATACTGCTACGTAGTCAACCTGTTCTGGTGTTGTGGTGGAAAATTCTTGACGATAGCGGACTGGCACTTGTGGGCCAATAATGTGCCCAGTTTCATCTACAGGAATATCCCCAGGAGCAACCCGCAGGTCGTCTTCTTCATCGGCTGTCATGTAGGCTGGAGGCAAGTCAAATCTGACCCGACCATTTTCTACAGGTCTAAATGGCGTTTCTAGGAAGCCGTACAGGTTAACCCGCGCATGGGTTGCTAAGGAGCCAATCAATCCGGCGTTGGGGCCTTCTGGTGTCTCAATGGGGCAAATACGTCCATAGTGACTAGGATGAATATCCCGAACGGCAAACCCAGCGCGTTCGCGGGTTAAACCACCAGGGCCAAGGGCACTCAGACGGCGTTTGTGGGTCAGTTCTGCGAGAGGATTGGTTTGATCCATGAACTGACTTAACTGGCTGGAACCAAAGAATTCTTTAATTGCTGCTACCAATGGTTTGGGGTTCACCAAGGAAGCGGGGGTTAGCACTTCGGCATCGGATACGGTCATCCGTTCCCGAATAATTCTTTCTAAACGGTTTAAGCCTACCCGTACTTGGTTTTGCAGCAATTCTCCAACGCTTCTCACCCGGCGGTTGCCTAAGTGGTCAATGTCATCGATATTACCGATGTCATATTCTAGGTTAATTAGGTAATCTACGGCTGCCAAAATATCGCCAGCAGTCAACACCCGCATGGTATCTGGGACAGAAAGGCGCAATTTCTTGTTGAGTTTGTACCGTCCGACGCGACCAAGGTCATAACGTTTCGGGTCAAAGAAACGAGAGTCTAAAAGCTGTTGTCCACCTAAGACTGTAGGTGGTTCACCAGGACGCAGTTTCCGATATAACTCCATCAAGGCTTCTTCTTCAGAAAATTGCCCTTCTTTTTCGATGGTTTTTTGGAAATATTCGGGGTGGCGTAAAGCGTCAAAGATTTCGTTGTCTGATAACCCTAAAGCTTTTAGGAGTACTTGCGCTGAGAGTTTGCGGGTTTTGTCGATGCGTACCCACACCAAATCGTTACGGTCTGTTTCAAATTTCAGCCATGCGCCCCGGTTGGGAATTAAGCTAGCTGAATAAGTCCGTCGCCCGTTTTTGTCGATTTCTGATTTGTAATAGACCCCTGGCGATCGCACTATTTGATTGACAATTACCCGTTCGGCTCCGTTAATAATAAATGTGCCGCGATCGGTCATCAAAGGCAAATCACCAATGAATACCTCTTGCTCTTTGATTTCCCCGGTTTCTTTATTAATCAACCGTGTGGGAACATACATTTGGACGGCATAAGTACTATCCCGCCGTTTGGCTTCTTCGACGCTGTACTTTGGCTCTTTGAGTTTGTAGTTATGACCCAAAAAGTGCAATTCTAATTTGCCCGTATAATCTGTAATAGGACTAAAGGAGTTCAGTTCTTCTATCAGCCCTTCTTCCAAAAACCAGCGAAAGCTCGCTCGCTGGATTTCAATCAAGTCGGGCAACAGAAAGGCGGGTTCCATGTATGTTTCTTTAGTCATGCCTCTTCCTTTGTCAACCTGGTAAAATTGTCCCTTGGACACTGCTGTTTGATGCTTCCCACTGCTAGTCAGTGTCCTTAGTTGTTTGGGAACTTTTGACACACTTGCTATTTACAGGTGTGGGCAAACGCAGCGATTAAAGCTGGAATGAGCAATTTGGACAAGGGGGTAATTGCCCCTAATCGGGTACTCAGACACCAAAAACTCACTATAGTCTTGATTTAAGAAGAATATACAGTTGAGATATTCCTGAGTTTTATCTACGTTCTTCATTTCCCCTCCAAAAAGCGCGTTAATTTGCTGACGCAGCTCTAGACGGTGTGTTTTAAATCCACCCGACTATTTATACTCTCAGTGATATCTTAGATATCCTAAGACTGAGGGAACGATCCGCACCTTGTCGGCTTTGAATCAGAATTACTTCGTTTTGCTGGATTGTACTCACAAGGCAATTTCGTTTAAGGATTTTGTATAGGTTCAATACACAGAAGCCGATATTGTGCAAAAGTCTAGCTCAACCTGGTTTGGCACGGTTAGTCATTATGTGGAGAGCATCCGCTTGTAGAGATTTGGAGGATGGCCAAGCCGATAACATCACTGAAAATTAGGCTCAGAAATTTTAGGTTCCTTCCTTTATCATTATGGCGCACGCAAAATGTTTTTGAGGGAATAATATTAGCATATTTTTGTCCCCCTAGAGTTTTATTTTTTTAGCACAACTGAATAAAAGAGAATTATTGCCCACTTTCTATTGACAGACCAAATAATTCACAGGCATTTTGGGTGGTTTGATGGGCGATCGCCTCTACTGTTTCCTGACGCAGTTTAGCTACTTGCTCGGCTACGTAAAGTACGTAGGACGGCTCGTTGCGCCTCTCGCCCCGTTTCGGAACTGGAGCGAGAAATGGACAGTCTGTTTCAATTAGTAGGCGATCGCTACTCACCATCGCAGCTGAGGATTGGATCGCTTTGGCATTTTTGAACGTTACCGTCCCGCTAAAGCTGATATAGAAGCCTAAATCGAGAAACCATTGGGTTTCTTCTGGCGTTCCTCCCCAGCAATGCATGACACCCCGCACTCTTTCTCCTTTGAGTTTCCGCCATTTTTGCAACACTTCTCTGGTTGCTACAGCAGCATCCCGGCAGTGGATAATCACTGGTAAATTGAGGTCAGATGCGATCGCTAACTGTGACTCAAATACCATCAGCTGATGCTCATAGTTATCAGCTTTGTAAAAATCCAGTCCCATTTCCCCAATTGCTACTACATTCGAGTCAGAACTCGCTAAGGTTTTGATTTTCTCGGCTGTTTCGCTATTCCATTTATCAGCATCTAGAGGATGTAATCCTACGGCAAAGCTGATTTCAGGAAACTCGTGCGCTATAGATTGAATGGTGGAAAACTCATCCGGGTGAACACAGGAATGTACTAAACGCACTACTCCTGCTTCTTGCCACCGCGATCGCACTGTTGCTAAATCCGGCTGAAAACTATCAAAGTTGAGATGAACGTGCGTGTCTACCAGTTGCATTCTTTGTTCTTTGTTGTTTGTCCTTTGTCCTTTATCCTTTGCTAAAGACCAATGACCAATACTTCGGCTTTGCTCAGTACAAGTGACTAAGGACAAATGACCAATGACTACTCAGCCGTTTGTGCAATGGGCTTTAGTTTATGAGCCAATCTCGACTTTTTCCTTGCTCCATTATTGGCGTGAAGGACACCCCGTTTGACTGCTTTATCGATTTTGCCGTAAGCTTCGGATAACCGAGCCTCTGCTTCTTGTTTTAATTCTGGGGTAGGATTAGCTGCATAAACAGCTACAGCATTAGAGTATTTCTTCATCAGCGTCTTGACTGCTGATTTGTAAGATTTATTACGCAGTCGGTTACGTTCTGCGATTTGGGCACGCTTGAGAGCAGACTTTGTATTCGCCACAGTCAATTCCAAAAATACTATTAATATGTACACACACTACTAGACTTACTAATATAGCATCCAAATTGCCAATGTTATAATTTCCTAAAAAAAATCTGCCATTGGACAATAGTTCTTCTTCCCCTGCTTTCTAAATCTCTCCAGTCCGCAATTGAGTGTGTTGTCAATTTAGGAAATGCGTTAAAATAAGCCATATCAAATAAAACTGTTACCCTAACTCGACTAAATACCTGAGAAAGCGGTGTGATTGCCAATGTAATCTTTCCTGACTTTTAGGATGTATTGTCAGAGGCAAAGAACTGTAAACAGCTAAATTTCAGGGGTTATCAAAGTATAGAAGCGATATTATATCGTGTCTGTACAGAGTTAAACTACTGAGAAGTTAGGAAAAGAAGTAAAAATTATCCTCAGACCCTACCCCCTGTAAATCTGGGGGATTGGATGTGTAAACACACCACCTGCACCCCGCAAGGAGTGAGGGAAAGGGCATAAGGGTAGTGGGAAATGGCACACCCACATCCTGCCGCTATCCTGCTAAGGGTTGTCGGACTGAGCAATTAAGTCGCCTTCTCAAGCAAACCATCTGCTGGCAACCTTGAGAGTATCAAAAAAATCCAGGTTAAGCTAGAGAAGAGAATTAGAGTCAGCTTGCACACCCCAGTGGGTCAAGAGCAATACTAAATCTCAGGTGTGAATATTATAATTTTGGCATTGTCCTTACTCCATGCTGCGAATCATTACTCAGCAGGCAGACGTTAGAGCAGAACTGCAACGGATCTGCGATCGCACCCATGACGAACAGGTGCTTCACAAAGAAGCAACGGTGCGGGAAGTTTTGCAAGCAGTGAAGCGCCAAGGCGATAAAGCTGTATTGCATTACACAGCCGAATTTGACAAACAAACCCTGAAAGCAGAAGAACTCCGAGTTACAGGCTCGGAACTAGATGCAGCCTATCAGCAGGTGTCAAAGGAGTTGTTGGGCGCAATTCGGCTAGCTCGCCGCCAAATTGAAGCGTTTCATCGTCAGCGAGTCCCAAAAAGCTGGGTACACTTTGGCGACGATGAAGTAGTGCTGGGCAAACGCTACACCCCTGTAGACCGAGCGGGGTTGTATGTGCCTGGTGGCCGCGCCGCCTATCCTAGTACAGTGCTGATGAATGCAATTCCGGCTCATGTTGCTGCTGTACCCCATATAGTGATGGTGACACCTCCAGGCCCAGGAGGTGCAATTAACCCAGCAGTCTTGGTAGCTGCTCAAGAAGCAGGGGTACAAGAAATTTATCGCATTGGGGGCGCACAAGCGATCGCTGCTTTAGCTTATGGCACAGAAACAATTCCGAAAGTGAATGTGATTACTGGCCCTGGTAACATTTATGTCACCCTAGCGAAAAAACTTGTATATGGCACCGTCGGCATTGATTCTTTGGCAGGCCCCAGCGAAGTGCTGGTGATTGCCGATGAAACCGCAAATCCGGTGCATGTAGCTGCTGACTTGCTAGCCCAAGCCGAACACGATCCAATGGCGGCAGCAATCTTACTGACGACAGATGCGGCTTTGGCGAAAAACGTGCAATTAGCCTTGGAAAGACAGCTAGTGGATCATCCACGGCGAATAGACACAGAAAAAGCGATCGCTCACTACGGCTTGATTGTCCTTGTGGAATCGCTCCAAGCAGCAGCAGAACTCTCAAATGAATTTGCCCCCGAACACCTGGAATTAGAAGTAAAAGACCCTTGGGCACTCTTACCACAGATTCGCCACGCTGGGGCAATCTTTTTGGGTTATTCCACACCAGAAGCTGTAGGTGACTATTTGGCAGGCCCTAACCACACCTTGCCAACTTCTGGCGCTGCCCGCTATGCCTCGGCATTAGGGGTTGAAACCTTCCTCAAACACTCAAGTATTATTCAATACTCCCAAACTGCGCTGCAAAATGTAGCTGGTGCTATTGATGTGCTAGCAACAGCAGAAGGTTTACCTTCTCATGCTGATTCAGTCCGCCGCCGAACTCAGCAACAAGAGTGATTTGGAATGGTTAATTTTGTTTAATACTGTTGACAAAAGTCACTTTTTAGGTAGCAAATACAGCATTTGCTACCCTACTTCAGGCTTTTGGCGGGCAATGTCTAGTCGATGCCCGCCTATTGCATTTTGCTGACTTATTATGTAGGAACTCTTAGGGACTGACAAGAAATAAATTATCCATCTTGTGGGGTGGGCAACATGAGCGCCCTGAATCTGGGACGGGTGGGGACACCCATCCCACAAGAAAATTTGGGATGTTTTTTTAGTTGGAAGTCTCTTAACTGGGTTGAAACTCTCTTCATATATGACTTTGTGCTTAAAATTTGTACCTCAATTACCTGCAATCTGCTGTATTTACTAAATAGACAAATAGAAAAATAATTTAGTGTAGCTGCTAACAAGTTTTACTACATACTTATGTAAGGGGTCTACTCTTATAGGAGACGAGAGCAGTGCTAAAGAATATTTTGATAGCTCTGGACGGTTCGGAAATGGGAGAACGAGTAATTCAGAGTTTAGATAATTTGGTGTTATCAAAAGATGCCAAGGTTATTCTGTGTCATGTATTTCCTACGCCAGAGTCAGAAATGGAAATACCAGCCGATCGTCCTCAGCCAGAGTCCCCAACATTTTCTTATTTTCAGCTGGAAAAACAGCTGCAATCCTATCAGGAAAAATTATCAGTCGCAAGTGAGTTAGAACTGGTAACTGGCGATCCTGCTGAAGAGATTATTCGTCTTGCCAATATTTACAAAGCTGACCTGATTATAATTGGTAGTCGCGGGTTGATTGGGATGAAACGAATTGTCCAGCGCTCTGTTAGCAGTCAAGTTGTGGAAGAAGCTAATTGTTCGGTGTTGGTGGTAAAGCCGAATTAGAATCAGGTAAAGGCAAATCAGATGAGCGTGCCAAAGATGGGAGTTGACCGAGTTTGTATAAAATAGGAGATAAATTTGGCTTAGGTTTTTATGAGTTCCCGCCGCATTCTTCAAGTTGGTGAGTCTTATAATTTTAGCCGATATTTTGAATTGCCTTTCACAATTGATAATATTTTAGCCGAATTAAATTGCACCATTGAAAGGAAAAATCTAACATTACCTGAATCATCAGAAATTTTAGACATCCAATTTTTACAGCAGCAACTTCGCCGTAATTTCTCTCATGTTGATTTAGTTAATGAAACTACGAGACGGGAAGCTTTAATTAGTCCAATTTTGTTTGAAGTATGCGATTTAACTAATCAGAGACTCAATATAGAATATTCTATTGCTGTTAACGACTATCTGAAAGGGACTCTCGACTACTATATTGCAGCGCCTCAAAATTTATCTGTCCTGGTAAAAATTATTGCAGGTATTATTTCTGGTTCTTGAACTAGGGACTAAGGAAAGAAGCCGGGGGGCAGGGGGCAGGGGGCAAAGGGGAGAAAATTATCTCTTTCCCCTCCGCTCCCTGCTCCCTACCCCTCTGCCTCTTGTGCCCCATATCCCAATCCCCAATCCCTCACATCCAGTCAAATCAACGTCCTTGAGTTGCCAGAAATTGACGCAAGCTCAACAAACTCAAGGTTTGACCCAAATTCAAGGGCAAAAGTGAAACTCCTTCCAAGCGGGATTGCACCCAACCTTGTCCCCAGTACCATTCATGAAACCCGTCAATACCTCCACTGAGTAGCAAACGGAGACAGTTGGATTTTACAACGTCTACTTGATGATGAATTGAGACTGGCCCAGTCCAGGTAGTAAACTGAAATCCCGGAAGTAGTTCTTCTGGCATTCCTGGCGCAAAGCGTTGTCCTAAGAGCCATTTTTCTAGCTGTACCGGATGCAACAGACTGTCACGAATTGCATCTGTTGACGCTTCAATTTCGATTCGCAGTTGACTTTGTTGAAAATTACCTAACATTTTTCTAAGATTGCCTAAAAGTGAGATATCGCTATTTCTAATATTGCAAATAGTCTTTGTCATTAGTCATTAGTCCTTTGTCCTTTGCAAATAACTAATGACCAATACAACTCTTGGAGACGCTACGCGCAGCGTCTCGTAGAGAAGGGCAGTACAAGTGACCAATGACAAATGACCAATGACAGCCCTTTATTTGCGTGACACCCCACTACGTTACTTTTCTTGCAGCAGAGAACTTAGAATAGAAAAAGTGAACTTGTTAAGAAATGTAAGGTTATTCATGGCGGATCAGTTAATTCGTGCAACAGCAGCCGAAGGTGGAATTCGGGCCGTAGGTGTGATCACCACACGTTTAACAGAAGAAGCACGGGGGCGACACAAGCTTTCTTATGTGGCAACGGCAGCACTGGGTCGGACTATGGCGGCGGGCTTGTTAATGGCTTCTAGTATGAAGCGAAGTGGATCGCGGGTCAATGTGCGGGTGAAGGGCGATGGCCCTTTGGGCGGCATATTGGTAGATGCCGGCTTAGATGGTACGGTACGCGGGTATGTGGGGAATCCATCTATAGAATTGCCTCCTAATGCCAAAGGTAAGCTAGATGTTGGTGGTGCAGTGGGTGGTGGCTACCTCTACGTTGTGCGAGATGTCGGTTATGGTTATCCTTACTCTAGTACGGTGGAACTAGTTTCTGGCGAAATTGGCGATGATGTGGCTCATTATCTGGTGAATTCTGAACAAACACCTTCAGCTTTAGTTTTAGGTGTGTTTGTGGGAACAGGGGGAGTAACTGCGGCTGGAGGATTACTAGTACAAGTGTTACCCAAAGCTGCCAGAGATGAAGCCCTAGTGGAAACCTTGGAATCACGGGTCGCTGGTCTGGCAGGATTTACGCCATTGTTGCAAGCCGGGAAGAATTTAACTGAAATCTTTAGCGACCTCTTGGGCGATATGGGACTGGAAATCTTTTCCGAACGGCAAATGCTGCGCTTCCACTGTGGTTGTTCTTTCGATCGCGTTTTGGGGGCACTGAAAATTTTGGGAGAAGCCGAACTGCAAGATATGATTGTTAAAGATAATGGTGCTGAAGCAACTTGCGATTTTTGCGGCAACGTTTACCAGGCAAGTAGCGATCAGTTAGCTCAACTAATTGCCGATTTGCAAGCTGAATCTACTGTTTCAGGATAAAGTATAAAACGACACTAATTTTATATATCGATCGTGGTATTCTGTTGAGAAGCATAATCAAAAAAAGTAGCTTTTTGATCGCGAGAAAGTTACTATGGCATCAATGGAATTATCGACCTAAAACAGAGCGCTATTCAATTATTTTGGTGTGAGAGATGACAGAGCGGGATATTCCAGATAGTTGGTCTTCAGCCAGTGATAAAGAGCCAGATCAAAACAAAAGATTATCCCGAACAGAACAATTCGGTGAAACTCAACCATTTGGTGTCCCACCTACTGGTTCTACTTCCAAGTCAGTGAAGCGGCGAAAAAAAAACCATACACAAGGATTACCTATAAATAGTCATTCAGAAGAAACTGCTCAACTCAGTAGTACTTCTGGGAAATGGCCACGCTGGATGAAAAGCTGGACATTGTGGCTAGTACTACTAATGTTGATTCCCGGCAGTGTAGGATTCTTAGCAATGGCAATGCTACTAAAGTTACCGACTGCTCCTAATTGCCCCTCGATTTTCTGGCCCCTAGCTAGTGCTTCTGTACGGCTACATTGCGCTCAGTTGGCGGCTTCTAAGCAAACTGTGAACGACCTATTGCAAGCGATCGCTCTGGTGAAGCAACTACCACAAAATCACCCGTTGCATGGAGAAATTGATCGTTTCATCGCAGAATGGTCGCGGGATATTTTGAAGCTAGCCGATCAAAGTTTCCAAACAGGGAATTTAGAGGAAGCGATCGCTACAGCGAAAAGAATACCCGAAGATGTGGCAGCTTATAAATTAGTCGATGAACAAGTTGACAAATGGCAGTCAATTTGGACAAAGGCAGAAGAAACATACAACGGTGCGATCGCAGAAGTAAAGGAACGGCGCTGGCAATCGGCGTTCATGTTATCCTCTAAAATGCTGCGCGTAGACAATCAATATTGGGCGGGTACTAAATACGACCAATTGAATCGTCTAATCGCCGCAGCGCGGGAAGATGGCGATAAGTTAGGAAAAGCGGAAAGTTTAGCAGACAGCAAAGTAGTCGATAATTTACTCGAAGCCATCAAGCTAGCTGAGTCTATTGGGCAAGAAAGTTACATTTACCAAAAAGCTCAGGAAGCGATTCCCGCATTTGGACGCAAAATGCTGGAATTGGCACAGGCAAAACTAGACAAGCGGGATGCCGACGAAGCCCTGAATATTGCTAGACAAATTCCAGAAAGTACGAAACTACAGGGCGAAACAGACGACTTTATCGCCATAGCTGACGCGCAAAGAAGTGCTTGGATCGGTAACGTTTCTGGTTTAGAGGCTGCGATCGCTCAAGCACAACAAATCGATCCTTCCAGACCAGTGTATAACGAAGCCCAGCAACTGATTGCTCGTTGGCAGTTGGAAATTGAAGATGTTGCCAATCTAGAAAAAGCGAGAATGTTGGCTAGCCAGGGAACAGTCCCTAATTTAACAGCAGCGATCGCCCAAGTACAGTTAATCCCTGCAAATAATCCCAGAGCCACAGAAGCGAGGCAAGAGATAGATCGCTGGCGTGGCCAAGTGGAGACAATTGAAGACCAACCTTACTTAGATCGTGCCGAACAGATAGCTGTATTCGATGATATCAACTCCTTGCAAGCTGCGATCGCTCAGGCCAGCGAAATTCGTAGAGGTCGGGCATTATATCCAGAAGCACGGAAAAGAATTCGGACTTGGGTAGGAAAGATTCAGCGAATTCAAGACCAACCCTACTTGGATCAAGCACAAGAACTGGCTCAGAGTGGAAATCTCACCGCCGCCATTAGCACCGCTCAACAAATTGCCTCGTCGGGAAGGGCGCTTTCTGGGGAAGCGCAAGCTGCGATAAATGACTGGGAAGGGCAAATCCGCACTAGAGAAAACTGGAAAAAAGCTCAAGAAGTGGGCGCGGCTGGTACGCCAGAAGCTTTGGTTGAAGCAATACGACTCGCAGATCGGGTTTCAAACAATAGCATCTTACGCATGGATGCGAATCTGGCTATTGACCAATGGAGTCAGCAATTGTTAGACATAGCCCGCTCTCAAGGTCAGTCTGATATTGCTAGAGGGATTGATATTGCAAAATCGATTCCACGCGGTAGTGCTGCTTACAGTGCGGCGCAAGAGCAAATTAAGACTTGGCAGGATTTTCTAAATCCTAAACCTGAACCTCAGCCTCAACCCCAGACTGAATCTTTACCATTCCCTCAATCAACTCCTACTACTGATGGGCAATAATATCGTTATTAAAGATTAAAACCTTTTAATTCAGCATTTTCAAAGTAGGGGCAATTCATGAATTGCCCCTACAAAAATTTATTGAAAGCAACGGGAAAATCCCTCACAATACTGCGTAGGTTTTGAAGATTTGTAGGTTGGGTTGAACGAAGTGAAACCCAACAAATCCCTGAAAATGTTGGGTTTCGTTCCTCAACCCAACCTACATTAGAGTTATTTTTTAGGCTTAACCGAACAGTATTGCATCCCCTCGTAGGTGGAGAGAGATAGTCGCCCCGCCGCATAGGGCATTGGTAGCTTCTTTACCATGCCCCATTCCCCATGCCCAAAAACTCCATCCTCTTGTGGGTGGAGTTTTTTATTCCCCCCATTCTTTAATTACAGAAAATAGTGATGAGTAATCATCATCAGCAAATGACATTTTCACGGCTGTTTGCAAGATTTGCCGCACACCTTTAATACTGCTGAGATCCAAACTTCGAGATTTCGCTTCCGAGATAAACAATTCTGTATCTTTGAGCAAATGTTTTGTGGGGAAATTCGGATCGGCATAATTGCCATCCAACATCCGTTGTAGCTTTTTATCAAAGGTAGGTGCGTAGAGTGGACTGTCGCGCAAGATTTGCATAAACACATCCACATCAACACCCTGACGCTGGACAAAAGCCAGACTCAGAGCAAAGCTAGTTGTTAGAGAAGCTATTAGTTGATTTAGTGCCAATTTAAGCGCCGCCGCAGATCCTACTGGCCCTATAAGTAAAGGTTCTGTCCCAAAATTTTGGAGTAACTTCAAGTGCCGTTGATATTGTTCTGGCTCTGCCCCTACCATCACACTTAACTTGCCAGCTTTTGCTTCCGGGATACTCCCTAACACAGGTGCTTCTAAATACTCACCACCACCAGCAACTATTGCATCTCTAATTTCCTGGCTTTCTGTGGGCGTAATTGTTCCCATTTGGATGATTGTGCGCCCTTCCAGAGTTTGCCAAGCAGTATCTGAAAGCAACACATTATAAATGGCCGGAGCATTAGTAAGCATGAGGATTACGCACTCAGCAGCACGAATGGCGTGGCGGGGATGTGTAGCAATTTCAGCCCCAGCTGCTTTTAATGGTGCTAATTTTTCTGGGGTGCGATTGTAGGCAACTAGCTGTATATCTGCGGCTAATAACCTTTGAGCCATTGGTAGTCCCATCAGTCCAGTTCCCAGAAATGCTACCTTCATTTTTCACGTTCCTTTGTTACAGCGTCGCAGCCCATTATGGACATCGCATTTGCATTGTTTGATTCAAATTTAGTTGGGAAGTAGTTATTTGAGACTTAAGATACAATCTCAAATCCCAGTTTGCCTACTCCCTAGTAGAGACGCAATTAATCGCGTCTCTCCCTAACTCTGGCAATCAACCACCGGCGGCAAAAGTCACCATGATTATCACTGAAAGTAAAATACCAGGGGTAAGTAGTGTTGCTAACATTAGCAGGTCATGAGTGGACATAATTATTACTTTTGTATTGTGTTTAACTTTACAGTATTCACTGTTATGCTAATCTAAATAAGATTGATACTGCATTCTTAAATAGAGTTTTAACTTTTGAATTTACCTTTATTCTGGCAGGGTCAATCCTTTTATTAGTTGAGAAGTTTCTGTATTATCCAGACCTTTGCTCTGAACTAGAACTCCAAAGCCACCAAGTCCTGTAGGATCTATAAGTTGGTGTAGTGCATCTCGATGCTGTAGTAACTCCGAGAGGGGTTGCTTTTGATAAGAAAGGGCTGCAATCCGTTCGCCTAACCCCAACGCCATCAAAAATAATCCCTGCTGGATAAAACCAATATTCTTTAAATTGCACCGTTCGCCCCAGCGTTCCAAAGCCGTAAAATCAACATGGGCTGTGATATCTTGTCGCCCAATATTGATATAGGGGTTGTCATGGAAACGATGATGATAATAACACTGTAGGGTTCCTTGCGATCGCCTGGGATTATAGTAACGGCTGGCGGGGTAGCCATAATCAATTGTTAACACATAGCCGCGCTGCAAGCGGTCTGCTACTATACTCAACCAGTCTAAAGCAGCTAAATTAATTTCACTACGGTAGCCATCTGGATATGCACTTTGGGCCAAATCGATTCCCAGGAAATCCAAATGTTCAGCTAGTTGGGGCGTTGAAGGTTCTCCTGTGACTTCTACAAATGATGGGAATGGGGCATTGGTTTCTTTTTTATTCTTATCTGTTGTCACATAAATTTCTCGGAGTTCGCCCGTTTCTATGATGAATTGATGGACGGGGAACGCATCTACTAATTCGTTAGAAAAAAAGCAGCCTGCGATCGCATTTGGTGGTATATCCTCTAGATTGCACCAACGCACAGGGAAATCTTGCAAGCGTTGCTGCTGTTCTTGTCTTAAAGTTGGGGACTTTTCAATAATGATATACTCTAGCGCAGTAAAAAAATCTGCGTAGTGCAGTTGATGATATTTAAGGATATGCAATGCTAGCAGTCCTTGACCTGCTCCCATTTCTACCAGAGAAAAGGGTACAGGTTTTCCTAAAATCTCCCACATCTGAAAAAATTGTTCTGCTAGTAACTCGCCAAAGTCAGCACAGAGGTTAGGAGAGGTGAAAAAATCACCACCTTTAAAGCCAATTTTGAGCGCATCGCTGGAATAGTAGCCGTATTCAGGGTGGTATAATGCCAGATCCATGAATCGGGCGAAAGTAATTCGCTGCTGGGGACTAGTGGTGATGTGATTTGCGATCGCTGTACACAATGCTGGATTTGAATCCATAAAATTTTTAGATTGGGGAGTAGAGAAAATAATTAAATTATGAATGATGCAAAACAAAATTCATAATTTCCCTGTTCAGCATCTATACCCCTTAACCCGGACGAGCAGGATCGAGTTTATTTAGAACAATTTTTACAGCATCTATGATTACATCAGGTTCATCTACCCATACAAAATGACCACTATTACTTGCTTGAATTTGAGTACAATTCGTTGATAACTTAAGTAGCTCAATATGCATCTGTTTTCGCAATTGGTTAGCACCTCGCAAAGGAATAAAAACAGTCCAAAAAGAAGGTTTGAAAAAAGAATTTGCTTTGATATTAACTATAGGCATATCACCAAATTGGTTAGCTATACTAACCTCACGTCCACTAGCACTTAGATTTAACATCTCTCGACTCATTGTAATCCAATGTTTAGGACGGCAAAAGGAACGTTTGATTGAATTAAGTAAGTGCTGAGGAAATTTAGCTAATTCCGGCTTTAACACTTCAAATACTTTGCATATCCTCATTAATCGAATAATGCCAAGTATTGAGCCTAGAATAGACATCACAAAGCCTGATATAAAAAAGAGTTTTAATGCTTGCAACTGAAAAGACATTTTCAGCATTCCAGTCTCATGCAGTCCATCTGTTAGTACCATTCCAACAACCTTGTGAGGAAATCGATGGGCATACAACCGGACATTGTAGCTACCAAAGGAATCTCCGATCAAAATGTAGGGTGGTTCAATTCCTGCTTGAGTAAGTAGCGTATCTAATTCTGTGACAATTTGATTGCTGGTTCGGGGATGTGGGCTATGATCGCTCCATCCATAACCCGCTCGGTCATAAATACATACTCGTGCTAACTTTGCCAATTCTTCAACTAAGAGATAGCCCTCAATTCCCCCTAAACTGTGGTCTAAGACAATTGTTGGGCTAGCGTTTCCTGCGGTGTAGAGATGTAAACGATATCCACCCACATCAAACATTTTACCAGGGGGCGGTTTTTGATCTTCAAACCAGCACGCGATCGCTTGATAAAGTGTTGTAGCAACTAGCAGAAAAACTCTGATTAGAATCAACATAGTTAAGTCTTCTTGCCAGTTAACAGCTTTGCCACCTTGTGGGACGATAGCATATTAGTCAAAGAGACAGGTGGTCACTTCGACTACGCTCAGTGACCACCTGCCTCAAAACCCGTAGGCTTTGTACCTCATGTAAGAGAAAACTGCTGTGTATGCGATCGCCATCAATGCAATGCCACAAAATGCTTCAGCATCTACTATATACATCAAATCCTTATTTTGTTAATACATCCTTCAAAGCAGAAATCGATGGTGCAAAGAAGTAGCCGCCCCCAGTAGGGATTACCCAGTCTTCAGGTGCAGTCAACTCCTCAGTTTGAGGTTGACCTTGGTCATCCTCAAGGTGGATAAAGAACTTGCGTGTGCGATCGCCACCTGGTTTGTTATTATCACTTTGACCAATAATTGGATCGTGACCAAGAGTTAATTTACCTTCAAACTCGTGGCCGGTAGCAGCCTCCTCACTGAAGTTTGGATTATTAGCCCAGAACTTAGTGACAAACTCAAACTGGTCTTCAATCGAAGTCTGATAAGCTAAAAAGTGGAGACCGCGATCGACAAACTTCTCATCTTGTAGCGGATTGTTCGGCGTTGAAGGAGACACTGGGCCAAAAGGAATGCCGCGACGGAGTAAACGGTGTGTTTGAGTAGTCACTTCACTGCGGTCAATATCAATCTCGTCGGAATTAGGGACTCTGCCTCCTGGTGTTTTGTCATTGCGTGGATAAGTCTTCCGGGTATGGGCAATAAACGGACAGCGCAGACCCGTTGCATCGTCGGAAGGCGGGACTACATCATTTTTGAAGAATTTTCCATCTGGTGGATCATCACCGTTGAATTCAAAATCATTGTTGGCATTGTCATCATTACCCAAAGTTGGGGCATCTTCTTCGGGCGTGCGGACAGTGGGAGCGCCACTAGGCCAGCGACCAATCAGCTTTGCGCTCACCTTTCGAGGGTCAGTATCGAGGTTGGCAGCTTTTTCGTTCAAAAAATGGTGGAACTTGTATACATCTTGGCGCAATCGGCGGAATACAAGGTAAGAGCCATCATTCGCCCAGTGTAGTCCTGCCGATACAACCTGACCTTTGCTATCTTCCAACTTTTTAGCATCATCCCTCTGACCCTCATAGCCAAAAACAAACTCTCCTGGCCACAGAAGATCCTGTCCTGGTTTACCCTGGTTTTTATTCTCTGGATTCTGCCGAGGAGTGAGAAGTTCTTTAGGATTATCACCAACCCGGCCACGAATACCAGGTTGTGATATTCCATCCAAGTTGCCAAAATGCTCATGTCCAGATAAGGGTGCAGGTAAGTTAGCTCCCTCTTCTAAGAAAGTAATTCTGGCTCCACTGCTCTTAGGCTTACCTTGCTCGTCTGTAAATACCACAACGCTTTCTAAGATCCGCGAAACTTCTGCCAGCAAGTCTGCGCGTTCGTCACTGGCAATGATGAAAACCACATCAACTTTGCCATTATCTGGCCCACCCACGACCCAGCCAATAGGCTTACCATCTTTGTCCACGGGGTCGTTCAGATCAGCAGCGCGTGCTGCTAGTCCAGCTTTAAAAGATTTATCCGTAAATGAGTCGGCATCATTAGTTAGTTTCTTCAGCCCCTCAAAGGAGAAAGCTATATTAACCCAGGTTGCCTTAACAGCGCCTTCGCGGCCTCGTCGCTGTCTGGCGGATTTAAATAAGCGGTTGAAGGCAATCACTTCTGAAGCGGTGGCAATGAAGTTGATCTGTGACTTAAGCCACTGCTTGAAGGCATTTGGATTTTCAATTTCAAGGAATAAGAGGGCTTGGTAGTCTTTATTGAACCCGCCTAGAATGTTGCCTTGAATATTGTTGACATTGAGAATAGGTTCATTAGGCGCAGGGACGTAGAAGAATGAGTTTGTCTGTTGACCTTCTAACGGCTCAGGAGCAGGTGCTTCACGAATTATTTGTTGTGTCATGATTAAAGTCCTGTTTATGGTAAAGCTTATTGGCTATTCCAAAATGGAAATATCAAATCAGGTATCCTCGATGAGAACCTGTCTTAACTTATCGGAGGTATTTAAGAGATTTATGCAGCAATTCTATCTACATTTCATAGTTAATAAAATTGCGTTTTGTAAATAAACTATACATATTTTAAATATGGTCAGAAATGATAGTGCAAGCAAGATATAGCTCTAATGATGTTGTTCAGCTTACGTTGGTTGGATAAGTTTGCGACCGGATAAATATGGCTAATAAAGCTGAGGTTAGCCATACTAAGAGGACTTTCAAAATAGTATATGTCAGGTATTTCTGCGTTTGATATTTTCTTGTAAACGGCCTCGATTGCGGAAAAAGCTTTTGCTTTATCAACTGGCTGAGTTGATATTGCCATTGAATACCATTTCATTTGATAGTCAGCAATCACAGCTTTTTGCTGTCCTGTCAACTCAAAAATCTTTGACATCCCTTAGTGTACTTATTAAGATTCCCATTTAAACTATCCAAAGTCAAAACATTAGGCGTTGATTTTAACTCTGGCGATCGCCAGCCTACTTACTCACCTCCAATCGTTAACGTCAAGGCAAGAACCGGACTAAAAACGCAGCATGGTAATTTACCCTTGTGGGTTGCGTCTTGCTAAAAGGCGATCGCGCACTCCAATGGGGTTAAAACGCTTTTCAGCTTCCTGTCTAACTTCCGTGGCAAGTCTTTGACGCTCTAGAAGGTAGGTATCAACCTCGGCTTGATGTTGTAAGTAATAACCAATCACCAGATAGATATCCCAAAGATGAAGGGATGGGTACTGTTCTGTGATCTCTTCTGCTGTAGCCCCTTCAAGGAAAGCTGTAACAACTGTATCTAAAGTGATGCGAGTTTTGCTAATTTTAACAACGCCATTTGCATCAGTTACAAGGGGAATCGGGGCAACAGTAGGAATAAGTAGCATTTTAATATCTAGACAGTGCTGTTTTCCTATACTCAGAATAAGCCAAAGTAAGAAAATTAGGCGTTGATTTTTTATTGCGTGTTAGGCTGCTGGTCGCAGTAAGCGGATAAACCCTTCTTGCTCGAAGTGGCGATCGGTAGACAATGCCTCTATAATGTCGCGCTGGCGCATTAGCACAAAACTCAGTGCATCACATAGAGAGTAAGTTTTATCCTTCCGCCCCATTAGGAGATCGACTGCTGTTCGGTGCAATGGCTCATCTATCCAAACCGTTTCTATGTCTGGGTTATCCAGCAAGTCAACCACAAAATCAAGGACGGATGAACGCGGAAAACGCCTTGCAGTGGCTAACGCGACGTACTCAGCAATTACATAGCTGTGGGTTAATCGGATTGTTGCTCTCTTATAGGCAGCACTAGCTTCAGTATGCAAAGGCTCAGTCTGATAGTGCAGACAAAGTAACCCAGAGGTATCGAGGAGCATTAACCCTCCTCGTGGTTACTGGCATACTCTCTCACCAAATCTGCATCAATGCTTTCATTGTTCAGATCAATGGTATGTTCGAGATTAAGTGCCCCAAAATGGCGTTCAAATCTGGCTCGTGCTGTCTCCTTTTCTGCTTCAGATAGCAATAATTTAAAAACTTGTCCAAACTGTTGCTCTAGGAGGGTTGCAGCTAGCCGTTCAGGAGGAACGCCAATCGCCTCAGCTTGTCGCTGAATCGCGGTGAAAATTTGGTCGTTCAGTTCCAGTGTAAGAAGATGGGTCATAGAAGTATGCAATATGGCTAGAGGCTATGGTAATTATAGCTTTGCTTGTTTAATGCCCCAATCAATGAAAAACTTGTGGTGTAGGAATTACCAATTTCAAGGTAGTAAGCGGTACTAGCCACTCGCCAACGACACCAGCACGCCATTAGGATCGCGGAGGCGAGCAATAGTTTGTCCGCCAGGCTGGGTTTTAGGGGCATCTAATGCTTTTGCACCAGCCCCGATCGCTCTCATGTAAGCACTGCCAACATCAGGTGTAATAAATGATATCTGAATCAATGTCGGTGGTTGTGTGGCATCGTTGGTATGGCAGCCGCCAGGAAATAACTTTTGTGCTTCGCTACTGGAGGAGAAAGCTAATGTGGTGTTTCCGGTTTCGATTTCAGCCCAGATATATTGCCCCTTATCCTGGAGAGTGCGACGAACTAGACCAAATGCTTTTTCGTAAAACTCAACCGTTTTAACTACATCGTCTACCCAGATGACCGTGTAACCAAATTTCACAGTTTTTTCTCCTTATCTAGAAAAATCAAATTGAGTATTTTAAACCCACGCAGGTCGGTTTTGCCTATGTAGACAAGCCAGTGCGTTGGGCGGTGCCGACTTGAAGCAACTGGCGTGCGGTTTCTAACCGCCCTTTTAACTTAGTTCTTAGAACCCCTCTCCAAACCTCTCCCCGAAACGGAGAGAGGCTTTGATTCTTGCTCCCCTTCCCTTGTAGGGAAGGGGTTGGGGGTTAGGTTTGAGTTGCACACGGCATGAATTACAAATTATGTTAACTTTCTAGTATGTAAGGGGCTGTTGCTAGAGTTTGTGCC
Source organism: Nostoc sp. NMS2 (assembly GCF_017115105.1). Lineage (GTDB taxonomy): Bacteria > Cyanobacteriota > Cyanobacteriia > Cyanobacteriales > Nostocaceae > Nostoc. The sequence continues at coordinate 27,523 of NZ_JABXKH010000055.1, forward strand.
CCCGTTTGCATCATTTCTATATCTGATGGCGACCAATGATGAGGCCCTTGACAGTGATGTGCTGTTAGCAATCCCCATAATCCTCTAGGAATCAAAATTGGTACAACAAGATTGGCACTAACCTGCATATTGCGGAGAAAATCTCGGTGACAAGGTTCGATTGGCTCTAATTCAATATCAGCGATCGCTCTTACCCGTCCTGATAAGTATAAAGCAGCATACTCGTTATTAAAACAATCATCTGGGCCAGTGGAACCAAGTATTGATAATTCTTTAGAACTCAATGATTCAAAAGTCACTTGCCCTTGCCACTGCCCGTAAAAATAATACAACACCACCCGGTCAACCTGAAGCGATTCTCTGAGTTGACTAGTAGTTTGCCGCACTAACTCATCGCGCTGCATTGTTTTAACAAGGCGGTCGAGCAATTTTTGCAACCCCTGTTCGCGGCTATGGTTAAATTCGGAGTGAGGATGAATTTGCACGGTTATAAAATTACGACTAGGTAAATGCTGCCGGATTTATATAAGTAGGTAGGCGTAAATAATTATTGTTGGGATAAGGCAGGGTTTCGGCTATTGTTTGCGTAAGTCCTGCTAGGTTTTCCTCCGTGTAGGAGTAAGTTGGATGGATATTCTTTTATTACTAACATAGATCACATCTATCTTGAAACCTGTAGTTCTTCCCTGAGCAAAAGGATTTGCCCTCATCCCCCAACCCCTTCTCCCAGATATGGGATTCGGGGAGCTAGAATTTCAAAGTCCCTCTCCCATATCTGGGAGAGGGATTTAGGGTGAGGGCAAAAACTACGGTTCTCAACTTAGATGAGGTTTAGTAGACGTAGGTTGGGTGGAGCGGAGCGCAACCCAACATATATCAGGATGTTGGCTTTGGCAAAGCCTCCACCCAACCTACATTTTTTTTGCAACTCTGATGGTGCCGTACTCAAGGGCGATAACACACCCTACGAAACAAGATTTGAGGTGATTAAATCATTTGTGTATACACCGTAGCCTTGCTAAGGGGGGACGGCGTTAGCCGGAGGTGAATTTTCTTACAAATCATTTAGGATAAAATTGTTGATAACCACAATTAAGAAGCAAGTTTAGCATTGATAAAACTGAAGATTTTTTCTAATTCCAATAACCCAGCTAATTCTGCTTGTTCATCTGGATTGAGTAAATTTTCTTTATTTTTTTCTAATAGTTCCTCTAAACGGATTTGTAATTCTTCAGTAAAAGAAAAAGGACGAAACTGATCAGAAAGATTAAGTTTTATTCCATTTGGTAGCCAAGATGAAGGCTGTTTCATTAATTCTTTCATGGGTATCTCCATTAAACATAACTCTTGTGGAGTGGGCATCTTGCCCGCCCTAATTATACAAGTTAAATGTGGAACAGCTTATCGGACTATGTTGAGATTCTTTCATACAGTAATATCATGAATTGCCCCAGAGGGCGGGTACTTGTGCGTAAGTCCTATTTTTGAGTCTCCAAACATTGGGGCAAAGTTACGATAAGCTGACAATGCTGCTTCTTTAATTGTTGCATTCACAATCGGAAAGGTAGTGAGGATGTAGCTAAACTCATCTTCGGTTAAACCGTAAAGGTGTGCTACCATTCCATCGAGTTCTGCGCGGAGATTGGCGCGTTCTGTTTCGTCGGTAACGCCTTGTTGATGGGAACCTAAACCGACTTCTTGCGCGAGTTCGTCAAATTCTGGTGTGGTGCAGATGAGTTTGGCGGCGCGTTGTACAATATCGTTGAAGCTGCGATCGTTTTTTGTTAAGCGTGGTACGGGTAATTGGTAGACATAGAACATATTGCAATGCGCTGTTACTTTTTGGCGAATTATAAAATCGCAAGCAAAGCTATTCAGTACAGAAACAACAAACAGTAATTCGTCTTGCTTTGTGAATTGCTGTGACACAATTAATGTATTACCCGCAAAAACATTAGGTGGGATAATTCCTGCAATCATAGTTCTGATATTAGTAGCATTTGCTACGTCTCTAAACCCTAAACGGGAAATTTGATAATCTAATTTTTGAGAATTATCACTTTCATTCCGTTTTAATAAAGCTTTTCTTGCTTCTTGTTCATCCACCCAATATCTGGGTTCAGCATATAGATGAGTGAACTGATGAATCATCTTACCTTCATATAATGATAATCTTCCTTTACCCGGCTGTTGCTTGAATAAATGACTGTCGCTAGTCATGTTTAGCTCTTGCCTAAGACACAGATTCCACTTCCCTTTAATCTTTTCACCTAGTAATGGAAACTCAAGCATTTTTTTAGCAATGCAAATGTCTACCTCGTTCTTAAACTCCATTACAGATAGTGAATCAGGCGATAGTTTACGCACCATATCAACGCTAATTTGCAAGCTATCATCATTAGGAAACCTTTGAAGTTCCTCCACATCAAGACGCATAAAAGCAGATGGGAATTCTGTTGTTGTACTACCTTTAAGAAAAGTAAGGACAACAAACTTAAAACGGCTATCAACTTCTTCAAAAATTGTCTTGCGGTTCTCAAGACAGAATAAACCAGTAACTTTAGTTTGACTAAATAACATCTCCCGCAGTTGCTTAGTTCCCAAGTCTGTGTAGCAGGGTTAGCGCGTCTCAAAGCCTATTGACAAGAGGACTTGCCTGATCAGCAATCTTTGTTGGAAACAAAGTGACACCATCCGAGGTAGGGTAAGATTTAATTC